>NZ_PDHT01000052.1:0-19477 GCF_002917135.1 Methylobacterium sp. V23
CGCGCTTCGGCTTATCGGAGGACATTTCAGGGGCCATGCCCCCTTATGGCACACGCGCCTTCGGGGGTCGCTGAGGGATTGTTCCTCGGCCGGGCTAGGATGCCTGCTTTTCGCCTCGGAACGAGGTCGCGATGAGACCCGAACACCTAGGCCAGTTCCGTACAAAAGTCCACGCTTGAGCTGGCCTGCGCCACTGTGGATCCCTGGGGAGAGCCATAGCTTTGCCTATAGTCAGTCGGAAGGGTCGGGGCGGAAATACACTGGGAAGGCGTCGAGCCGGTTGCGAAGGAATGGCATCGCAGCGTAAGCCCCGGGTGCAATCCTACGAGAACCGTATAGAACTGTACTATCGCGGCCCGATACTTGGCTTTCCGCACCTGTGAGACCGCGTGTGCTCCCGCCCCTTGCGCGTGGAGACCGGCATGGCCCGCTACTTCTTCGACATCCATGACGGCTCGTTCCGGCTCGACGAGGACGGGCTGGAATGCGCGGACTTCGATGCGGTTCGTCGCGAGGCGAAGCGCGCCCTGCCTGCCATCGCGGGGGAGATTCTCCCCGAGGACGGCGACTACCTCACCCTGACGGTCCGCGTCCGGAACGAGAGGCACGAGACCGTCTACACGGCGACGCTGATGTTCAACGGCCTGATTGTCCCGAGCCAGGAATAATTACTGATCTCGCTTTCGTGATGCCGGCATCATCGAACGCAATTTCCAATAAAACCATTTCTGAATTGCGCCCGAACATTGTGTTGAGAGGTTCGCGCCAACGGGAGCATTGGGCGGCCGTGGACGAACGCTTGGTGCCAACGAAGCCGAACCCTGCCATCCGGAAGTTGGAACGCCTGGTCGCCCTATCCGCCGCGGACAGGGAATGGCTGGAACGTGTCGAGGCCGAAGCACGGCCGGTCAGTGCCAGGACGGATCTGATGAGCGAGGGGAGCGATCCGGACGGCGCCATCCTCATCCTTGAGGGCATCGCCTGCCGCCACAAGCACCGGGCCAACGGCCGGCGTCAGATCACGGCATACCTGCTGCCAGGGGATGTGAGTGATCTAGAGGCGGTCTTCCAGGACCGGATGCCCCAGGGCGTCTCGACGATAACGCCCTGCCGGATCGCACGCCTGTCGCCCAGGACCCTGAGCGAGAGCGTCCATCAATCGCAGGCGCTGTCCCAGGCCGCGCGAATCCTGTCGCTCATTGACGAAGCCACCTACGGCGAGTGGCTGCTCAACCTCGGCTGCCGGTCCGGCGTCGAGCGGCTCGCCCATCTCATCTGTGAACTCTTCCATCGCCTCCGCGCAGTCGGGCTCACGACGGGCAACAGCTTTTCCCTGCCCGTCACGCAGCTTGACCTGGCCCACACGCTCGGTCTGTCCGGCGTCCATACCAACCGCTCCCCGCAGGAGCTTCGTCACCAGCGGGTGATCAGGCTGGCCGAGCGTCGCCTGACAATCCTCGACCTCCCACGGCTGACGGCCATCGCCGAGTTCGATCCGAGCTACCTCAACCTCGCTCCCGGGGGCGGCTGACAGGCTCGATGGATGCCTGGTGCCACGTGCCGGTGACAGTCACCGTCGCCGTGTAGGCGACACGCCCATCCACATCCCGGATGGACGCATTCAACGTCTGCTCGTTCCCCTTGGACAAAGCTTCCTTGGCGATCTCGCCCAGGGTCCTCAGCGCCTCGCGCCGACCGGTCTCAAGGCTTTCCCACTCGAAGCCCTCCTCATCGTCAAGGCGTAAGCTGTCTGTCTGGAAGTCGAAGTAGAATCGGGGCATCGCATATCACTCGGAATGGATCTTCGGCCGGGGTCACAGCCCTGCACGTCCGAGGCAAGCCGTCGCTGCCGTAGATCAAGTTCGTCGGCTTATGTCGGATGGAACACCGTCAGTGGCTGGACGCGTGCTTCTCCCTCAGGGGCGCAGGCTTCCTCTCGTCCGGCATGATCCGCTGCAGGTGTGCGTGGACGATCTCTGCGCTGAAGGGCTTCTCGATGAAGCAGGCGGTGTCCGGAAGTTCGCCCGGCCCCGGCCGGTCATGGCCGGAGGCCACCACCACGCTGATGTGCGGGTGGTCCGCCGCGGCTCGGCGCGCCAGCGCGAACCCGTTGTGGGTGCCCTGAAGCCCGACGGCCGTGAACAGCAAGGTCAACTCGTGGCCTTGCCGCTGCAGCACCTGCATGGCCATGTCAGCCGTCGCGACGTCGAGGACCCGGAAGCCGGCCTGCTCAAGGATGTCTGCGGCGTCCATTCGCACGAGGATGTTCCCCTCGACCACGAGGGCGAACGGCGGCAGGGAGGCAGGGGAGGCGTCCATGGATGCGATACGTCCAAACCGACAAAAAGCTCCCGCCGTCGCTCAGTCCCGCGTGATCTCCGGCAGCGGCGCCTCGGCCGTGAACACGACGCCACGCGGCCGGTACTCGATCTCGGCCTTGCCGCCGATCTCTCGGGCCAGGGCCCGCTCGATCATCCGCGAGCCGAAGCCCGTTCGCGTCGGGGGCGAGACTTGGGGGCCGCCGACCTCCTGCCACTGGAACCAGAGCCGATCCGGATTGGAACCGTCCACCACATCCCAACTCACGATGACGCGCCCGTCGTCCGACGAGAGGGAGCCGTACTTGACGGAGTTCGTGGCAAGCTCGTGGATCGCGAGGCTGAAGGCCAGGGCGACGCGCGGCGCCAGGCGCAGAATCGGGCCGCCGATCTTGAAGCGGTGATCCTGCTCGACGCCGAACGGGTGCAGGGCCGCGATGACCACCTCCGTCAGGGTCGCCCACTCGCCGCTGCCGCGGGCCAGCATTTCCGTGGCGGCCGACAACGACCGCAGCCGGGCCTCCATCGCGACCTCGGCCTCTTCCAGCGAGGCCGCCCCCCGCAGCGTCTGCCGGGCAATGGACTGCACGGTCGCCAGGGTGTTCTGGATGCGATGGCTGAGTTCGCCCGCCAGGAGGTCGCGGTGCTCCTCCGCCCGCTTGCGGTCCGTGATGTCGAGGCTGATGCCGGCGATGCTCAGGGGCGTCCCGTCCGCCCGGTAGGACGCCTGCCCGCGGAACTGCAGCCAACGGGTCTCGCCATGAGGGGTGATGACCCGGATCTCCACGTCGTAATCCGAATGCCCGGCGATGGCCGCGTCCCGGGCCGCGAGCTTTCTCGGGAGGTCCTCCGGATGGATGGCCGCGAGCATCTCCTCGTAGGTCAGCGTATCGTTCGGCGCGCGCCCAAGGTTCTCCTTGAACCCGTCCGACGAGACGAGGCGCATGACGCCGAGGTCGAGGGTCCAGGCTCCGAGGCGCCCGGCCTTCAGGGTGAACCGGAGGCGCTCCTCGCTCTGCAGCAGTTCCAGGGACCGGCGCGCGGCCTCGGCTTCGAGCGCATCCCGGTCCTTCCTCAGGAGCACGAGCCGCTCCTTTTCGAGGGTCACGTCGTACTGCGAGGCAAAGAAGTAGGTGAGCTCGCCATCGGCTGCGAAGACGGGCGAGACGAGGAGGCGGTTCCAGAAGAGGGTGCCGTCCTTGCGCTGGTTCTTTAGGTCGATCTCGATGGTCACGCGCCGCTCAATGGCATCCCGCACCCGTGCGACGTCCCCGGGGTCCGTATCGGGGCCCTGAAGGAAGCGGCAATTACGGCCGAGGATCTCGTCGCGCGCGTAGCCCGTCAGCTTCACGAAAGCGTCGTTCACGTAGACGATGGGATTGTCGGGCAGCCGCGGGTCGGTGATGACCATCGGCATGCGCGTCGCGCGGACGGCGGCGGCGAAGGGGTCGGAGCCGACGACGGTGCTGGTGATCTCGGCGTCGATCCGGGCGCCGTCCTCAGTGTCGTTCAAGCTTCGCCAATCCCGTTGATCGGAATCGTTCTAGTGAACAATCCCGATCAGTCCAGGGGTAAGAAAGTCACATTGAGGTTCGCCCCGCCCTTGGCGGAGGAAGGCGTTCCATCTCACGCGAACGTCATCCCGGCGGGCAGGAATGGCGCGGCATCACTCCTTCCTACGAATGCTTCACGCACGACCTCCGTCTTGCTGCTGGTCCCTCGTTCGGATCGGCGGTAAGGACTGCCGGGGGGCATTCCCGCACCGCAGGCCGACCCGGCGCCCGGCCTCGGCATGGGTGGTCGACGGTCCCGGATGGGACCTTGGCCGATGCTTGCGCCGTTAGCGCCAGGGCACGTCCATTCGGGCTGCCTTCGACGGATGGGGACGGCATGGACGGCGAGAACGCGCGGCTGCGGAGCGAGAACCGCGAGCTTCAGGCCGAGGTTGCGCGACTGCGCGAGCGGAACGCGTCCCACGTGCGCGAACCAGAGGGCGTTCAGCGGACCTCCGCGGCGGATGCGGACCTCCTGTTCACGGCGGCGGAAAAGACCCGCATGCCCCAGATCGTCACCGATCCCAACCTTCCCGACAATCCCATTGTCTTCGCCAACCGGGCGTTCCAGGACCTGTGCGGCTACTCCGCCGAGGAACTGATCGGGCGCAACTGCCGCTTCCTACAGGGCCCGGACACCGATTCGGCCGACATCGCCAAGGTCCGTGACGCCATCGCCGGCCGGCGCGACGTGGTCGTCGAGATCCTGAACTACCGCCGCGACGGCTCGACCTTTCGAAACGAGCTCTACGTTAGCCCGGTCTTCACCACAGAAGGCCAGCTACGCTATTTCTTCGCCAGCCAGCTCGACGTGACCCGGTTCCGAACCGAGGAGGGCATGCTGGCCGAGAGCGAGGCGCGCTATCGCACCCTATTCAACGCCCTCGACGCCGGCTTCTGCGTCATTGAGCTGCGCTTCGACGCCGAGGGGCGGGCGGTGGACTACCGCTTCGTCGAGGCCAATCCCGCCTTCGCCCGGCATACCGGGCTCGACGATGTGGTCGGCAGGTGGGTGAGCGAGGTCCTGCCCGATCTCGAACGCAACTGGCTCGACACCTACGGCGCCGTCGCCCTGTCGGGCCAAGCCGTGCGCTTCGAGAGCGGCGTGGTTGCGCTCGGCCGTTGGTTCGAGGTCCAGGCCCTGCGCATCGGCGAACCGGTCCAGCATCGGGTCGCCCTGCTGTTCAACGACGTCACCGAACGCCGCAGGGCCGAGAGCGCGCTGCGCGACGCCGCTCGGGAGCGCACGACGGAACGCGACCTGGTCTGGCGGGCGAGTCGAGACCTGCTCGTGGTCTGCGGCTTCGATGGCATCTACCGTGCGGTGAACCCGGCCTGGACCGAGATGCTCGGCTGGTCCGAGTTCGACCTCGTGCAGACCTCCTTCGATTCCTACGTCCACCCGGAGGACCGGGACGCAGCGACGGCCGCCTTCGAGAACCTGCGTTCAGGAGAGGTCCTCGATGGCCTCGACGTCCGCATGCTTTCCGCCGACAGCGGCTATCGCTGGATCTCCTGGAACGCGATCCCGCAGGACGACCACTTCTACGCCGCCGGGCGCGACGTCACCGAGCGTCGGACTTTGGAGGAACAGCTGCGGCAATCCCAGAAGCTGGAGGCGGTCGGCCAGCTCACGGGAGGCGTAGCACACGACTTCAACAACCTTCTGACGGTGATCCGCTCCTCGACCGACCTGCTGAAGCGTCCCGACCTCCCGGAAGAGCGTCGGCAGCGCTACATCGGTGCGATCTCGGACACGGTCACCCGTGCCGCCAAGCTCACGGGCCAGCTTCTGGCCTTCGCCCGGCGGCAGGCCCTGACCCCGGAGGTGTTCGATGTCGGCCGCAGTGTCGCCTCGGTCGCCGACATGGTCGGCACGTTGACTGGCGCCCGCATCGAGGTCGTCGCCGACGTGTCCTCGTACCGGGACGGCGGGGGCCGCTTGGTCCCCTTCCTGGTCAACGCCGACCCCAGTCAGTTCGACACCGCTCTGGTCAACATGGCCATCAACGCGCGAGACGCGATGGGTGGCGAGGGCCGGCTCGACATACGCGTGCGCCGGGCCTCTGTCATCCCCGCGGTCCGGGCCCATCCGCGCGTCCCGGGCGACTTCATCGCCGTCTCGGTCCGCGATACGGGCACAGGGATCGCCGAGGAGGACCTTGACCGCATCTTCGAGCCTTTCTTCACGACGAAGGGCGTCGGCCAGGGCACCGGGCTCGGGCTGTCCCAGGTCTTCGGCTTCGCCAAGCAATCGGGTGGCGAGGTGCTGGTCGAGAGCACGCCGGGAACGGGCACCACCTTCACGCTCTACCTGCCCCGCGAGCTCGGCCAACGCCTGAAGGATGACGCCGACAACGAGCCCGAGCCCGAGCCCCTGGCGGATGGGCACGGCACAAGGGTCCTCGTCGTCGAGGACAACGAGGAGGTCGGCGCCTTCGCCACCCAGGCGCTAACCGAGCTCGGCTTCGAGACTGTCAGGGCGGTGAATGCCGAGGCGGCCCTGAATATCCTGCGGTCGACGCGGGGCTTCGACGTCGTGTTCTCGGACGTGGTGATGCCGGGCATGAACGGGATCGACATGGCCCGGGAGATCCGCCACCGCCACCCCGGCATACCGGTGGTCCTAGCCTCGGGATACAGCCACGTGCTGGCCGAGGAGGGCACCCACGGATTTCCGTTCCTTAGGAAGCCTTACTCGGTAGAGGATCTCTCCCGCGTCCTTCGGCGCGCCGTGAGCCGTGCCGTGGCGGTGGAGGATAGGATACGGCACTGAGGCGTCGACAGGACCGCGGGCCCGGTCAACGCAAGGCGAGGAAGCTTCGGACCTCTCGCAGGGCCGTGAGAGCATCCATCTCACCCCACAAGGCCTGGATGGCCTCGGACGCATCGTACCCCGTCCGAGAAAGCATTCTGACCGTGGCGGTTTGGGCGGAGGAGGACGCCTCGGCCTCGGCGATGCAGGCGCTTAACTCCGTCAGGCACGCGGCCCAGTCGAGCCCTGGTCGTGAGGGTATTCTGATGGGCATGTTCGCCTCCCGGCACGCGATGTGGTCGACTGCATCCGGAGCCGACCTAAGTGCAACGTATGAAACTATACAATGGTGCGTTCCCGCATGATTGAACTACGTCCTCAATCCGGATCAAGACGTTTCGACTCGATGGAACGGGCATCTCCGCACTTTCTCTGCATTGATCGCCACGGGTTTGCCGTGAATGCCTTGGAAGAGAATGCAGGGCGGACCGAGAGGCGGTTCGCGTGCCCCAAGCTCCCAAGACATGACCCAGACGATTGACGGCCAGCCCCCCGCATCCGTCGACCTGAGCTCGTGCGACCGCGAGCCGATCCACATCCTCGGGGCCGTGCAAGGTTTCGGCTTCCTGCTGGCCGTGTCTCCGGACTGGATCGTGGCGCGGGCGAGCGCGAATGCATCGGAGTGGCTGGGGCGACCCGTCGAGGCGATGCTCGGCCTGCCGCTGGACGAGCTCATCGATGGCGAGGCCATCCACGTCCTGCGGGGTCACCTTCAGACCCTGCGCGGCCCCGACGCCGTCGACCGAGTGTTCGAGGTCCGGTTGCTGCCAGACCGCCCCCTGTTCGACGTCGCCCTACACCTTTCGGGTGGCTCCATCGTCATCGAGGCCGAACCCAGCGCGCCGGAGCACCTGAGTGCCGGCAACCTCGTGCGCAGCATGGTCACCCGCCTCCAGCAGACCACGGGCTTCGAGCCCCTCTGCCGCGAGGCCGCCCGGCAGATGCGGGCTCTGACCGGCTTCGACCGGGTCATGGTCTATCGCTTCGCGCCGGACGGCTCGGGTGAGGTCGTCGCCGAGGCGGTGCGCTCCGGCCTCGACCGCTACCTCGGCCTGCACTACCCGGCCTCGGACATCCCGAAGCAGGCCAGGGCCCTGTACGAACGCAACTGGCTGCGCATCATCGCCGATGTCGACGCACCTGGCGCCGCGGTGGTGCCGGCGCGCGACCCCGACGGAGCACCGCTCGACCTTTCGCTCTCGACCCTACGGACGGTCTCCCCGATCCACCTCGAATACCTGCGCAACATGGGCGTGGCCGCCTCGCTGTCGGTCTCGATCCTGCGCAACGGTCGCCTTTGGGGCCTGTTTGCCTGCCACCACATGGAGCCGCGCCACATCTCCTTGGAGCGCCGGACCGGCGCGGAGTTGTTCGGGCAGATGTTCTCCTGGATCCTGGAGAGCCGCGAGCGCGAGGTCGAGGCCGCACAGGAGGGCCGCTCGCGCGAGATCCACACGCGCCTGATGAGCGCGCTCGCCTCGGGCGGGACCAGCCTTGAGGAGCTCTCCGGCTTCCTCGATGAGCTCTCGGGCATCGTGCCCTGCGACGGCATCGGGCTCTGGGTCAACGGCGAGGTCACGCTCCAGGGCGCGACGCCGACGGCGGAGGAGTTCGCCGGCCTCGTGCGCTTCCTCAACCGGACGGCGGCGAGCCGACCCTATGCCATCGACGAGATCGGGCGCGTGCACGAGCCTGGACGCGATTTCACCGAACGCGCCGCCGGCATGCTCGCCATCCCGGTCTCCCGTACCCCGCGCGACTTCCTCGTGTTCTTCCGCTCCGAGGTCTCCCGCACGGTGACCTGGGCGGGCAATCCCGAGAAGCCCGCGATCCCGGGCCCGAACGGCGTGCGCCTGACCCCGCGCAAGAGCTTCGAGGCTTGGCGCGAGGTCGTGCACGGGCGATCCCTTCCCTGGGCCGAGGTCGAGTTACGGACCGCCGAAGCACTCCGGATCACCCTGCTTGAGGTCATCCTGCGGCTCACGGATTCGGCCGAGAAGGAGCGCAAGGGCGCCCAGGAGCGGCAGGAACTCCTTATCGCCGAGCTCAACCATCGCGTCCGCAACATCCTAAACCTGATCCGGGGCGTGGTCACACAGAGCCGTTCGAGCGAGCTCAGCGGCGAGGAGTTTTCGGCCCTGGTCGGCAGCCGCATCCAGGCCCTTGCCCGGGCGCACGACCAGATTACCACCTCGAACTGGGGGCCCGGCTCCCTGCGCAACCTCATCCTGCTGGAAGCCGGCGCCTATCTCGGCGACAAGGCCGACCGGCTGGTGCTGGATGGTACCGATGTCCTCCTGGAGCCGCAGGCGTTCTCGACGATGGCGCTCGTCGTGCACGAGATGATGACGAACTCAGCCAAGTACGGCGCTCTCTGCGACCGGCACGGCCAAGTCAACATCCGCTGGGAGCGCGACGCGCTCGACTACCTCGTCCTGCACTGGCGCGAGAGCGGGGGGCCGACGGTGCGCGCGCCGAGGCGCCGGGGCTTCGGCACCACCATTATCGAGCGATCGATCCCGTACGAGCTGCAAGGCACGGCTGAGATCCGCTACGAGCTCACCGGCGTCGAGGCCCGGTTCTCGCTGCCGCCCGTGTACCTTCGGGCCGCCCCGCCTGTTTCCGCGTCCCCCGTCAAGCGCGAGCAGCCGGCGGTCCCGCTCCAGCTGACCGGCACGGTCCTGGTGGTCGAGGACAACATGATCATCGCCCTGGAAGCCGAGGAGGTGCTGACCGCGCTCGGCGCCGAGACCGTCGACATGGCGGCGTCGACCCGGGACGCCCTGCGCTTGATCGAGGCATCACCGCCCGACCGGGCCCTTCTCGACGTCAACCTCGGTTCCGAGACGAGCATCCCCGTGGCGCGTCGCCTGGCCGAACTCGGCATCCCCTACGCCTTTGCGACGGGCTACGGCGAAAGCTTCAGGATCCCGGCGGACCTCGGTACCGTGCCTGTAGTCAAGAAGCCCTACGACGCCGATGCCCTGCGGAGCGCTTTCGCCGTCTGAGGGCGCTTACGCCTAACGGTTCGTCGCGTCGCCCAATGCAGGGCAGCCCCGCGCCTCATGTTGCGATGCAACACAAAGCGCTCGCGAGCCGTTGAGCGGACGCTACCCTCGCATCGCCGCGTGAGGGACGGCATCCGGTCACCCGTTCGTCGAACGTAGCCGGGATGCTGCCACTTCCCGGGAAAACCTATGATGCGCCCAGCCCACATCCTTGCTAGCCTCGCTATCGCGACCTTGCCGCTTCCGGCGCTCGCGTCCTCCTGCGCCGAGCAGATCGACACCATCGAGCGGCGCCTCGACAGTGCCGGTGCCATCCAGGTCACCGGCCTGCAGGAAGGCCACACGCTTCGTGCCGGTTCGCCCCGTGGCATCCAGGCGGCTCGCCTCGACGCACCGAGCGACCCCGGAATGGTCTCGACGGCCGCACATGTGGCAGAGGCCCGAACCCTCATCCTTCGTGCAGGCAGGGAGGACCGCAGCGGCGACAAGCATGGCTGCGAGAACACCATGAGCGAGGCCAAGGGCATGATCGGTGCTTTGCCGTAGTCCTCACACGAGAAATGAGGGGCGCCCAGGATGATCGGACCTGCCGAGATCGAGGATATGCGACTGGACCTCGTCGCCTTCCAGGAGCGGGCAATGCTCTACGACATCGCGCTCGCGCCCCTGCATCGCCACTGGGTGCGGCGAGGCGGTCCCTCCGAGGGGGCGGTCACGCGGATCTGCGACCTCGTCTTCGCCAAGGCAGATGAACGGACGGTGGCGGACTGGAAGGCGGTCGTCTCGGAAGCCGTCGAGGAAGCCGGGTATGGCCTCCTCTGGGAAGGCGACGAGGTTATCGCGTTGGAGGCCCGCCCGCGTCCCATCTGAGTTCGCCTCCCGCCGTAAGCCTGATCACGCCTGCATGGATCGCGGACATAGGTCGCAAACCCTTCGGCCGCTTCCGAACGCGCCCTTGCGGGCTTGGTCGTCGGAGACCATGATCGCCGACTGGAGGAGGCGGTTCCATGTGCGCGCTCCACGGCGGTCCGGGCTAGGAGCCGATGCCTCATCGGATGGGCATGACGCCCGCGAAGCCGCTTGCCTGCATCTCGCGAGAGCCCGCGAATGATAACCGGCCTCTTATGCCCCGTCGTCGGATCACGAGTCGCGCAGTCACCCTGCTGATCGCGGGACGGCTTATCCTTGGAGCCGGGGGCATCGGTCTGATTGCGGCCGGTGCCGTCCTGCTGGGTATCGGCAGATAGGACGCTCCGCCAGACGAGCATGATGGCGAAGGGGTCGGGGAGGGGCGAGGTTTGGCCCGATCCCTGTTGCACCTGTCACGAGCAGTTTATAATAGTTCCAGTGTCAAATTTGCGCCGTTTATCGGTGGCGCCGACATCGACGTGGAACGATGACACGAACCGAGCCCCCCGGGTTCGACAGCTGCGACGGTACGCAGGTTGCCGTCTGTACGATCCGGAAAGCAGGACCTACCTGTCCGCCGACGATCTGGAACGTCTCACGATGGATGGCCTGAGGGTCAGGGTCGTGTCGCATGCCCCGGTTACTGCAAGGACCCGGGACGGGGTGTGCCGCCATCGAGCGGATGCGCGCCGCTCTCGGCGCCAGCGAGAGGTTCCAGGACGAGGCCTTGAACTACCGCAAGGACGGGTCGACCTACATGGACGAGTGGCTGATCACCCCGGTGCGCGAGGCGGATGGTAGCATCTCGCGCTGGATCTCGGCGCAGCGCGACGTCACCCATCGCCGCGCCGCCGAGGACCGGCGGGGCTGATGGTTCGCGAGCTTCACCACCGGGTGATCAACACGCTAGCCACCGTGTAGGCGTGCTGAACGCCACCGTACGCTTCTCGACATCCATCGCCGAGTTCACCCGTGCCTTCTCCGGCCGCATCGCCTCGCTGGCCAAGACCCATGCGCTGATCACCGAGGATCTCGACCAGCCTTCTCCTTCGAGGGACTGCTCAGGGTGGAACTTGGGCAATATGACGAGCGCGGATGCCTCAAGCTGTCGGGCCCCCTCGTCATCCTGTCCTCCGAGATGGCCATGCCGTTCGGGATGGCGTTGCACGAGTTGTCGATCAATGCTGTTCGGCACGGCGCCCCGGGGCACCCGGATGGCCGATTGCAGGTCACCTGGGCGCTGGAGGGAACCTCGGACGGTCTGGTCCTGCATTGGACCTGGAACGAGCATGGCGGCCCGCCGGTCGCCATCCCGACGTGTGAAGGGTTCGGTTCTCGCGTGCTTAGGAAGGTGCTGACCATCCAGGCGGGCGCTCGGTTCAATGTCGCCTACCATCCGGATGTGATGCGGGTATCGATCAGCGCCCCGTTGCGTACGTCTGGGCCCTGAGCCCCTATACGCTGTAGGAGGCGAACGGCCGTACGAACGGGATCATGAGCAGGGCTCGTTGGCGCCGGCGAGATCCCTTGGTCTCGGGCTCGGTTCCAAGCGAGGGTGCGGGGGTTCTGACCCAAGATGCGTGGGGAGGGGCTCCTTGGCTTCCGCGGGGCCGGGTAGGATGAAGCAGAATGTCGTGCCGCGTCCGGGAACGCTCTCGACGGTCAGGATGCTTCCCTGGCGTTCGACAAGATCGCGACAGAGCAGTAGGCCCAAGCCACTTCCGCGCTCGCCCGCGGTACCGTTGGTCGTGGCTCGCCGGTCGAGCCGGAACAGGTCGGCGACTCTGTCGGCCGGCATGCCGACCCCGGTATCCGAGACCGAGATCTCCACGCCGTCGCCATGAGGCCGCGCCGCTACAGCGATCGTGCCGCCCGGAAGGGTGAACTTCACCGCGTTGCTGACCAGGTTGCGCAGGACCGCCGCCAGCATGTCTCGGTGTCCCCTAACGTGCAGGCCGGCGCATTCGGCCGTAAGACCGAGGCCCTTCTCGGATGCGTTTTCGGCCGCCCCCCTGACGACCTCCGCGGCGACGTCTTCAAGGTCAATATCTCCCAGGGTGACCGCCATGGTGTCCATCTGCAGGCTCGCCCAGGCGAACAGCCCTTCCATCAGCCCGTAGGCTTGGGCCGCGGCCTCCTGGATGCCCTTGGCCCGACGCTCGATGGTGGCTTGGTCGCGCTCCGCAACGGCCTTTCCAAGGATGTCCGATAGGCCGAGCAGCGCCTGGAACGGATTGCGTAGGTCGTGAGCGATGATGGAGAACAGCAGCGACTTCTGCTGGTTGAGGGTGTCGAGCTCCTGGGACTTCGCCTCGGCCTCGCTCCGGGCCGTGCTCAGCTCGGCCAGGAACTCCCGCCGCGCCTTGGCGTAGCGGATCGCCCGCGCCAGGCTCGACGGGGTCGCCTCACCCTTGGACAGGTAATCGAGCGCCCCGGCCCGCATCAACCGGAAGGCGACGTCCGGATCGTCCTCGCCCGTCAGCATCAGCACGGCCTGGTTGCCGCCGGTTGGCGAGAGGAGCGAGGCGAGAAGCTCGAAGGTGTCGACGTCGGGTAGGCGATAGTCGAGCAGGACGCAATCGTACGCCTGACCCTGCGCCAACCGGAGCCCCGTGGTGCCGTCCGGCGCCTCGGTGAGGTCGTGGGCAAGGCCGGACTTCGCCAGTGCCCGGCGCACGGCGGTGCGGTCGACCTGGTCGTCGTCGATGAGAAGGATGCGCGTCGTCATCGTCGGGTCGCCTCTGGAAGCGGCTACTCGGGGAATTCGACGATCTTCCAGTAGTGCTCCAGCAGCGAGACCGCCTGCATGAAGGTGTTGGCCGGGTCCTGCTTGACGATGTAGCCGGCCACGTGGTGCCCGTAAGCCCGCGCCTTGTCCTCCTCGGCCTTCGAGGTGGTGACCATGAACACGAGTGCGCTCTTCAGGTCCTCGTCGGCCCGCAGCGCCTCCAGGAACTCGATGCCGTTCATACGCGGCATGTTGAGGTCGAGCAGGATCAGGTGCGGCTTGGGAAGCTTGGTCCGGCCGTTCTCGCCGCGCAGGACCTCCAACGCCTCGATGCCGTCGCGCGCCACCGTGATGGGGTTGGCGATCTTGCTCTTGGTGAAGGCGCGCTTCAGCCCCTGGACGTCGACCTCGTCGTCATCGACCAGCAGCAGGTTCACGGTCGGTGCCATCGGCAAGTTCCTTCGTTGGATTGGGCCAGGTGAAGTGGACCGAGAGACCGCGCCCGTTCCGGCCTTCACTGAGCCAGACCTTGCCGCCCTGGCGCTCGACTAATTTCTTGACGATGGCAAGCCCCATGCCGCTGCCCTCGACCTCGTCGCGGGGCTTCAGCGTCTGGAACATGCCAAATACCCGTTCGCGGAACTGCTCCGGAACGCCAGGCCCGTCATCGGTCACGGTGAACTCTACCATACCGTCCGATGTCTTTGCGTCGACGAAGACATGCCCGTCGGCCGGGTGGTCGTGGTGCTTGATGGCGTTGCCGATGAGGTTCTGGAAGGTCTGGGTCAGCGGCGCCTTTGCGGCATCCAGCGTCGGCAGGCCATCCCCGGCTACGATGCAGAACCCCTCCGGAGGGCTGACCAGACCGGCGAGTTCCTCGAACAACGCCTTCGTGTCGACGGGCTCGGTGGCGACGTCGCCACGACCGGCCCGCGAGTACGCCAGGAGGTCGTCGAGCAGGCTCTCCAGGCGCCGGACCCGGCTCTTGAGCAGCCCCATGTTGGTCCGGGTGTCCTCGGTAAGGACCTCCTCCAGGTCTTCCTCGATCCAGGTCACGAGGTTCTCGATGCCGCGCAAGGGGGCCTTCAGGTCGTGCGAGGCCACATAGGCGAACTGCTCCAGTTCCTCGTTGGTCCGCCGCAGGTCGCGGGCGTGCAGGGCGAGGCGCCGTTCCAAGGCCTTGCGCTCGGTGATGTCGGTCAGGAGCGTGACGACGCCCAGCACCGTTCCGTCCGCATCCAGGTGAGGCCGATAGAACCCTTCCACCATCCGCCTGTCCGAGCCGCGCCGGGCCAGACGATACTCGAAGCGGGTCTCGGTCCCGGCGAAGGCCGTCTCCAGCTCGCGCCCCGTGCCGGGGAAGGGCTGGCTTGCGAAGACCTGCGTCAGGGGGCGTCCGTCGACCTGGGAGACATCCTCGACCTGCAGGTCGAACCAGCGTTCGAACTCATTGTTCAGGAAACCGACCCGTCGCTGAGCGTCGACGTAGCCGACCATGGCCGGGAGCGTATCGGCCGTCGCGCGTAGCAGCGAGGTCCGGTCGAGCTCGATCAACCTTTCCTTGAAGACCTGCACCGCGCGCGCCATCGCGCCGACCTCGTCCCGCTGCCCGGTTCCCGGAACCTCGGTCGCGAAATCTCGACGAGTGAGGCGCCGCATCGCCTCGGCGAGGCGAAGGAGCGGAGCGACGATCCTGCGGCGGATGGCGATGCCAATGCCGGCACAGATGACGAGGGTGAGCAGGGTGCCGACCCAGGAGACGATGCCGGCTTGGCGTCGCGCCTGAGCCAAACGCTCCCCGTTGGTCTCGCGCAGCCGCTCCTCCTCGTCCTGGATGGCCTGAAGCTTCGTACGGAAGGCGTCGAAGTAGGCCTTGCCCGTGCCGCTTCCCTCGATGCGGACCGCCTCGGCGCGGGTGGCGGGATTGGCCATGCCGCGCATCGCCGGCTCGCCGACCTCGGCCTGCCAAGCCCGGGCCGCCTTCTCGGCCTCGGCGAGCCAGCGTTGGCGCATGGGGTCGTCGATTAGCGCTCGGAGCCGCTCGGAGGCGTCCTCGAAGGCAGGTTTGCCGATGCGATAGGGTTCCAGGCTGTCCTCGCGCCCGGTCAGCAGGTAGCCACGCAGGCCGGTCTCCTGGTTCAGCATGGAGGCGCGAAAGGCATCCAGCGCTCGGATGATCAGGTTCGAGCGGCCGCGCGCGTCGATGGCGGTCTGAAGCTGGCCCAGCGAGGCCAGGACCGCGCCGCTTCCCAGCACCGCCACGAGGGCGATGATGCCGATGGCGCCGCCGAGCGAACGGTTCAGGCCGAAGGTCTTCGTCATGCGGGCTTGGATCCGGAGCGGCCGTCGATGGGGTACGCGTGGTCCGAGGCAACGTCGGGCACACTCACAGGTCGACGATACCCCTGCACCTAGCCGTTGCCTCGTTCAAGGTTCATGGCGGCCCCCGCGACGTCCATTACACGGACCGGTTCCCGCGCGGAACGAGAGAACCTGTGATCCGCAGCACGCTCGCTACCGTGGGCCGGCCCGGACAGAGGATCGCACCGATTAGCAGGGCCTCAGCATGCCGCCACGACAGGTGGACGAACAGCGGAGCGAACCAAAGGATGATCCCGGCGGAGGGGGGCGTGCAGGTGCGGCATGGAGCGACTCGGGCGAGGGACGTGACGTCGACCAGCGCAATCTCGTGGTATAGCTTGGTGCTTCGGATTACATGCTGAAGCCGGTCGACTGGTCACGGTTCGGCCGGATCGCGAACTGGTTCAGGCTGGCGGAGTCGGACAGGCGCGGCACCGTGCTCCTGGTCGAGAACGAGGTCGTGACCCGCATGGCGATGCGCTCCACCCTGGAGGACGACAGCTGGTCGGTCGTTGAAGCCGCGAACGGCGCGGAAGGCCTACGACATGCGGGCGAGACTAGGCCCACGTGGTGATCGTGGATCTGGGCATGCCCGTCATGGGCGGTTTCGACTTCCTGGGGGGCGTTCGAGCTCTGCTCAGTTGCTCGGACATCCCGGTGATCGTCCGAACGGGCCGAGATTTCTCGGCGGAGGACCGGAGCAAGCTTCGTGGCGCGAGCCAGATCCTCAATCGCGGCGACTTTGCGTCGGCGGGTCTGGCCGAAAAGCTCAGGGGCCTTACGGCCTGAGAAGAGGGGGCTGGCCAGCAGTATCGGCGTCGAGCTTTTTCGATGTCTGCTTCGGAGCACCGGGTCTGGGCGCCCGAACGACCGTGTCGGGTCGGATACGGAACGTCCGCTTCGGGCTGGAAGGCCAAAGTCTGCTTGCCACCACGAGCCGAAGTTGTTGGACGGCCGACAAGGGCCGCTTTCAAAAAGCTCTGACAGCGGTCCGCACTTTCCACATGAGCCGATTTGTGCCGTAGGTAGCTCCGAATGAACGTCTCCTTTTGTCAGTTTTTCCTCGATGTCCGCCACTCCGCTTACGTCTGGCGGGCGTCTGAGAGCACCCGACCGCTGCCTCGCGCGATCCTGAGCAGAACGGTAGCGTTCAGGTCCGCCGCCATGGTTCTTGCCGCTTCAAGGTTTCGATCTTGAACGTGGCTTCGACTTCCAACTCGTCCGCCTCGTCCTGGGCCTGGTGCAACCGGGTTCACTAAGGCTACGCTTAGGATAAGCCGTCTACCAGGCTTGATAACCGCTACACCGAACTGCTACACCGCGCCGGCAGTGGCCTTATCTAAGTCATTGATTTCATGAGTGTAGGCAGGCGCGGACGATTGTCCCACCCCTTCCGCCAATGATCTGGTAGAACCTCTTGAATATTCTGTGGTTTTGTTGCGGGCTCCCGAGGAGGCTTCATTAAACCCCAGATTTCCAAGCGGTTTGTACCGGCTGGAATCGCACGGCATCGGACCCTTGCCTGCGCTGAGACTAAGCGATGCCGATGATCCGTTTCTCTGGCTTGGTATGGGCATAACCAAACCAATGCCACGACATCTCGAAGAACCTCGCGGCCTTTTGCCCGCGCTGTCCCCTGAACCACGATCGACCCGAAGATCAGCGCCGACGCTGGTATACTTGGTTCAGGCGTCGGGCATTGGGCGACCTCTTCCGAAATTCATACCAGAATCATTGAGACCGGATGTGCCGCCTTCGGCTTTCATCCCCCTCATCGCGTGTCCCCTGGCCCGTCGAGAATGCGAAGGGCCCACCATATTCGTTTCAGACAGAGAGAAACGAGCCCGTGATTGGGTTCGTACTGTGAAGGAGCCAGCAAGCTTTCATGAAGACCCGTATCGCCGCCACCGCCCTTGTCCTTGGCGTTGCTCCGATCTCGTCCGCCATGGCCTATGACAGCCCCTCCCGCTACACGTCCTTCGCGCCCTACGATGTCGAGACGACGGGCTCGGTGAACGACATGCGCCGTCCCCCGGCCTATCTCGGTTGCCCGATGAGCTCGGCCGCCGAGGGCAACGCCAACCAGCAGAACTTCCCCACCCAGCAGTACGGCCAGACCTCGGGCGGTAACCGCTGCTGATCGGACGCGGGAAGGAGACTCACATGCTGCTGAAAGGCTTCTCGTATGCCATGATCGCCGCCTTCGCGGGTGGCCTCGTCTTCACCATCGCCGGCTCGGCCCACGCCGTCCTGAGCCTGTAACGGCCTCGCCGGACGGATCCGACTTTGAGACCCGCCCAGCCCTGGCCGCGGCGGGTCTTCTGCTGCGCCTGAGGATCCGTCTGCGCGGCAGGCTTCGCCCGAGGGTTAACGGCTCGTAAACGAATTGGCAGGCATGACGTGGTTCAGCGGCGCTGGTGCGCCCGAGCCACACCTCGAAAGGGCCTGGTGATGATCACGGTGACCTTCCTCGGCATGATGACCGCGGCGCTGACCGCTGCGGTGGCCGGAGCAATCAGCGATCCAGGCGCGCGATAAGCGCGCGAACGCCAGCGTGCTCAAACCGTGTCGGTCCCGCGGAAGCCGCCCGTCGAACGACGCATGTGACCCCCGCGCGACGGCGGAGGTTTCTCGTCCATCGGGGCGCTAGTGGCCCTCACATCGGCATAATTGAACGATCAGACAGAGGCCGCACGCCTGTTCCTGGTCCCGTCCGATGTCACTCACTCGCTCCGTCCTACGCCAGCACCGCGAGGTCGCCGCTGTCGTGGCCACCTACGGGATGTTTCTCGGAGGCATTCTGGTGCTCGCCTGGGCCATGGCCTGATCCGCCGCGGCGAGCCTTGCCTCCTGAACCGCGCTCAGAGCCGCCTTTGACGTCGGGAATTCGCTTCAGGCGGGCTCCGGGCAAGGAAGTTCGGCCTCGACGACCACCTCGGTGCGAAGCCGGTTTCCGACGCGTCCGGCAGCCTCGAGGCCCGCATCCAGCGCTGCCGCCGGATCCCGGAATTCAGGGCGCGAGCGAACGATCAGGACCCGATCCGGCCCCCGGTAGATTGCCCAGGCCCAAGGCGTCGGTTCGCCGATGATGGCCTCTGCGCGAACCGTCAAGGGCTGGCTCCGATCGAAGGGCGTGGCGCGCCCTGCCTGATCCTCGGTCGACACGGACATCGGCCTCAAGCTGCGCTCAAGCGCTTGGTGTTGGCCGCCACATGCTCCCGGTAGCGCGCGATCACGGTCTCGGGCGAGCCGCCCATCATCAGGGTGCCCGTCGCCTCGATCGCTGCATCGATCTTCTCAGCCACCATGGACTGCATCTCGTCCCGGCCCTCCCGGCCGCCCCAGGCCAAGCGCACGAGGCGAAGCTCGATCACCTTCTGCGCCTCGAAGGCCAGCAGCATCGTCGACAGGAAGGGATTGTACACGGCACGCTCCTCGCCGCGGTCCCTGCGGCAGAGGGTCAACCTCGTCGATCTGCCGATTGATCCGCACCGCGTTGAGATCGGGCTCCGCGGCTGTGTTCGGCCGAGAAGGGAGCGGCCACCGAAGGCTGGAAGGCGGATCGCACACACGAAAGCGCCCCGAGGATGTCTCCTCGAGGCGCGTTGCGACGAAAGCGGCCAGGTGATCGGGGCTGGGGACGCTCAGGCCGAACCGAAAAGTCCCGTCGATCCTAGTAGGAGCCGAACTTGTAGTTCAGGCCGGCGCGGACGACGGCGAACTCGGTGTCGCGCACCTGGCGACCGCCGCTGACCAGGACGACGCCCGGGCTGGTGGTGGTGACG
>NZ_PDHT01000053.1:0-18894 GCF_002917135.1 Methylobacterium sp. V23
CGTCACCACCACCAGCCCGGGCGTCGTCCTGGTCAGCGGCGGCCGTCAGGTGCGCGACACCGAGTTCGCCGTCGTCCGCGCCGGCCTGAACTACAAGTTCGGCTCCTACTAGGATCCGAACCAACGGCCTCCCGCGCGATCGATCCGGTCGCGCGGGCCCCGGCCAACAAGAAAGCCCGGCCTCACGGCCGGGCTTTCTTGCGTTTGGGCTCCTGTTCCGCGGCACCGCGTCTTCGGGCACCTGCCGAGTCCGAAGACTTGACGGGTCCGAAGGCTTGCGGAGTTCGAAGACTTGCCGATGGTGGAGAGCTGCCGATCCTCGCCCGCGCCCCCGGGTTTCCGGAGGCGCAAGCGCTTGCCGCCTCAGATGTCGAGTTCGGCCCCGTCGGCGAAGGCCGCCCGCTCGGAGATGAAGGTGAAACGCGCCTCGGGCTTGTTGCCCATCAGGCGCTCGACCGCGTCCCCGGTGGAGTCCCGGGCCTCGTCCAGCACCTCCACCCGCAGGAGCGTGCGCTTCTTCGGGTCCATGGTGGTCTCCTTGAGCTGCGCCGGCATCATCTCGCCGAGGCCCTTGAAGCGGCCGATCTCGACCTTGCCGTTCTTGAACACGGTCTTGATCAGCTGGGCCTTGTGGTCGTCGTCCCGGGCATAGGCCGTCTTGGCCCCCTGGCTGATCCGGTAGAGCGGTGGGATCGCCAAGTAGAGATGCCCCCGGTCGATGAGCTTGGGCATCTGCCGGTAGAAGAACGTGATCAGCAGCGAGGCGATATGGGCACCGTCGACGTCGGCGTCCGTCATGATGATCACCTTCTCGTAGCGAAGGTCCTCCGAGCGGTAGCCCGTGCCGGTGCCGCAGCCCAGCGCCTGGGTCAGGTCCGAGATCAGCTGGTTGGCGCCGAGCTTGTCCCGGCTCGCCGAGGCGACGTTGAGGATCTTGCCGCGCAGGGGCAGGATCGCCTGGGTGGCGCGGTCGCGCGCCTGCTTGGCCGAGCCGCCGGCCGAGTCGCCCTCGACGATGAAGATCTCCGAACCGGCCATGCCCGCCTTGGAGCAGTCGGCGAGCTTGCCCGGCAGCCGCAGCTTGCGGGTGGCGGACTTGCGCGCGACCTCCTTCTCCTGGCGCCGGCGCAGGCGCTCCTCGGCCCGGTCGATCACCCAGTCGAGGAGCTTGTTGGCCTGGGCCGGGGAGGCGGCGAGCCAGTGGTCGAAGGCGTCGCGGATGGCGGTCTCGACGATGCGCGAGGCCTCGACGGTGGCGAGCTTGTCCTTGGTCTGACCCTGGAACTCGGGCTCGCGGATGAAGACCGAGAGCATCGAGGCGCAGGTCGCCATGACGTCGTCGGTGGTCACCGCTGTCATGCGCTTGGCCTGGCCGACGCGCTCGGCATGCTCGCGCAGGGCCCGCAGCAGGGCGACGCGCAGGCCGCTCTCGTGGGTGCCGCCCTCCGCCGTCGGGATGGTGTTGCAGTAGGAGGCCGACACGCCGTCGTCGGTCACCATCCAGGCAACGGCCCATTCGAGGGAGCCGTGCCCGCCCGGCTTGGTAATCTTGCCGGAAAAGATCGCGTCGGTGACGAGTTCCTTGCCCTCGAGATCGCGGGCGAGATAGTCGCGCAGGCCCCCGGGGAAGCGGTGCACGGTC
Source organism: Methylobacterium sp. V23 (assembly GCF_002917135.1). Classification (NCBI taxonomy): domain Bacteria; kingdom Pseudomonadati; phylum Pseudomonadota; class Alphaproteobacteria; order Hyphomicrobiales; family Methylobacteriaceae; genus Methylobacterium; species Methylobacterium sp. V23. The sequence goes on from NZ_PDHT01000053.1 coordinate 1,643, forward strand.
TCGGCCGGTACGTCGTCCAGGCCCACGAGGAGGGCTGGGGCGCACCGCCAGCGGATCTCGACCCCACCGAACAGGTAGGCCTTGGAGCGAGCCATCCTGAACAGGCGGCGGGGGTCGAACTTCAGCGCCCCGAAGATCTCGGCATCGGGGTGGAAGCGTACGCGGGTGCCGCGCCGGTTCTGCACCCGGCCGACGGTTTCCAGGGGACCCTGCACGAGTCCGCGCGAAAAGGTCTGGCGATAGAGGGTCTGGCTGCGGGCGACCTCGACCTCGAGCTCGTCCGAGAGGGCGTTCACCACCGAGATGCCGACACCGTGCAGGCCTCCGGACGTCTCGTAGACCTTCGAGTCGAACTTACCGCCCGCGTGCAGGACGGTCATGATGACCTCCAGGGCGGACTGGTGCGCGTGTTTCGGGTGCGGATGGGGATCGACCGGGATGCCGCGCCCATTGTCGGTGACGACGAGGTGGCCGCTCTCCTCCAGTTCCACCTCGATGAAGCTGGCATGGCCCGCCACCGCCTCGTCCATGGCGTTGTCGATCACCTCGGCGAAGAGGTGGTGCAGGGCGCGCTCGTCGGTGCCGCCGATATACATGCCGGGGCGGCGGCGCACCGGCTCCAGCCCCTCCAGCACCTCAATGGTGGAGGCGTCGTAGCCGGCTTCCGCCGAGACGGGCGGCGGCAGCGGCGCGAGGGGCGCCACGGCGGCGTCGAGCTTGCGACGCTCGGCGGCCTTCGGCAGGGGCGCCTTGCCGCCGGCGAAGAGATCGCGTGCGGGGTCGCTCACCGGAGCGCCTCGCGCGGGTGATGGTGAGGCCGCGGGCTTCGCGGGTCGGATCGCAGAGGGAGACAGTGCAGCATTCGCCTTCATCCTCTCACCATACCGGAACAAACCGGAAACAGAAAGGGGTTCCCGCCCTCCGGGGCGGAGGCCGGAAGCCCCCGCCGCGCAGGACGTACCACCCCATGACATGGTATGGGGGTGGTTAAGAAGGCCTGACGGTGGCGTGATCCGTGGATCGTTGCCCTGGGCGGCGCGCCCACCTCCCGCCTCAGGTCCCGACGCGGCCGCCCCCGCGGCGGGTGATCGTCAGCACGGCGGGGCGCGGCGGCATCGCCGGGTCGAAATCGGGCCAGCGCGTGGCGGGCGCCTCGAAGGTAGCGGGCACCGCCTTCGGGTCCTCCTCGTCGGCCTCGCCGGGATGCTGGACGGCCACGAAGAAGGTGGTGTCGTCGGGGACGAAATAGGGGCCGCACATCTCGGCGCCGTGGGGCACCCGGAAGAAGTGCTTGGCCGTGCCCCGGCCCGCGCCCTCGGTCTCCACCGCCCAGATCCCGTCGTTGCGCCCGGTGCGCGAGGGCGCGTTGCCGTCCGTGGCGACCCAGAGCCGGCCGAGACCGTCGACGGCGCAATTGTCCGGCATGCCGAACCAGCCGTTCGCGGTGGTGGCCGACGAGAAGGTGGCCCCCACCGCCGCGATGGCCGGATCGCCGCAGCGGACCAGGATCTCCCAGGCGAAGCCCGGGGCCGCGTGGTCGCCATCGTCGGGGGTGAGCTCGACGATGTGACCGAAGCGGTTGTCGGCCCGGGGGTTGGCGGCGTCGACCTGGTCCGCCTTGCGCTTCCCGTTGTTGGTCAGCATCACGTAGACCTTGCCGGTCTTCGGGTTGGCCTCGACATCCTCGGGCCGGTCCATCTTGGTGGCCCCGAGCCGGTCGGCGGCGAGCCGGGCGCCGATCACCACGTCGGCCTGGGATGCGAAGCCGTTCTCGCGCGTCAGCGGGCCCTGCCCGAAGACCAGCGGCATCCAGGTGCCGCGCCCATCGGCGTCGAAGCGGGCCACGTGCAGGGTGCCGGAATCGAGCAGGTCGCGGTCGCCGCTGTCGGCCCGGCCGGCGGTGACGAACTTGTAGACGTAGTCGAAGCGCTCGTCGTCGCCCTGGTAGATCACGTATTGGCCCTGCTTGGCGACGATGCCGGCCGCGCCCTCGTGCTTGAAGCGCCCCAGGGCCGTGCGCTTCTTCGGGACGCTCGTCGGGTCGAAGGGGTCGATCTCCACCACCCAGCCGAAGCGGTTCGGCTCGTTGGGCGCGCGGCCGACATCGAAGCGCTCGTGGAAGCGGCCCCAGGCATAGGCGCCGGCCGGCAGGTTGAAGCGCTTGTGGTTGGCGGCCTCCGGCGACCCCGCCGGCAGGGCGCCGGAGAAGTAGTAGTTGATGTTCTCCTCGCAGGTCAGCCACGTCCCCCAGGGGGTCGTGCCGCCGGCGCAGTTGTTGATCATCCCGAGGGCCGAGCGGCCGCTGGGATCGGCGGCGGTCCGCACCCGGTCGGTGCCCGCGGCCGGGCCGGTCAGGACCATCGGCGTCGCGGCGGTGATGCGGCGGGCGTAGCGCGAATCGGGCACCACCGCCCAGCGGCCGTCCTGGCGCCGGATCTCGATGACCGAGCCGCCATGGGCCGCCATCTCGATGTCGACGAGCTCCCGGGTCATGCCCTCGAAATCGACCGCCTTGCCGTCCTGGCGGCCGAGGCCGGGGAACATGAGCTCCTCGTTGGTGTATTCGTGGTTGACCACGAGGAGGCCGTGCGCCGCCGGGTCGGCCGCCCCCGGCATGGGGAAGTAGCCGACGAAATCGTTGTTGTAGCCGAACTGCTGGGCCTGGGCGGCCGCCGTCTGGTTGCGCGGGTCGAAGGCTGGCGCGCCGGGCAGCACCGGGTCGCCCCAGCGGATCAGGATCTCGGCGTCGTGCCCGGCGGCGACGTGGTGGTGCGCATCCGATCCGGCCGCGATCTCGGCGAAGGGGAAGCGGGCGTCGGCGCTGGGAGCGGCCTCGGCCGCCGGCGCCCCGCCGGCGGCCAGGGCGCGGGGCGTCACCACCGCCGCGATGGCGCCGACGCCGAGGAGACCGCGCAGGAGGTCGCGCCGGTCGAAGCGCGCCGCCACGACGTCGCCGAAGGTCGGGTTCCGGCTGCCGTTCGAGCCGTGATCCTCGGCGGCCTCGGCGGCCTGCGAGCGGGTTCGCATCGGTTCGGTCATGCGGCGGCTCCGGCAAGGCGGGTGGCGGGAAGGCGGGACAGCGGGAAGGCGGACAGCGGGCGGCAACCCCTCCCGCTAGCCGCCCCGCATGGCACCGGTGTGACAGCGTCCCGGAGCGTCAGAAGCGGTAGGCCGTCCGGCAGGCGCCCCAGTGCCGGCCCTGCACGCGGATCGGCGCATCGACCTCGCGCACCATGACGATGCGGTCGCCGATCTCGCGACGATAGACCTGGACGGTGGCCGGGCGGGTGGAGCGCGCGGCGGTGATGCCGGTGCGATCGTCGAAGATGCGCCGGTTGCGGCTGTGGGCGTTGTTCCAGACGGGGTCGCCCGGCCGCTGCGGCTGCGACACCGCGCGATTGTGCACCGGCACGTAGCCGTTCCGGTCGGCCACGATGCAGAACATCATCGCCGGATCCTCGGCCAGGGGCGCCTCCAGCACGCCGCCCAGCAGCCGCTCCAGGGTCTCGACCGACCGGGTCATGAACTGGCGTGGGTGGGTGTCGAGGATCGCCACGTAGTCGGTGTCGAACAGGAGGCCGGCGGAGAGACGCCCGGCCGCGATCTCGGCGTCCAGCAGGCCGCTGATGATGCCGGCGACGGCCTGGGCCCGGGCGACCAGGGGCGCGTACTCCGCCTGGATCGCCGCGAGCCTGGCCGCGAGCTTCGCCGCGGTCTCGGCGCCGAGATCCTCGAAGGCACAGTGCAGGCCCATCGGGCTGACGGCCGCCACCCGGGCCCGGACGGGCCCGATCGCGGCGACCTCGAGCTCGAGGAGGCTCCCGGCGGCGATCGCCGGCCCGGCCTCGGGCCGGGCCAGCAGGAGGCCGCCCTCGCTGAGGTCGATGGTGCGGGTCCGGGTCCCGTCCCGGAGCGCGACCGACAGGTCGGCCGGGTAGCGGTCCGCCCGCCGCCGGTCGCCGATCTCGTTCTGGCGGATCACCGCGACGAAGCGGCGCCCGAGGCCGGCGGCCTCCTCGGCGGCCTGGCCGGCGGCGCTCTCCATGGCCTCGGCCCGCCGGTCGAGGGCAACGGTGGCGGCGCTGGTCTCGCCCGCGCCAACGCTCACGTCGGCGATCAGGCCCGCCGTCCGCGTGGCCTCCGAGACCACGTCGGTGACGATGCCGACCTGCTGGTCGACGATGCCCCGCACGGTGCCGAAGGCCGGCCGGACCGCCTCGATCGCCTCCGCCGCCGCACCGATGTCGGCGCTGGAAGCGGTCGCCCCCTCGCGCAGCCGCGCGATTCGGCTGCGGACGTCGTCGGCCGCCCGGGCGGTCTCCACCGCGAGGGCCTTCACCTCCGCCGCCACCACGACGAAGCCGCGGCCCGCCTCGCCGGCCCGGGCCGCCTCGATGGTGGCGTTCAGCGCCAGCAGGTTGGTCTGGCGCGCCACCGCCGAGATGGTGTCGACGATGCTGGCGATCTCGTTGCCGGCCGTCGCCAGGGCGCCGATGAGCGCCCGGGCCTCGTCCCCGCGGGTGCCCGCCTGATCGAGATGCCCGGAGGCCTGCGCCATGGCGTCGGTGATGCGCGTCGAGACCGTGGACAGGCCCTGGGTCCGCCCGGTGAAGCCGGCACTGGCCGCGCTCGCCGCCTCGGCGGCCTCGGCGAGGTGGCGCATGCGGTCGCGGATGCCGGCGAGCCCGGCCTGCATGTCCACCACCTCGGTCCGGGTCGCCGCGATAGCGGCGCCGACATTGCCGATCGCCGTCAGGACGTCGCTCTCGATGGCGTCCAGCACTTCGCCGTGAACGGCCCGCGGCGGCGGATCGACCCCCACCCGGGGCTGCGCCACCGGCACGGCCTGTGCAGTTGTCGTCTCGGGCCCGTCAGCCTGTTGTCTGGATAAGAATCGCATGTCTGCAATGTTTGGGGCAAGTCCATAAACAAGTGCTAACATTGCGCAGTCCAACCGACCACAAAGGGCCGGATCGCGACGTGGGGCCGGTCACGGGTTCGGCAGGCGCCGGGCTCGGAGGCCGAAGCCCGCGGCGTCATCTGCCGGGCTCTCGCCCGGGTTCGCCGCAGCCTTGCCGAGATCCTCTCCGGCCCGGCCGTCGAGGGGCGCGCCATTCCGCGACCGGCACGGTTGCGCGACAACCCGACGATCGGGGGAGGGCGAGCCTTCGCGGGCGCTCAGGCCTTCTTGCGTGCGGCCGGGGCGGGCTTCCCCGCCGCAGACTTCTCCGGTGCCGGTTTGCCGGCGCTCTTCGCCGGTGCCTTGGCGGCCTTGGCGGGTTCGGCGACCGCGTCGCCGTCCGCCGCCGTCGTCCCGGCAGCCTTCTTGGAAGGCGCTTTCTTGCCAGCCGCCTTCTTGGTCGCCGGGGCCTTGGCGCCCGCCGCCTTGCGAGCCGGGGCCTTCTTCTTGCCCCCGCCCGCGGCTTCCCGGGCGGCGATCAGCTCCAGCGCCTGGGGCAGGTCGACGGCCTCGGCCGCCATGGTCTTGGGCAGCGTCGCGTTGGTGGTGCCGTCGGTGACGTAGGGGCCGTACTTGCCCGACTTCACCACGATGGGCTTGCCCGTCTCCGGGTGCTCGCCGAGGGGCCGGCCCGGATCCGCCGCCGGCCCGCGCCGGCCGCCGCCCTGTTCCTTGGCGACGATGAGGTCGATGGCCCGGTTGGCGCCGATCTCCAGCACGTCGTCGTCGCGCCCGAGATTCGCGTACATCTTGCCGTGCTGCACGTAGGGCCCGAAGCGGCCGAGATTGGCCAGGATCGGCTCCCCGGTCTCGGGATGCTTCGCCACCTCGCGCGGCAGGGAGAGCAGCTTCAGGGCCATCTCCAGGTCGACCGAGGACGGGCTGGTGCCCTTCGGGATCGACGAGCGCTTGGGCTTGGGCGCCTCCTTCTCGGTGGAGGCCTCGCCGAGCTGCACGAAGGGGCCGAAGCGGCCGTCGCGCACCGTCACGGGCAGCCCGGAGACGGGGTCGTTGCCGAGCACCCGCGTGCCGGGCTGGCCGCCGTTCTCGGACGAGCCCTCGCCGTCGCCCTCGACGCCCGAGGCGGCGAGCTGGCGGGTGTACTTGCACTCCGGGTAGTTCGAGCAGCCCACGAAGGCGCCGAACTTGCCGAGCTTCAGGGAGAGTTGGCCGGAGCCGCAGGTCGGGCAGGTGCGCGGGTTCGAGCCGTCGGCCTTCTCGGGGAAGATGTGGGCGCCGAGGAGATCGTTGAGGGCGTCGAGCACCTCCGTGACGCGCAGTTCCTTGGTGCCGGCGATCGCCGCGGAGAACTCGCGCCAGAAGTCGCGCAGCACCTCGCGCCAGTCGATCTCGGCGTTCGAGACCCGGTCGAGCTGCGTCTCGAGGTCGGCGGTGAAGTCGTACTCGACGTAGCGCTTGAAGAAGCTCTCGAGGAAGCCGGTGACGAGGCGGCCCTTGTCCTCAGCCACGAGGCGCTTCTTGTCGATCCGCACGTATTCGCGGTCGCGCAGGGTCTGCAGCACGGCGGCGTAGGTGGAGGGCCGGCCGATGCCGAGCTCCTCCATGCGCTTGACGAGGCTGGCCTCGGAGTAGCGCGGCGGCGGCTCGGTGAAGTGCTGGGTCGAGGCGATGCGCTCGCGCTTGAGCGGATCGCCCGCCTTCATCGGCGGCAGACGCCGGCCGTCCTCGTCCTCCTCGTCGTCCTTGCCCTCCTGGTAGAGGGTGAGGAAGCCGTCGAACTTCACCACCTGGCCGGTGGCGCGCAGCTCCAGCGTGCGCGGTCCGACCTGGGCGACCACGTCCACGGTCGTGCGCTCCAGCTCGGCCGATTCCATCTGGCTCGCCACCGTGCGGGTCCAGATCAGCTCGTAGAGCTTGGCCTGCTCGGCATCGACGGTGCGGGCCACCGTCTTGGGCAGGCGGCTCATGTCGGTGGGGCGCACCGCCTCGTGCGCCTCCTGGGCGTTCTTGGCCTTGACGCTGTACTTGCGCGGCGCCCCAGGCAGGTAGCGGTCGCCGTATTCCTTGCCGATGACCTGCCGGACGTCGGCGATCGCCTCCGGCGCCATGTCGACGCCGTCGGTCCGCATGTAGGTGATCAGGCCCACCGTCTCGCCGTCGATCTCGACGCCCTCGTAGAGCTTCTGGGCGGCGCGCATGGTCTGGGCCGGCGCCATCCCGAGCTTGCGGGAGGCCTCCTGCTGCAGGGTCGAGGTGGTGAAGGGCGGGGCAGGGTGGCGCTTGGCGGGCTTGGCCTCGACGCTGCCCACCGAGAAGGTGCCGAGCTCGAGGTCGCGCTTGAACGCCGCCGCCTCCTCGCCGGTGCCGACGTCGAGGCGCTGGATGCGCTTGCCGTCCGCGCCGGTGAGGCGGGCCTCGAAGCTGGCGCCGGTCTCCGTCACCAGGGTCGCCACCAGGGACCAGTATTCCCGCGGCTTGAAGACCTCGATCTCGCGCTCGCGCTCGCAGACGAGGCGTAGCGCCACCGACTGCACGCGCCCGGCCGACCGGGCGCCGGGCAGCTTGCGCCACAACACCGGCGAGAGGTTGAAGCCGACGAGGTAGTCGAGCGCCCGGCGGGCCAGGTAGGCGTCGACCAGCGCCTGGTCGATCTGCCGAGGCTGGCGCATGGCGGTCTCCACCGCCGCCTTGGTGATGGCGTTGAAGGTCACGCGCTCCACCGGCATGCCCTTGAGGGCGCGGCGGGCGGTGAGGGCCTCGACCACGTGCCAGGAGATCGCCTCGCCCTCGCGATCCGGGTCGGTGGCGAGAATCAGGCCGTCGGCGCCCTTGAGCGCCTTGACGATGTCGGAGACGCGCTTCGATCCGCGATCGTCGAGCTCCCATAGCATGTGGAAGTCCGCCTCCGGATCGACGGAACCGTCCTTGGCCGGAAGGTCTCGGATATGGCCGAACGAGGCGAGAACCTCGTAGTCGCGGCCGAGATACTTGTTGATCGTCTTGGCCTTGGCCGGCGACTCGACGACGACGACTTTCATGTGCTGGTACTAGCCTCTCGTCAGGGCCTGACCCGCAGCAACGACCGTTCCCAGATTGTGCGGGGGGCGTCGCCACCCGTCCGGAGAGGGGGTCGGCGCGGGGGAGAAGTGGGTCAAGCCCAGGGGGATGTCAAATGACCCGGCCGGCCCGGCCGGGCCTCACCCCCGTTTGGCGAAGGTCAGGGCTGCGTCGAGCGCTCCGTTCAGGGTGGTCACCAGCACGTCGGCGGAGAGGGTGCGGCGCAGCCGGTCGAGGGAGGCCGGATCGCGCTCGCGCCAGAAGCCGACGAGGACCCGCACGCCCGGAATCGCCCGCCGCGCCTGGCGGACGTTCAGCCGGATCTGCGACAGGCTGACGGGCTCCAGGTAGGAGAAGCAGACCAGGGCGATCCCCGACAGGTCGTCCGGCGTCTCGCCCCGGCGCAGCTCCGCCATCGACATCACCTGCGCGCCGAGGCCGTGCCGTCCCAGGATCTGCCCCAGCATCGCCGTCGCCGCCTCGTCGAAGGGACCGCGGCTCGAGACGCAGAGCACCGGCCGGGCCGCGCGCCAGCGCGCCGGGAGGTCGTCCGGGCGCAGCACCACGGCGGCGACCTGCCGGTCCGGCCCGATGGCGGCGATCGCCGCCGAGGTCTCGGAATTGCCGGCCGAGCCGGAGGACCCGATCTTGCGGCCCACCGGCATGGTGCCGAGGCGGGCGACGACGGTGCGCAGGGCGGTGCCGACCTGGTCCTGGCGGATCCGGTCGAGGGTCCCGCGAGACAGGTCCTCCTGGGCCATCAGCAGGCCGGCCAGCACGACCTCGTCGTAGTAGGTGACGAGGGCACGGGCCTTGAGGAACATCCGGCCCTGGTCGATCGCCTCCTCGGGGTCCCCCGCCAGCATGCGCTGGTAGAAGATCTCCGGCGGCGACAGGGCCGGGCGGTCGCCCAGGATGACGTCGAGGTACCAGAGCCGCTCGATGTGGCGCCCCAGCACCACGAGGCAGACGGTGATGGGGGTGGCCAGCACGAGGCCGATCGGCCCCCACAGGAAGGCCCAGAGGGTGGCGGCCAGGATCACCGCGATGGGCGAGAGTCCGGTGGAATGGCCGTAGAGCAGGGGCTCGACCACGTGGCCGGCGATGGGCTCCACCACCAGGAATAGGGCCGCGGTGGCGATGACCATGCTCCAGCCCGGATCGACGGCGGCGGCCACGATCAGGGGCAGGAGGGCGCTGATCGCCGCGCCGATGTAAGGCACGAAGCGCATGATCGCGGCCAGCACCCCGAACAGGATCGGGTTGGGCACGCCGATGACCCAGAGGCCGAGGCCGATCACGAGGCCGAAGGCGATGTTGAGAACAAGCTGGGCGAGGAAGAACCGGCTGAGGCGGGCCACCGCGTCGTCGATGGCCGCCGTGGTCCGGCGCAGATCCCCCGAGCCCGCCAGGCGGATCGCGCGGTTCCGCAGGTCCTCCCGCTGCAGCAGGATGAAGATCGTGAAGATCAGGATCAGGCCCGTGGTGGCGAGCGGATGCAGGATCGGGCCGGCGACGGCGCCGAGGGTTCCGATCAGCCCGGCCTTGGCCGAGGCGATCTGGACGTGGAGGGGATGGGCGACGCTGCCGGCGCTGCCCTCGGGCGGGGTGGCGTTCGGGTCCGGCTGCAGCTCGGCGCCGAGGTCCTGTACCATGTCGACCATGCGGGAGAGGGTGCCGCTGCCGGCGGTCGCCTCCTTCAGCGAGGCGATCTTCTCGCGCATCGTCACCTGGTAGCGCGGCAGGTCGGAGGCGAGCTGCGCCGCCTCGTTGGCGATGAGGACCGACACCCCGAGGAGCGCCCCGAAGGCCGTGAGCACCACCGCCAGGACGGCCAGCGCCCGGGGCACCCGGATGCGGCGCAGGAGGCGCACCCCCGGCACCAGGACGAAGCTCAGCAGGATCGCCAGGGTCACCGGCACGAAGATGTCGCGCCCGAGATACAGGGCCGCCGCGATGGTGATCACGAGGAGGCAGGAGGCCAGGGTCGTGAAGACCGGCATCGCCTGCCGCAGGAGGCGGGCGGTGATGGGATCGTCGCTCATGAATGGGATGGGTCTCGTTGGGGTGAGCGACGCGGTCGCCGATGCGCGGGCATCGGGCGCGCGGGGCGGCCGGGTGTGCCGCCTCAGGCGATGGCGGGCGCCTGCGGACCGACGGCGGCGTTGATCTGGGTCAGCAGCTTGGAGAAGTCCACCGGCTTCGGGTGGTAGTCGTTGCAGCCGGCCTGGATCGCCTTGTCGCGATCGCCCGACATGGCGTGCGCGGTCAGGGCGATGATCGGGATCCCCTTGGTGTCGCTGCCGGATTTCAGCACGCGGGCCGCCGACCAGCCGTCCAGGATGGGCAGGTTCATGTCGAGGAGAATGACATCCGGCTGCCCGGTGCGGGCCTGCTGCACGCCGGATTCGCCGTCATGGGCGAGGATCACGTCGTAGCCGCGCCGCTTCAGCCGGCGGGACAGGAAGTCCCAGATCTCCTCGTGATCTTCCACCAGAAGAATTTTCGCCATCACCCCAATACCCTTCGATCGTCCCCGGCCCCGATGCCGCCGGATCTGTCGCGCCCCGGGCGGTCCGCACAGGACCCGGCCCCCGACTCACGAGCCCCCCCGAGCAAGACACGTGCACGGGCCGAGCGGTGAACGCACGATCGGCCGGAACGGTCCATGGCATCCCACGCGATCGAGCGACACAGGCTCCGTGCTGTGACGGCCCCGCCCCTCAGGGAATGCGCGCGGCCGGCGCCGGGGCCGGCGGATCGAGGCTCGTCCGGGGCCTGTCGTCGCTGAAGCGCCCCTGGCTGCCCGGCAGGAGGCCGTTGTTCTGCATCCAGATCATCAGCATCACGGCCGCCAGCAGCGTCGCGAAGGAGGTGAGGCGACCGATGTCGCGCCGCCGGACGATCATCAGGACGAGAGTCGCCAGGAGCAGGAGGGACAGGACGAGGAGCAGCATGGGGCCTTCCCGGCAAGGCTGTCCGGCCGAAGTTCACTCCGGTGCGGACCGCGGAGCCAACGGGATCGATGCCGCGGCCGTTCCACGGACCGGTCTTCGGGGAACCCGGTGCCCCGGGAACCGGGCCTCCAGGCAACCGGGCCTCCAGGCAACCGGGCCTCGGGAACCAGGCCTCCAGGGAACAAGGCACGGCGCGGACCTCTTCTCATCCGGATGGCCCGTTCGCGGCCACGGCTTCCCACAATCCCACAATCCCCCCCCATCCCGCCCGCGCGCCGCCCCCGGCCCCCAGGCTCTTGGAGATCCGCCATGAAGGCACTGTGCTGGCACGGCAAGGGCGACATCCGCTGCGATACGGTTCCCGATCCGCAGATCGAGGATGCCCGCGACGTCATCATCAAGGTGACGAGCTGCGCCATCTGCGGCTCGGATCTCCACCTGATGGACGGGCAGATGCCCACCATGGAATCCGGCGACGTCCTCGGCCACGAATTCATGGGCGAGGTGGTGGAGGTCGGAACCGGCTTCACCAAGTTCCGCAAGGGCGACCGCATCGTCGTGCCCTTCAACATCAATTGCGGCGAGTGCCGCCAGTGCCGCCTCGGCAACTGGTCGGTCTGCCAGCGCTCGAACCGCAACGCCGCCATGGCGGCCGCCCAGTTCGGCTACACCACCGCGGGCCTGTTCGGGTACTCGCACATCACCGGCGGCTATGCCGGCGGCCAGGCCGAGTACGTGCGCGTGCCCATGGCCGACGTCGGCCCGATGAAGGTGCCGGACGGCATGGACGACGAGTCGGTGCTGTTCCTCACCGACATCCTGCCCACCGGCTGGCAGGGCGCCGAGCATTGCGAGATCAAGGGCGGCGAGATCATCGCGGTCTGGGGGGCCGGGCCCGTCGGCCTGTTCGCGATCCAATCGGCCAAGATCATGGGGGCCGAGCGCATCATCGCCATCGAGACCGTGCCCGAGCGCCTGGCGCTGGCCCGCAAATACGGCGCCACCGACGTCATCGACTTCATGAAGGAGGACGTCTTCGCGCGCATCCTGGAGATCAGCAAGGGGGAGGGCGCCGACGGCGTCATCGACTGCGTCGGCATGGAGGCCACCGCCGGCCACGGCATCGCCGGGGTGCTCAGCACCCTGCAGGAGACGCTGACCTCGACCGAGCGCCCCTACGCCCTGGCCGAGGCCATCAAGGCCGTGCGGCCCTGCGGCATCGTCTCGGTGCCGGGCGTCTATGGCGGGCCGGTGCCGGTCAACATGGGCATGATCGTCCAGAAGGGCCTGACCCTGAAGAGCGGCCAGACCCACGTTAAGCGCTACCTCGAGACGCTGACGAAGCTGATCCAGGCGGGCCGGTTCGACATGACGTCGCTGATCACGCACCGGTCGACCAACCTCGCCGACGGTCCTGATCTCTACAAGACCTTCCGGGACAAGAAGGATGGCTGCGTGAAGGTGGTCTTCCACCCCAACTGAGCCCCGACTTGCTCGACCGAGGCCGCTTCGCCGAAGTCGGAGCCCACGTCGCGCGCCGGGTTTCGGCGCGCGGCAGGACAATAGCCGACGAGATCAGGCAAGGATATCTCGGCCAACTTGCTCGGATATGCATTGCGGGTCGCCCCCGGCATCCGCTAAAGCCGAGCAATGTCAGACTTGGAATCTCTCCTCGACCGCCTCAAGGACGCTCAGAGGACCCTCATCACAGAAGCCGCGAAGATCGCGATGCTGCCGCCCGACAGCGTCCTGCGCCGCGTGGCCGACCTCGAGAACACGATCGCGGCCGTGGAGGCCTTGATCGAGGAGCAGGCTCATCGCCGTGGCCGCGCCGCGGGGTAGAGCCCCGTCGCGGGCCAAGGCTGAGCCGAGCACCAAGGCTGCACCGAGGAGCAAGTCCGCGCCGCCGCTCGTGACGCCGGACGGACGCTACCTCGTGGTGCGCGGCCGGCTCTGGCGCCGGACCCGCCCCGACCTCGACCCCGCCGCGCGCGACGCCCACGTCGCCGCCCTGATGGATGCGCGCCGGGCCGTGAAGGCCGGCAAGACGGCCGGAGATCCGGACGCGGTCGCGCAGGCCCGCCGGGCCGTCGATGCGGCCAAGCGCGACCTCGGCGAGCGCGGCCCCGTCTGGTGGGACGACGGCGCGCCCGACCTCAACCGGCACATGGCCCGCACCACGCCCTACGCCGACTGGTTCGCGGCCGAGACGGCCGGGCCGACGGGTGCGGCGGGATAGCGCGCCGGCTGGACCCGCGCGGCGATTTCGCCTATATCGAGCCTGCGGTTGATGACCGGTTCGTAATAACGTTTCAGGACCCGGAGGGCAGTACTCCGGCGCCTCCACCAAAAGCCCATCCGCATCCGCAGGTGGTCTTCTGATGGGGGCGAAATAGGATCGACTGGGCGGTAAAGGGATCGCGAGTTCGCTCTCACTTCGGTGCGGGACGATGCGGCTGTCGGTAAGGACTCGACCGGTTCGACGCAGGTAACCCCTGTCTCGAGCATTTGGCCAAAACTCTAAATGCCAACGATAACGTTGTCATGGATGCCCGCCTCGCGGCGTAAGCATCTTGCGGTAGGGTAACCGTCGAAACAGAACCCGGAGCTTCGGCTCCGGGACCCACCCTTTCCCGAACCGTGCAGGCCGTCGAGAGACCGGGATCCGCGCCGACGCGGGACCGCTGCTCCGCGCGCCCTCGGGCCGCGACCGCTCCTTCTCTTCAGCGCATGCAAAAACCCCGGGGCCAGAGGGCCGCCTGGGCTTTTTCGCACCTGCGATGGGCCGCCCCCCAAGGGGAGGGCGGTCCCGGGTCGCCGATCAGACCGGCGTGGTCGGGTAGGCGCGCACGCGGTTGCGACCCTCGACGGTGCCGCCCAGGGCGTTGCCCGGGATCGCGTCCGGCGAGGTCGCTTCGGCGGCCTGCGGAGCGGTCCAGCCCTCGGCGCGCCAATTCTGGGCACGCTCGTCGACGTCGATCGAACCGTGCTCCTCCAGGATGTCCATCACCCGGGCCGCATGGGCCTGGTCGGCCCGGACCGTCACCAGGGTGCCGCCGCGGCGCACGCCCTCGCTGTAGGTGTGGGCGTCGGTCTCGCTGAGGCCGGCACCGGTCAGGCCGCCGGCGAGGCCGCCCGCGGCCGCGCCGATGCCGGCGCCCGTCAGGGTGGCCACGAGCCAGCCCGCCGCCACCACCGGGCCGACGCCCGGGATCGCCAGCAGGCCGAGACCGGTCAGCAGGCCGGCGGCGCCGCCCAGGACCGTGCCGACCGTGGCGCCCGCTCCGGCGCCGTTGGACGCCTTCTCGGGGGTGTCGCCGTGGACGGGCGAGTCGAGGTCGGTGGTGGTGCGCAAGCGCCCGGCATGCCGGTCACCCTCGTTGCTGCTCACGATGCTGATGTCGGCATGCGCGACGCCGGAGGCCTCCAGCTTGGAGACGGCCGTGCTGGCATCGTTGTAGTCGTCGTACAGGGCGGTGATGGTCTGTTGGGCCATGGGAAACTCCTGTGTGCAGGCGAGAGAAGGGGCGGGGGGGGGGCCTACTGTGCCGCGACGTTGCCCTTGAAGTCGACGCCGACCTTGACCGGCTTGCCGTCGAGCATCGCTTCGCCGCGCCAGATGCCCTTGTCGTCCTTGGTCAGACCCTTGACGTCCTTGTAACCGGCCTCGGTCAGGCGGTGGTGCGTCTGGGCCTCGGTGAAGCTGTTGGCACCTTCCTCGAGCTTGGCGTTCGCCGCGGCCTTGGTCGTGGCCGGCTTGGTGGCGTCCGGCTTGTCGGTGTTGGGCCGGGTCACGGCCTCCTGGCCGCCCGAGGTGGCACTCGACTTGGCGTCCGGGGCCGGGGTGCCAGTGACGGTGGTTTGGGCGGAGGCCGAACCCGCACCGAGGATCGTCAGAAGGGCGAGGGTGGTCAGGGACCGTTTCACGGCATTCTCCTTGGATAAGTCTGCGACTGGCAATAGTCCTTCTCAATCCCGCAGCACCGCAAAGCGTTCCAAGACGGAAACCGACCATCCCCCTTCAAATGGCCAAGCCTGAGCGTTGTCATAAATGTTCCATCTTGTCCTGACACTGATCATGAGATGAAACGACAAGATCACGCGCCGACAACAAACAGATTTTGACCGACGCATACGCTGCGCCGCGGCGACAGATCTGCCCTGCACCCCGGAAGAACATCCTTCGACCGCGTTGAGCGTCGGCCTGGAGCCCGGGGCCGGGGATCGCCGCGGCCCGCGCCGACCCCGATTGGGCAGCGAGGCGCACCGCCGCGAAAAATCTGTCCCGCCAGGGTTGCCAGCGCAAAAAGGAGCCTCTAAACACCCGCTCACACCGGGGGCGGCACCAACCCCCACCGGTCGCAGGCGCCCGTAGCTCAGCTGGATAGAGCACCAGACTACGAATCTGGGGGTCAGAGGTTCGAATCCTTTCGGGCGCGCCAACCACTTAGCCAAATTTCCAGATCAGCTGGAATGTTCCGGAGTAACGCTGTGGGTAACAGCGAAGTCACCGTGAACATCACAAAGATTTGATCATTCTTCAATCGTAAGCTGATCGGACATCGTGCCAGACGATGTCGTGTGTGAGCGTCCGTTCGGCTGAACCACCGGCACCACCGAGCCCGTCAGCGGCGGCAGCGCCAGACCAGCAGCCTTCAGCCGATCCTCGGCACGACCGACGTAGCAGGCAGCACTCCGCATATCGCGGCGGGCGGCCCGGATGAACCACAAGCAATCAAGTAGCGCGCAGGCGACCGGGTCCACCGCCACAAGCCGGCGTGGTAGAGGCTTGGATAGCCATTGACGTCCCTCCAACAACGTGGATGGTTAGGGCTGGTTGGAAGCTCTCACCCTTCCTTCCGGCCTGCACCCGTGGTACCATCAACCTTAATAGTCGTCAATCCGTGGTACCATGAGCCAGTCAGTTAGACAGCGTCCTAAGCAGCCGGGCATTCAGATCCAAGTCCGCGTTCAGCCGGACCAGATCGAGCCACTCGACGCACTGATTGCTGCTCAGCCTGAGCCAAAACCATCACGCCCCGATGTGCTTCGAGAAGCCCTCGCTGAGCACCTAAAGGCGAAGGGCTACGTAAAGTGAGCGATGGCCAGCCCCAGTCAGAGAGGCTGACTGAGGTCCTGCGCCTTGCTACATCGCTCGCCTACCGCGTCCTCAATACACAACTCATAGGAAGTGCGGTTCCGCCTAATCAGGCCCAGGCGCTCATGGACGCAGCAAGGCTGCTGCACGAAAACGGCTTAGATTGGCCGCCCGGAGTCACCGAGGCTCTTCGCAGGCTGTCTAAAACTACGATGCCAACGCTGCTGCCAGAGGCAACCGAGTCGGCGGCACAGGAAACCTCAGAGCGCGATGAGGATGCCAACCCTGACTCTATGGGTCGGGGCCATCGAGTTAAGCGCTTCATCAAATCCTTCCGCAGACGGAAGGGCTGAAGCCGCTGTCACCCTCTTGATGCGGCACAAAATGGAAATGCTGGGCGCCGCGCTCAGCCATCGCAACCGCTTCAGGGGACTAAGGGCTGAGCTTCCCTCAGGTTGGCCAAGAAGCTGTCAGAAGCGTCTTCATCGAACAGGATGGAGGAGGCTTGAGCCTGCACAGACGTAAGTCGCTGAGCTTCCGCGCAGGAAGGCAACACAAGTTTGGTTCTTTCGCCTTAGCGGCTTCCGCCTCAAATCGTTTGTTGACGATCGCAGACATTCCGTCACGGTAAACGAAAGCGACACCCTGAACGGAGCCGGCGTGTGAGCAAGATAGATGCGCTTGTGGGAGACGTCTCTCAGGAGGATGTGGCCGCGCCACACTCGCGTTCTATAGTGCAGACAGCCCAGCCATCCGCACCGCCTGTCCTGCGCGTGATTAGCCCTTCGGACGAGTTCTCTTCAGATTTACCTACAGGGCGGCGCTTGCATCCGCAAGATTGGTCAGAGCTTGTCGACAAGGTGCGCATGACAGCGGCTCGGATCCGAGAGCTAGAAGCAGATGCTCAAGACCAGGAGCTTCATGTTCGTGAACTCCTGGAGAAGGTCCGTGAAGACATCAAAGCCGCGAACGATCGCGTACAGGCGGCCGAAGCTCACGCGGTTGACGTTCAAAGGCGCGCAGGAGCACTGCTAGCTGCGGCGGATGAACGTGTAAAAGCGGCTGAAGAACGTGCTCGAATTGCAGAGAGCTGGCTGTTGCTCGTCAAGAAGGCCTTCACCGAAGAGTTTGATAGATCGAAAACTGAAAAGCGGCCGGCCTAGGTGTTCAGTCCCGAAGTGAGATGGGTCGGATCGTATCTGAAGCGGCTTGGATCGTC
>NZ_PDHT01000054.1:0-18893 GCF_002917135.1 Methylobacterium sp. V23
CACGCACGGGTTCGAGCTACTGCAGAAGCCGTACTCGGCAGTGCAACTGGGCGACATCCTGCACCGGCTTCTCGGCCTTCATGCGAGGGGTTCGATCTGATCAGGCCCGGCTTCCGGCTTGGTCAATAGGTTCGAAACTTCACTATGTCCGCTTCGATGCCCGTACCGTCCGTAAGCAGACCGGCAGAAGACCACCCTATCCGGTCGTTCGAGCTTCTTCGCGCAATGCACAACAGCGGACGTCGAGCGGAACGAATATGTACGATCGAAGATTGCCGACATCTGATCCGCGCCTCCTTTAAAATGAAGCGCGATCCGTTCCGGATCTCACTCGTCAGCCTTGAAGTGACCGGTTCAAGGCCGCCTGGATCGCCTGTCGTGTCCGAGGCCCTGCCGCGGCCCGGACAGCTGCCAGCAACGCCGTCCCGGCCGAGGCGTCATAGACCGCGATATCGAGGAGTGCGTTTTCCATCGCGCGGCGCTGCCCGTCGTCCGTCGCCCGGTCCAGGATGCCGACGAGAACGGGGACAGCCGGAGCACCGAACCTTGCGAGAACGAGACCGAGCCGCCACCAGACGGGCAGGAACGACGACCGGACCAGCACCTGCGCGAGGGTCGCCATATGCCTTTCGTCGGGACGGCCCATGCGTGCGAGATCATCCACGATCTGCAGGCGCTCGCAATCGGTCTCCGCTGCGGCCAAGGCCGCCACAGCATCGTCCAGCGCGGACGCGGCTGGCGAGCCGATCTGTCCGAGGGCATGGAGGAGGACAAGACGTGTCGCTCGATCTCGGACTTGGTCGAGTGCGATTAGCAGGGGCTCGGCCGCCGCCTTGCCGATTGATCCAAGCATCTTGACGAGCGACCGCCCGTTAGGGCTTTCCCCGATCGCGACCAAGAGCGTCACCAAATCTCGGACGTCCCGGTCGGGCAATCGCAGTCCGGAGGCGATCGCGACTTGCATCTCCGCGAGCACGTCCTTGGTCCGGTATCCATAGGGATCGCACTGGAGAGCCGCGATCCGGACGGTGAAGAGGGTATCGGCAGGCGCGCCGATCTTAATCAAGGTTCCGGTTACCGTCTTGATCAGATCGTTGTCGTCCGAATCCATTGCAGCCCCGGCGAGGGGAGCGACGGCCTGGGCGGCACTCGGGCCGAGTTCGCCGAGGTTCCTCGCGATCGCGGTCTTGGCTTGCGTACCTGCGGCCTCGAACTCCTCGATGAGGAAATAGACGGCTTCGCTCCCGGGGCTTGCGGCCGCATCGGCGATCCGCCCGAGCGCCCAGCTATCCGCTGTGGAGCGGAAGGCGACGCGGAGCACGGGGAGCGAGGCCGACGAACTCAGACCGATCTTCGCCACGGCCTCGGCTATGATAGCGCGGACATCGTCATCCCGGGCCTGCTGCAGCCCGTTCAGCAGGATGGTTAAAGCCAAGCCGGCATCCGGTCCGATCTCACCGAGCGCACGGGCGAGCACGGAGCGCTGCCGGTCGTCGTCGGCGGCCACGAAGGCAGTGTAGAGCGGTAGAACCGCGGCAAGGCCCGCCTCGCCGAGAACGTGGGCGATCCTGGTTTGGACGCCGGCGTACCGGGAGGCGAGCATGCCGGGGATCAGCACCTCGATCATCTCCTGGCCGGCCGGCTCTAGTTGATTCACGAAATGCAGGATCTGATCTTCGGCTTTCCGATCGCAGCGGGCCTCGATGATCGGAATCGTGGTTGCGAAGATTGATGCGGCCGCCGGCCCGATGCCGGCGAGCGCGTATGCCATGGCCCTCGCGACGTCCACGTCCGAGGTGGAGGCCAGGACGCGGATCAGCCCCGGGATCGCGCACGCTGCGACCGGGCCGATCCTGGAAAACGCGTAGCCGATCCATCTCAGCACGTCGGGATCGTCGGTCGAGGCCAGGGCTGGGATCAGAACGTCGAGGTCAGCTCCGCCCGCTCGCCACAGCATCGTGGCAAGCCGCCGCTTCGCGGCGTGTTCCCCGGGTTCGATCAGTGCCCTGCCGAGATCTCCCCCCGGCGCGGGAGCGACTTCCGGATCGGAGGCATCTTCGCCGCAAGGGTGCTCGTCCAAGAGAGATGTCTGGCCGCGGAAATCCGCGTCCCGGCTCCGCTGCTCGTTCGGAGCCAACATCTGCGCGATCACCATCCCTCGCACGACACGAAACAGGATGAAGCTCTCGGGAATGAAGTCTTCCCACTGGGTGCCCGCCGCCTCGCCGGACGGACACACGAGATCGCACGTGATCCAGGTCGCCAGCACGGGGGTGTCGACCTCATGGACGTCGATCATGCCGATCGCCCGCCGTGCCCCCTCGGTCCGGAAAGGCGGGCCGAGCCCGTACCCATCCTCGGCGTATCCACCGAATCCCTTGAGGTACAAGCGGCCGGCCATTACGGCCCAACGCGCGCCGTAGCCCCTGTAGTTGGCGGTACTATCGCCCCGGGCGAACCGGCAGATGTCCCACCGCGGGTGTCCGGCCGGTAGCAGAGGCAACATCGGATAGAGTGCGTAGTGGTCGGCTTCGTAGTCCAGCCAATCAGGAGCTTGTCGTGTCATCCCGAATTCCACAGCTCCCCTTCGCGCACGGCTGATGTTAGCCGGGCATACGGCAATACAATCACTACTGACTTAAGGCTGTCACTGCCTTATGTACGGGTCCGCGAGACAATAGCTCCCAGCGGGCAATGATGAGAGAGCGGTGATAATCACACCGCCGTCTGGAAGCGGACCTTTCTCAGGTCTGCAAGGGGTCGGATGGGGACCCTACAATCTCGGTGAACCCGGTTTCACTGGAACCTTGCAGTCTCTGTGTGTACATCCGTAGGGCTCGCGAAGCTCGACCACGCTCGCAGTTTCGATTACCTGCCCGCCAACGAAGTTTGTCGTTGCCTCGCCCGGTGGCGGCAGCTTGACCGTCTCGAACCCACGGAAGCGGCGAGGGCCATGGAGCTAAAGCGATCGCTATTGGATGGTCACGCCGCCCTCAATGAAGAGGCTCCTCCGCTCGCTACGCCTAATGTCGCCCAAGAGCTACGAAGGCCATCCATCAAGCTAATTACGCTTGAAATGTAGCAGCCAATAATGAATATGATTGCAGAACTTGATCCAGGAGAGCCGCTGGGTTGCCCGTGCAGCTAAGGCCGATCGTCTCGGCTGCGAAGAGGACGAAGGCCCAGGCCACCCATAGGTAAGTGAAACCGGTTTCATTGATGCCAGGGTTTGAATCCTAAGAGGCCTCCCCTGTCTCACAACCTCCCAATACGGCGCTCCAAGTGTGCTGGTAGAAACTCAACCTGCGCCGTTTGCGCTGGTTCAGCGTCAGCTGGGCGTGGCCAGCAGCTTGGAAGCTAACTACGGGACTGCCTCGAACCACGCGCTCACTCCAACGTTACTTTCCGCTTTCCTGGGGCAAACGAGGCAGTGCAATGGCAACCGATGCTCGTTCGGAGCTGCGTCGTCCACTCACGTTCAGCCTTGCGGTTGTGGCTGTCGTGCTTCTGCTATGGCTGCTGATCGTGACGGTGGTCCATGGGCGGCAGCGACGAGCCTATGAAGCGCAGCTTGCAACCCAGATGGAAAGCCAGATTGCTCTGCAACAGGAGTTCGTCAAACAGCGGACGGCTCTTGGTACGGTGAGCGAGCTGCAGGAGAAGGCCGCTCTGGTGGATGCCCAGCGGCGGCGTGGAAGTGAGTTGGTCGCAGAGGCAGTTGCGCAGGTAGCAGCCCTGAAGGAGGCTCAAGCTGCTGCCGAGGTGCGTGCGGCCGAGGCAGGAAAAGCCGCTCAGCAGGAGGCTCAGCGTTTCGCAGACCTTCAGGCTCAGGCACAGAAGCTCGAACCCCTTCGCCAAGCAGTCTCGGAAGCCGAACAGGGCGCCGCAACCCGCACACGCGAGCTTTCCGACCTAGACCGCATGATTGACGCCGCGCGGCAGCAGGAGGCGAAGCTGCGTGCCGGCATCAAGAGCTTGTCGCAAGAGACTGAAACGAAAGCGACGAATAACGCGAAGTTAGAGCAGGCCCAGCATCAGACAGGAGAGGCTGTCGCTGCTGCGCAGAAGGAACTCTCAGATGCGAAGGCTGGAAGCGAGCAAGCCCTTAAGCAGCGTCAGGAAGCGGAGCAGGCTTTCAGAGAACGGAAGGCCAAGAGTGACCAGCTTGCTGCTACCATGACTCAAACCAATCAGCAGCTTGAGCAGGCCCGTCAGACTCTCACGGCAACACAAGGTGACTTGTCCCGCGCCCAAGCCGAACGAGATAGCCTTCAAGCTCAGCGTACCGAGATGCAGAACGCCATCAAAGCCCTGACGAGTGAGCGAGACCAACTCAGCGCCAGCGTCACCGAAGTCAACCAAAAGCTCGATCAGGTCCGCTCCAGCTTGGCGTCCACTCAGAAGGAGGCAGAGGCGGCACTAGGCAGCCGCGACAAGCTCACCGCCGAGCGCACGCAGCTTGAGGAGGCGATTGCCGAACAGACCTCTAACCGGGACAAGCTCAGCTCGGCTTTGACCCAGGCCGAACAGCAACTCCAGCAAGCTCGTGCGGGCCTGGATAAAGCTCAGAAGGAGGTCGCGAGTTCGCAGGTTGAGCGTGAGCGGTTGGCGTCTCAGAGCAGTGAGTTGCAGGCGGCAGTGTCGAAGCTGGATGCAGAGCGTCAGCGCAATGCGGCCGACCTTGAAACTCTCAAGAAGCAGCAGGCCGAGGCGCAGGCGCAGCTTGCAACTCTCACCGAGAACGTATCGACCCGTAACAAGGAAGTAGCAGAGTTAGAGGCCCGCCTCGGCTCCACTCGCAAGGAGCTTTCGGACACCCAGAGCAAGCTGGCTGAAACTCGTCAGCAGCTCTCGGGTCAGCCTGCTAAGGACGGCACAGCACCTGAAGCCCCCTCTGGGCCGAAGTGAGTTCCGTTTAGGCGGCGGTGGTCCGCATAGACACCACCCCTTCAGACTTCACTGTGCTCAAAGGCCGAGGGGTCGTAGCGGAGCCTAATGGCAGGGTCTGAGGCCTCTGCTGTGACTTCTGTATGTCCATCAAGGGGCGCATAGCGAATTCAGCGAAGTCCAACAGCTTGGCATCACGCCAACGGAGCTTCACCGTACCGCGCTTGGCGAACCACTTCGGCTTGGCCTCTTCGACCAAGAGGATCACTTTACCTCGCCATGTTTTCCGGAACCAGAACCGACCCGTCAACGACATCGAGGCACCTCGTGGGTTGCGCTGCTGAGGCCCTAGCCGCAGCCACGCTAGCCTGATGATGTCTGATCCAACCTACGTCACCTCCTGCATAGGTTAGGCTGCGAGAGGCATTCCCCCAACCACTCTCAGCAGCCTTAACGAACGGTGCAGTGGCGTACCCGAACAGATGGATGATGCGCTGCGTTCCTTTTTTGAGGCAGGAGCGAAGGACATCATGGACGGTGGGCTGATCTGGCTGGTCATCATCGGTGGCGCATTGCTGCTGAGTGGAGGTGGCTACGCGTTCGCCTCATGGGCTAAGGCCAGGAAGCAGTCTGGCAGACTCTGACGTGGCTGCAGGTGCAGGACAGACCGCGGAGGACGGCAAGCCGCGCCGGTCCTACGTGCGGAACGTGGCTTGCGCTCATGCCGCATCACAGAGCAAGGCGAACAGCGCAGCCAAGGCGGTGTTGCCGATGCTAGATAAGCTTCGTTCAGGCGTTGTGACGAGCTTGAACGCTCTTGCTCGCCAGTTGAACGCTCTGGAATGCCGAGGGCCACGTGGAGGGGCTTGGACCGCAACAGCCGTCAAGAGGGCTTTAGCGCGCGTCAGGTGAACCGTAGGCGCTGAAATTTATCACATCGCCGAGTGCCTAATACCCGCCGTGCCCTTGGCACTGAGCCGCTTGGCGCTTCTGCGTCAGTGCGCTCCTACCGGACCTTAGAAGGGGCACTTCCAGAAACGGCTTTGCCGGTCCATTCCAGGTCGGAACGCGGACCTCCTGGGGCGTTGGTGGCTCCTTGAAGCTGGCCGGGCGCGATGTCTGTGACGCGCTTCCATGCTTGCGAGGCACAGAACACCAGCATGCAGCCCTTCACGGTCAGTGTAGCAGGCTCATCACTCCAAACGGTCACGTCATAGGACTTCCCGTTATCCGCATTGTAGACCTTGCCCGCGTAATGCCCGTCACCATTCGGCTTTAGACCGAGCAACATCTGGTGCCCATGTTGGAGCCGAGCTTGCTTGTTAGGGTCCGGGTTGAAGCGGTCGGTCTTTGGCTTCCCGTTCTCATCCAACGGCTTGCTGCCCCAAACAGCGTACCCGCACAGCCGCGTGTTGTCCGAAGCGCACCGCTCTGTGCGGATACGAGCGCGGCCATCCTCTGTCAGCCAAGTTCCGAACGGCTCCGCTGCGCGTGCCGCATGGGGGTGCCCGCACCCGAACACAGCGGCGGCAGTGACTAGAGCGACGGTCGTTGCACGAGCAAGGAAATGCGTCATCAAGTGTCTTCTCCAAGGAAGGAGCACCAAGGCTGAACCAGCGGGTTCACTCTACGAGCGGTCCACGGGCCTCGTAGTGGCTTTCCGGTTCGCCTTCAGCAGCTTCCCTATCACGATGCCCGCCGGGACCGACAGGACGGTCCAAAGGCGAAGGAAGCGGAGGAACCCCATCACGCGCCTTCTCTCTCCTTCACCGCCGCATCGTACCCTGCGGTCCACTGAGCGTGCGCTTCGGAGCCTTCCGCATAGGGGCAATCCTCTCGACGCAGGCCCTTACCAGGGGCGTAGTAGCCCAGCGCGTAGTGGTCGAGGTTGTCGTCTGGCGGGTTGGTCATAGGCGGTAAGTAGGGCGGGTGGAGGCTCCTCCAAGCGTTCTGCCACTCACCTCAGAACTAAGCCTCTACACCACGCCGGAAGGCTGGCAGAGCGGCGAGACCTGATCCAATCGCTACGCCTATACCGCCACCTGCTGCCTTGACCAGGAAGTCCGCCATGCGACCGTGGCGCGTAGCCTCTAACAACTGGAACGCTTCAAGCCCGGCAGCAGCGATAATGACAAGAACGAGCACCTGCGCCGGGCGCTTCGGGTAGCCGAAGGCGAACAGGAAGCCGAGCACAGCGAAGGCACCAAGGCGCTCTAGGCTGACAGGTGCGCCGGAGACAGGTCGCAAGCCGATGGGCACGACCGTGACGAAGATGAGGGAGGCCAAAGCGAGCCAGCCGAGAAGGCGTGCGATACGATGCATAGGGGCGGTGTGCGGGGAGAGCGCGGCCATACGAAGGCGGCAAACAAGTTTGAGGCCAAGAGGTCTCAAATGGGCCGCGCTACCGGGCGGCGAGGATACCTCAGCCGTTGTGACGCTGCCCCTTCGCGAAGGCAGCTCGTCCAATGGCACGGCGTTTGGCCAGCTGCGCCATAGCAGCCTCAATGGTCTCTCGGTCCATCGCCTCGGGATCGAAAGGACCGCCATACCAAGTCAGCATGGCCTTCTTCTCGGAATGTCGAGGCTTGGTCATGGCCTCAACGAACTCCTCGAACCCCCAGGTACCTCCAACATCCTCGGGAGGTGCCCGCCGCTCGCCACCAACGAGGCGCGGATAGGGCAGTGTTGGGTCCGCCTGAGTGACCTCCTCGACCGTCACCGTGTGCTGCCAGTTATCCCCGAAGTCGTAGGTGTAGACGAACTCACTGAAGCCCTTCTCGATGAGCGCTCCGAGTTTTGTGAGCTTCGCGTGACGGGTCTCAGGTCCATCGAACTCAGGGACCGGGATCGCGTACCGCTGTTCACCTACGCGGAAGTCGAACAGGTGGTAGTTCTCGAACGGCATCGCCGCCTGGATGACCTCATGGAGGCCCTTGAGGCTGCTCGTGAGCGGCACTTCTACAATGCGCCAAATGGGCGGCTTGGTGTCGTTGAGGGTGATGCGCAGGCGCGCGATGTGGTCCACGTAGCTCATACCGAGGAGCTAACCAGGGGAGGGCACAGGGACGCAAGGCCCCTTAGGGGTGTGCCAAAGGCCGGTAACCCTAGCTCGCGATAACCATCCACGCTGCAACTGCCGCAACGGTTTCTTCTCGCAAGGCGTTCATTCTGCCCTTCCCGGGGCTACCCATTGGCACTGTCGGGAAGGCGTCATGTTGGCGAGCGAAGTCCCAGCCATGAAGGCGAACCACCCCAAACCGCCCGTGGGCTGGCTTGCGTTGCGGACCAAGCTTGCTGCGGCGTTGGATGCCTTGCAGCGCCTACCCGTCCTTTTGTTCCTCGCGCTCAGCCTTGCAGCGACGGTGGCATGGGTAGTCTTTCTCTGCTGGGCTGCATTCAACATTATGTTGCTGCTGATGGGCTAAGTTTTTGCAGTGCAGAGCTAATACCGCAGGGCACAAATATGCCTATTATTAACACTTGTCCTATATGGATACGTAGGTAGTTTGACCGGCCCTACCTTCGGTGACGCCATGTTGTACCTCTGTTTCGCCCTTCTTGGAGCCGCTGCCAGCCGGACTTTCACGGTGCGGGGCTTGCTGATCCTCGTGTCGGTCCTGGCTGTTGCCATTGGGCTTGAGGGCGCCCTTAGCCACCGGCCATTGCAGTCCGTTCTTCTGGGCACGGTGCTAATGTTAGTGACTGTTGAGGTCTCTTACCTCGCGGCGGCCCTGCTCGTGAACGCGAAGGCTCGGGCGCTGAGCTATTGGAGGGCTTGAGGGAGGGCGGGCGGGCCAAACATTCCTCCTTCCCTTGACCGAACCCCTCAGCCTGTGGCGTGTTCCTCATCCGTTCTCATTGTGGATCGAAGGGGCATCATCGCGTGGAACCGAGAGAAGACACCCGGCCGCCCATCTCCTCCCGCCCCATCGGGGCCATCGCCCAGGCCTATCTCGTGACCACCGAGGGCAAAGAGGGGCAGGCGCTTCGCATTGCCATCACGGACGCTCTGGCTGTCTCAGCGGAGGTACAGCCGCCTGACGAAACGCTCGACCTTGGGGTGCGCAGCGCCAATCAGTGCGACAGCGCCAAAGGCTCCCGAGAGCATGATGAGGACAGCGAGATCAGTCATCCAGCCATGCTCAGCCATGGCGAGCCGTTTAGCGAGGTGACGCAAGCGCCGTGGGGCAGCATGCCTCACCCTGTCGTCAGGTCGTCAGGCGAGTGCGGCGTCGTGATAACCAGTCGATCCCCCAGCTCGCGAGATAGATCACCAGAGCCAAGACGACGGCCAGCCCCGCAGGACGCAGATCCGGCATCCCAGACACGCTGCCCTGCTCAACCACCTTGAGGGAAGAGCTTCCAACAGCCCCAGTCACGGGAACGCCACCCATCATGGTCACACGTCGACACTTTTGAGCGGGATGGAGGGGGTCGAGCCCACCTGAAAGACAGGCAGGAAGAGGCCGAGCTTCCCAGACGGCGTGACCGGCCAGCGCGAACGCCAGCAATACGCATGGAGCCGTGAGTGCAAGACCAAAGCGCCGGATCCACGAGCGTTGAATCATGGCGGCTTATCCTCTGAGGCGGAACGCTGTTGCAGGTCAGCGGATCCAGGACAACTGGCAGCCACCGGGTTCGGCGCAGATCTCGCGTTGATGACAGCTCATAGCGGTCTCTGCGACCGGCGCACGGTCGTCGGGTACACCTGGTGGGTCGACCTTAAGGATCACTCAGGGCGCGGGTTTCTGAGGACGACCGCGCCCTGAGTTTCTGCCGCGAGGCTCACTCCGCCACATCCTCGCTGATAGTTTGCTGATCCGCTTCAGCAGTCGTGACGAAGATCCCGGTGCCGTGAAGAGCAAAGGCACAGAGAAGCAACGTTCCCGAGACGAAGGATGCCGGGAGCAAAGTGGAGAGAGGATGAGAACTTGATATGTGAAACCTCCATCAGAGGAGTTGTGTTTTGCAATCCTTTGAACCATCGACGTCCCATTCGATCACCGAAGCTCGAAGAGGGAGGAAACTGCCAGCTCAGGTAGAAGGCAGCGGCAGATCCCTGGGGCGGTCCCTTGGAGAGCCGATAAAGCCCTCTAGCAAAGCTTCGCGCTCCTCCGAGCCGGCTGGATAGGGACAGCATTCGCGTTTTCGGGCATGGGCACGCGCTTGTGCTCCTTGGCCGATAGGATCGGATGGCGGCCTGTGTTGCTCGGACATGAGATATGCCCTCCAAATCTGGGCAACCTTCTCCGCTACCGAGTTGATCCCAACTGCGAACGCCTTCAGATGCCAAAGCGTGAGGTCACCCTTGTCCTCTCAGTGGAACCACTGCACCCACCAGCGGGCGGCCATAATGAGCCACAAGCGACAGACGGTTACGATGTCGGGTATCCAACCGTTTTCCTGGCTTCTAAAAGCGTCAGGAAACGTTGTGCGACAATTAAAAAATCGGCGAGTGGCAAAAGCGAATAAGGCAATTTAAGAAACACTTAGCTGTCTCGCGCTAGGGTGCCACTCTGATCGCCCGTGTGTGCCTGCATGCAGGTCGGGTGCGCCTTGAGGCTTCTTGCCATGCTCTCGACCCTCCGTGTCTTGTCCCGGTCTGGGCACGACGATGCTCCTGAGCACTCTGTCCGCCAGAGTATTGCCGCGGCGCTGCCAACGCTGCTGCCATACTTGAACTCTGTACGACACGGCTTGCTGCTGATCGATCAGCACGGGACGATCATCCTCGCCTCCGGCCAGATCCTGCGACTTCTTGACGATCGTGGTCCTGCAATTTCGGAGGGATCCTCCGTTCGGCAGGTCCTGCGCGCCGTTCGCCACAGTGCCGGAGGGAATTGGCTTGACGTGCTCTCTCAGCTGCGTCGCGCGTTTGCGCAGCTCACAGTCAGCTCGTTCGAGATCACGCTCCAACATCATCTCTTGGATGTCAGCCTGTACCCCGTTGCGGATCAAGGCTGGGCGATCACGTTCGAGGATGTCACAGCTCGCCGTGCTGCCGAGGTCCAGGCTGATCAGATGGCACGGCACGATCCCCTGACGGGACTGCCGAACCGCCTGCTCTTACGCGAGCGCCTCAAGGAAGCGGTCGGGCGCCTCCAGCGTAGCGGGGAAGCCTGTGCCATCCTGCTCATCGACCTTGATCGGTTCAAGCCCGTCAACGACACGCTCGGGCACCCGATGGGCGATGCCCTGCTGCAGAAGGTGGCCGATCGCCTACGTTCGACCGTCCGGCCTAATGACACGGTTGCGCGGATTGGCGGTGACGAGTTCGTCATCCTTCAGACTGGCGTGAGAGAGGCTTCCGACACCCAAGCGCTGGCTCGCCGCATCGTCGATCTTGTGGGTCGAACCTACATGGTCGATGGGCATCTTCTCACCATCGGCGCCAGCGTTGGCGTTGCGCTCGCGCCAAACGACGGCTTGGATACCGACAAGCTCCTGAAGAACGCCGATCTGGCGCTCTACCGGGCCAAGCTTGATGGGCGAGCCACTTACCGCTTCTTCGAGCCCGAGATGGATGCCCGCATGCAGATGCGGCGCCAGCTCGAACTCGATATGCGCCAAGCTCTGGCTCGGCGCGAGTTCCGGCTGCACTACCAGCCGCAGCTGCAGCTGGAGGGCAATCGTCTGGTGGGGTGCGAGGCACTGATCCGCTGGCAGCACCCGACGCGCGGCATGGTCTCGCCCCTCGACTTCATTCCGTTGGCTGAGGAAATCGGCCTCATCGTGCCGATCGGCGAGTGGGTGATGCGTCAAGCCTGCCGTGATGCGGTGACCTGGCCTGCTCCCCTCTCCGTCGCCGTCAACGTCTCGCCAGCGCAATTCAAAAGCGAGCGCCTCGTCGAGATGGTCATGTCGGCGCTCTCATCCTCGGGACTGCCGGCCACCCGCTTGGAGGTGGAGATCACCGAGGGCGTGCTGCTGCAGCAGAACGACAAGACCCTGCAGACCCTGCATCGCCTGAGGGAACTCGGCGTGCGCGTGTCGATGGACGACTTCGGCACTGGCTACTCGTCACTGAGCTACCTGCGCAGCTTTCCCTTCGACAAGATTAAGATCGACCGCTCCTTCATCAGCGATCTCTCGGGCAAGCGCGACGGTGAGGCGATCATTCGCGCCATCGCGGGCTTAGGTAAAAGCCTCGGCATGACGACCGTCGCCGAGGGCGTCGAGACCGCCGACCAGATGGAACGTATTCGGGCGGAGGGCTGCACCGACGTGCAGGGCTATCTTATCAGCAAGCCCGTCTCAGCCTCTGAGGTCCTGACCTTCCTCTCCGCCGACCTTCCGACCTACTGATCTGACCTTCTGCCTCCCCGGAGCTGTCGTCGTGAGTGACCTCTACCGCCTCGTTTATGCCAGTAAGAACCTCCTGCAAGGATCGGACGCCGAGATCGCGCAGGAGGTGTCGCAGATCCTTGCTGCTTCTCAGCGCAACAACGACCGGGTCGGTGTCACGGGTGCTCTGATGTTCAATGCGGGTGCCTTTGCCCAGGTGTTGGAAGGACCCCAGCAAGGCGTCGAGAGCACCTTCGAACGCATCCAGTGCGATCCCCGCCACGGCGATGTCACGGTGCTGCAGTGTGGCCTGGCTGAGAGCCGCAGCTTTGCGAACTGGTCGATGGCCTTCGTCGGTCAGTCCGACACGGGTCGAGCCCGCTGGGAGGGGATAGCAGCCACGAGTGGGTTCGATCTCTCCCGGCTCGACGGCGATGCCGTATTCGCCATGCTGCACGGGCTCGTGCTGGAGGAGGAAGGTCTGCCATCGGTGGCGAGCGCCCCGCGGGAGGCGCCTCAGACAGCTGATAAATCAGGCTACGAACGGGACGTGCAGCGGGTTCGAGAGGAGCTGTCCCAGCCGGTACAGACACTCCACACAGCGGCAGCTACTGCGCCGACGCCGATCGCTATTCCATCTGTCGCTCAGTCCAAATCGCAGGACACAGACCCGGTCGAAACAACGTCGAAAGCGGCACTCAGCGTCTTGCGCATCGCCCTGGCACAGGAGCGCCAGCTCACGACCGCGTTACGCGGCGAACTCGATGAGGTGCGTATCGGTCTCGCCGTTCAGCAGGAGCAGTCCGATGCTCTTCGGCAAGAGCGGGATCTCTGGGCCAAGCGTGCACAACTCCTCGCAGCCCTGATGAGCCAGGAGGCTGCAGAGGTAACCAGGAACTCGGATCACGTGGAACCGCAGGCAGTCACGACGCAGGACCAAAGCTCGTCGGGTGCATCGATCCGGATTGTTGCCTGACAGCGTGTTGGGACGCCAAATGAGGCTCTTAAGGCTGGTCGCTTTGGGAGCCTCGTCTGATATCCTGGACAGGCATCATGAGCGCCGTATGGGGCTCAACTGAGGAGACGCCGGCCTCAGGGCGCCTGAACGCAGAGGGCTGAACGGAGGGGCTTGAAGGAGGTACCACGCTCAGGCTGGTTGATACGGGTGCGCTCCTTGCCCGACGATGGGGTCGCAATCCGACCAGCAGAGCCAGGATCCCGCAGGTAAAACCGACGCCGATGGTGTCCCAACGCGGGCTCGGTGCCCCCGCTACGACGACAAAGCCTGACAACGCGAGGGTGGCCGCAAATGGATCGAAGCGCATAGGCGTTGGACGCGTGAGGCAGGCGCGTGCGGCTCAAATCAATCGATCAATCTGAGCAGAGGATCTGGACGGATCCCGGCGCTGAGTGCCCCAGGATCCGCAATCCTTCAGCTGGCCAAGCGTTGACCCTGGCGCCGGTCCACCTCGAAAGCCTGCAGGTCGAGCGCCAGCCGGACAATCTGATCGGACTTGAGGCGGGACGGCTCCAACGGGCCACCAAACCCATGCTGCAGATAGACCTCCTGCACCTCGGGCGTGCGCATCGCTCCACCCATGGTCCAGTTCGGGAACAGCCGCGCCGGGACATCGCGCACGTTCATGATCGTCGCGGTCGAGTGGCGCGTGTCCTTGGCGATGCGGTTGTAGGTCTCCGTGACCTGAGCGCGTTCACCCTCCAGGATCTGGATGAACCAGGTCTTGTCGAAGATCAGAAAGCCCGTGATGCCGTCGCGGCTGTTGTTGCGCTGGGAGGCAGCGAGGATCTCGCGCATGTTCGTCAGCATGGCGCGGCCGTCGCCCTGCACGGTGTTGCGGCTGTAGTAGACGAGCTGGTGGATCATGAGCATAACGCCTTCGGGCAAATGGGTGCAGGCTGCAGAGAACATCCCATCAGTGCTGCCTCCCCCGAGGGCATCCAGATCGGTCTGTCACGCCAAGGAAATGAGCGTAATCCGCTAAGACTTCCTGAATATGCTTCCGCTCACCCCGGAATGCCGTGTTTCCTCGTGAGGAGCCGGTTAACACTTCCTGATTTATGCCTTAGCGCGGAGGGCATGCAGCAATGACCATCCTGGAACTCGTACAGATGCTGGCTGAGCCGCTCGATGTCGCGGTCTTGCTCACCGACGTCGATCTGGAGCGGCCAGGTCCGACGATCCTGTACGCCAATCCTGCGTTTACCCGCATGAGCGGCTACGCAGCCTCGCAAGTGCTCGGCGGCTCGCCCCGCATGCTGCAAAGGGCTGGCACTAGCCGAGAGGCAACCCGCATGGTTGCCCGCAGCCTACGCATGGACGGCCGCTTTCGAGGCGTCCTGCTGAACTACCGCCAGTCGGGCGAAGCCTACCTGTGCGAGATCGACGTGCGTGCGATCCTGGATCGTGCGGGAAGACCTGAGGCCTTCATCGCCTTCGAGCGGGAGGTGGTGCGCCGCAGAGGTCGTCCGTCGCAGGACGCTGCAGCTCGCTACCGGCCCCTGACACAAACCAGCTTGAACTGCGCCACCCCGCTCAGCGCTGAGACGGCCCTGTTCGCCTGAAGCAAACCAGCCTCCCTCAGTCAGAGCAGCGCAGGATGACGTCTGCGCCTCAGGCCACTGTGATGAGGGGCATCAAGCGCTCAGAGACGGCTCTGGAGGCGGTGAAGGACACACCGGGTACTCGACCGAGGAGCCCGGTGACAACGAGGACGTCGATCTCGGGAAGGCACTTCCGTCAGGCTCAGCCTTCTCAGCCACAGGCTCGCTGATCGTCGACGGACCCCTATGCGCTCTCTGATGCTCGCCCTACTGCTTGCGTTTGCTGCCGCTCCAGGCGCCCGCGCTGAGCCAGCATCGACCCTGGACGGGCTGTGGCAACTGCTCGGCGCCTGTTCGCAATCTGTCGGCGGCCCTGCAGGGTTAGTAGGCTCAGACGTCACAGTTCTTTTCAGCATCAAGCGCGACGGCAGCCTGCAGGGGCAACCGCGGATCACCCACTCGAAGCTTGTTGGCGACGACACTGCTCAGAAGGAGTTTCTCGCTGGCGTGCTTGTCAGCAGCGCGCGTTGCTTTCCGTTGCCGATCACCTGTCCACAAGCATCCGCCGCAATCCATGTCAGGTGTTGGGGTAAAAATTGGGGCAAATTGATCGCCTGAGGAAACTTATTCAATGAAAACAGATATTTTCACAAATGAATTGGCGGAAGGGGTGTCCGCGCGCCTGATCTGAATTAGCGTTTTGTGTCATTGGCTTAGCTCCTCATTACCGAATTCTACTCACGTTTTGACCCACATAGAGTCCGTGGAAACTGGTGAACGGCGGCGAACAGCCACGGATTGCTGAGCGCACCAACTGGATGCGCTGGGCGTTACCTCCCACGAGACTGAGCTGAGTCAGCGGTGAGGAAGGCTGATGACGTCACGGACGGCAGCCATCGTCGCTGGCGCAGGATGCGCCCTGATCGGGCCGGTGGCGGCCTACGCCTTCACCAAGAACCCCTCGGACCAGATTATCCTATCCCTGTTCATCGCCGGATCGGTCGTGGTGACGGTCCTCGTCCTTGGTCTGCGATCGAGGGACGAGTGAAGCCGCGACAGGCGCGGCATCTGCGCCCTGCATTGAACGAACGCCCCGAGCGGCGCTTTCTTTGAGGGTCGGTTTGAGGATCGACCGTCCACGCCCCTATGCCCGGCTTCCCCCCGTTTCTGGTTGGGCGTGGACGACAATCCTCATCCTCAGATCCGACTGCTTGGCACCACCGTGTCCCCTAGAGGCGGCAGCGACAGACCTGCAGCCTTAAGCCGGTTCTCGGCTCTAGTGACGAAGTAGGCGGCGCTTCGCATATCGCGGCGGGCTGCTCGGACGAGCCACCAGTGATGGAGGGCCTGGATCAGGCGCATGGCTCGTCCTCCCGCCAGTCACAGCCGACCGTAGCGAGGATGACAAGTAGGCGTCATCGGAGACGGCAACCTCGATGGCGGTCGCGCCCTTCGTGAGGGTCAACGCGGTGACGGTTGGGCTAGAGGTCACACCGAAGCTGCTGTCTTCCGGCTTCCGGTTGCGGCGCTGGACGGACAGCGCATAGCCGCCGAAGTCGCCGAGGGTCTGAATGATATCGGGCATTCTCTGTCCTTCCCTCGCCTCGCAATGGGCGGCTTGATGGGTGTGGCCTTCCCCGGCTTGACCGTCTCAAACCCGCCGAAGCGGCGAGGGCCACGGAGCCAGGGTGATCGCTATTGGACTGGCCACGTCGCCCTCAATGAAGAGGCCCCCTCGCTCGTTACGCTTCTACCGCCCAAGCAACACAGCGAACACGCAACGAACTAATCACACCCCATATATGCCATATATTACTATTGATTTCAATAGAAAATCCTAATTTTATTATATGGGCGACTATGGACATCTATGGACAGCAGTGGACAGCAAATCAGGAATGGCCGTGCGGCCTTCGTCGCAGATTCGAACCTAGTTCGACGGGGATGCGTTTTAATCCTGACACAGGGAACGCCATGGCCGAGAACCCATCCAACTTCGTTCGCGACTGGATCAGCGCAAACGTTCAGACCGATCCTGACCAGGGTGGCGATATCGAAGCGCGCGTCGCGGAGATTGCCGAGCACCTGACGGCCGCCTCGCGGGAGGCCGAGATCCCACAAGACGACCCGGAGTTGGCGCCTGATCTGCTCCGTGATCTGATCCATGCGGCGATCCAACCGCCAACTCATCCAAACCACGGAAGAAGCGAATGACCACGGACATTCCAGCCAGCGCTAAGCCAGGCGACATCCTCACGGACGACGGCAAGATCCTATGCCGCGACCGCGAGCTTCATGAGTTCGGTTACTTCTCCGTCAGCTACGAGCAGGCGCAGATCGCTCGGCAACACGGCTGGGGCTGTCGATCCGGCGTGTTCCTTGAAGCCGAGCACTCGGACGAGAAGAGCTGGGCCTACGTCGAGGACGAACGCCTCTACGCGCTCGAGAATGGTGAAGAGCCGCCCTTAGTGAGGATCTACCGCGAGGCGCCGCCGTCATGCGCAATCGATACGCCACCGTCCTGTCGAACGCCGGCCCGCTGATCCTGGAAGCTCAGAAACTCGACATGCGGCTTCGACGTACTCCAATCGCTTTGTAGGAGGCGTCTACCGTCTGCTGCCTTGGCTCAGGGGCTCGTTCGACCTTCGGAGCAAGCTTGCCGATTTGCTCGATATGGACACCGGCGAAGTTGCCTTTGCGCCACGCAAGGGAGACCCGAAAGACAATGTCTTTTCCGATGATTTTGAGCATGAATACATCTGGCAGCGGACAAGAAGCAGGTACGCCGATCTGCGCTCCAGTCTTAGAGACGTCTTTCACATTGCAAGGTATTTCCACGCCCTCCAGCGTGCGTATCATCGCAATCCAGTTGGTCTCAGCGCGTGGCGCTCTCAGGACGAGGTCCGAGTCATCATCGTACATGTGAGTCCAACCCGCAGATTTGCGGGATGCAGCTTCGCAGGACGCTCCTACTGAGCTGAGCAACGATCAACCGAGAAAGCACAGCCGCTTTTCACAATCCTGTGAAGCGCCGTTCCGGACTTAGCTTGCTTAATCCTCTTGAGTGTCCTGCGCTGTTTTTGGGTGTCATAGCTGTTGCATGACCGAGCAGACGATCAACACTCATCCCTTCACCCTTGAGGTCGCCCCGAACCCAAGGGTGAAGGGATCTGGCAGTGGGCCATTCGAAAGCATGGCAAGCTGATCCAGCGCTCAGACCGCGATCATCCATCCGAAGGGAAGGCTCGGTCACAAGGCATGGAGACGATCGAGAAGTTGCTCCAGGGTGGTGACGAAGGGCGCTTCTGAAGCGCTATCGATGAACCCGGCTCGCTTTGATTGATCCCGTTGTGACTGGATCGACGAGAGCCGCAGTGAAGGGGTTCACGCCTTTGCGCTCTGCGATCTTCGCCGTGTGCAGGGACAGTATCGCCATTAAGCCAATTGCAAGAATGGCTTTGAGAGCCGTCCAGAGCCGGCCGAGGGCGGGGAACATGGTGCAGTCCTATCGTTGCCGAACAGATTGCACCGGCTTGGTTAGAGCCACCTCAATGTTGCCGACTTACCGCTTGCATGAAGCGTCACACAGCCTTGCATGCGGACCGACCTGAAAACGATGATCAAATCTGCCCGCGTTCTCGCCTGGCTCCTGCTCGCCGCCCTGGTCTTCGTCACCGTCTGCCCAATCGAGTACCGGCCGCATCCGCCAGGCTTCTCCGTTACGCTAGAGCGGCTGGGTGCCTTCGCTCTCATTGGGTTCCTCTTCGCGGTTGGCTACCCTCGGCACCGCTGGCAGGTTGGCGTGCTGATCGTCATGGCAGCCGGCGGCCTAGAGGCATCCCAGATGCTTGATCCCTCTCGGCATGGTCGGGTGGCTGACTTCGCCGTGAAGGCGGTCAAAGCCATCATGGGAGTTGCCGGGGCATTCGTGATCAGCCGCCTTGCTTCTAGGCCGGCCCAAGTGTGCGCCTAGAGGACTGATTCACGTCCACATCGTGGGTGCTGTCGTGGGTAGGCCCTAAGTCGCAATTGCTAAGCATCTGATATTGCGAGTCTAGGATGTGAACCGAACCAAGGCGTTGCGAGCGTTATTGTTTTGTGATCAAGAGCCGCCGTTTGCAGCATGGAGGCGGCGATGGCAGATCTGTTTTGGCTTTCCG
>NZ_PDHT01000055.1:0-17877 GCF_002917135.1 Methylobacterium sp. V23
CCTTCGCATGCACCGACCGCACCGCGTGGCCGGAATCCGCGGCTACGGTCTGCAGAATCTTGTCGAAGGTCTGGTTGAGTTGCGCGATGGTCACGTCCTCATCGGACGTTACCACCTCGACATCGGGACTGTAGCGAACGGGGGCTTGCAAGGTCACGAACTCCGGGCCGGATCGGGTTTCAGGTGAACCGATCGATCCAAGCTCCGTTCCGGGTTGTGCCCCGTCAACGGTTCGTGAGCCCCCCGGGGGGCTGCAAGCGTCGATCCCTCACTCAGCTCAGACGATGGCCGTCATCGCAGATCGCCGGACACTGGCCGCGAACACCCGCCCCCCCGCTCGACACTGCGCCGGAGCTTCGGAATAGGAAGGCCAATTGGGATCGCAGGATCGCCGCCATCGCTGCTGCCCCCGGGAACGGCCCAACTCGCCGCCCCGCTCTCTCGCTCAGCGCGGTGCGTGATTCTCCTCCCGGCCGTGCAGGAGACTTGGCAGGGGCCCTGGCAGGAGCCCTGGCAGGAGTCCGGGTCGCAGGTCAGCGACCTTCGTCCATTCCCAGAGGGCGCGGTCCAAATCCTGAAGGGTGATGCCGCAGCTTCGGGAAAGGTCCCGGCAGAACGCGAGGTAGTGGAGGTAGAGGTCGAGCGGCAGGGATGCCTTCGCGCCGATCTCGAGCGGTCCCCAGCCGAGGGCCTTGAGGCCGCGAGGGTCGATGACGGCGTACTGATCCGGCCGGATGACTGCCAGGATCGCGGACGCGACCGGGACGGCAACACCGGAGAGACCGGTCAGGACCGACACGGCCACCCGTGGAGTCGTGGCGAGCAACGCCGTTCGCAGAGCATCGGCGACCTCCTCGTCACTGTTCCTCTGCTGACGCGACCGGCCACGGTCGCTGACCTTCCAGGTCAGAATGGGCGCGAGATTCTCACGCGTGCAGCCGCCGTTGCGGATGCGCGTGCCCGCGGCGAAGGCCGCTTGCTCCTTCACGTCGATCCGATACCCGGCCGCGAGGCCTGGAATCTCCGACGGTGAGAATTGCAACCGGAGGGGAAACGCCGCGTCGCGCGCGAGGCGCGACGGTTCGAAGGCGTGCGTCGCTCGAAGGGTGGGGGCCAAGGTCAAATCTGCGATTTGCAGGAGGCGGCTTCGGGGCTCACCGACCCCGGATCGCGACCGGCGCAAGCCAACACCAGAGCAGGACCGGTCCCGCTCTCGGGCTCAGGCTTCATACGATTGGATCCCGTCATTTGTGGCCACCCTGAGCGCGCTCGCTGGTCACAAACGCGTAGAAAGATGTTATGTCGGCAGCAATATAACGCTGACATCCGATGATATGCCAATCGACATCGATCTCGCGCTGGGCGGCACGATCACCGTAGGGTCTCACCGCATCTCGGTCGCCGAGACGGTGACGGTGTTGGACGCGATCGCAGAGACAGGCTCCGTCCAGGGCATCGCCACCGCGCTCGGGCTCTCCTACCGGGCGGGCTGGGAGCGCCTCCGGGCCCTCGAAGCCGCGCTCGGGCACCAGCTCGTCCAGAAGACGCGCGGGCACGGCAGCGCCTTGACGCCCACGGGTGTGCTACTGCGCGAGTCCCTCGGAACGGCCTCGGCCAGTCTTGCCATGCCGATGGCCCGGGAAGCGCGTGTCATCGGCGCGCGCCTCGCACCCGTCCTGACCGGAGCCTCGCGCCCGGTCACGCTGGTCGCCAGCCACGACCTGCTCCTCATGGACGTCGCGGCGACGTGGCCGGGGCTCGCACTGGCGATCGCCGGCAGCGAGGATGCCGTGGTTCGCCTGACCGAAGCCCGCGCCGATGCGGCCGGATTCCACTGCGGTGCCGTAGACTGGCCTTCGGCCGGTCCCGCCTTCGCAGAGCTCGCGGCCAATCCCGGTTTCCGGATCCGGATCCTGTTCGAGCGCGAGCAGGGATTGATGCTCGCAGCGGGCAATCCCCTCGGCATCG
Organism: Methylobacterium sp. V23; assembly: GCF_002917135.1. Taxonomy (NCBI): domain Bacteria; kingdom Pseudomonadati; phylum Pseudomonadota; class Alphaproteobacteria; order Hyphomicrobiales; family Methylobacteriaceae; genus Methylobacterium; species Methylobacterium sp. V23. The sequence goes on from NZ_PDHT01000055.1 coordinate 1,969, forward strand.
GGGGCGTGGCCGACCTCGCCGCGGGGAGGGCCCGGTACGTCAACCGCCAGAAGGGCTCGGGCACGCGCGTCTGGTTCGATCGCCTGCTGGCCCAACACGACATTTCAGCTGACCGGATCCGGGGTTACGCCACCGAGGAATTCACCCATCAGGCGGTCGCTGCGGTGATTGCCTACGGCGCCGCCGATGCTGGGCTCGGTGCACGGGCGGCGGCCGACCGGTTCGGACTCGATTTTCTCTCCGTGGGCTGGGAGCGCTACTACCTCGCAACCGCCCATTCCCTGGTCGACGCCACCTTCGATTCCCTCGCCGAGGCCCTCACCGAGCGTGCGTGCCGGACATCCGGATACCGGCCTGTCCAGACCCTGTGAGGCATAGGAACTGGGACTGCCGGCCCCGGAGATCCGCGCCCCTAATCCAGTAGGAGCGGGGCGCATACGGCGTGCCCATGACCCGGCAGTGGTACCACCGCGACGGCGACGCCGTAGATGTGCGCCAGGGTTTCGGACGTGATCGTCGCGGTCGGAGTTCCGAGGGCGAGGAGGCGGCCCTCGTGCAGCAGGGCCACGCGGTCGGCGCACAGGAAGGCGTGGTCCGGGTCGTGGGTCGAGAGGATGACGGTGATCCCGGCGCGTGACAGGCGCCGGATCTGGCCGAGCACCCGGGCCTGATTGCCGAAGTCGAGGCTGGCGGTGGGCTCATCCATCACGACGATCCGGGGCGCGCCGGCGAGCGCGCGCGCGATCAGCACCATCTGGCGCTCTCCGCCGCTGATCTCGGTATAGACCCGGTCCGCGAGGTGCCCGATCTCCAGGGTTTGGAGGACCGTTTCGGCCACGGCATGATCGGCCGCGCCGGGACTCGCGAAGACGCCGAGCCGGCTGGCACGCCCCATCAGGACGACGTCACGCACCCGGAACGGGAAGAACCCGCTCTGTGCCTGTGGGACGTAGCCGAGGCTCGCCGCCAGTCGCCGCCGGGACCAGCGGCCGATCTCTTCCCCGTCGAGGCAGATGCGGCCGCCGAGGGGCGGGAGAAGACCCAGGAGCGTCTTGAACAACGTGGTCTTGCCACCGCCATTCGGACCGAGCAGGCACAGCACTTCGCCGGGCTCGACGGTGAGGGCGATGCCCGCGCCGATGCGACGGCGTCCGTAGCCGAAGGCGAGATCCTCGACGCTCAGCATCAGGCCCAGCCCCGCCGGCCGCTGGCGAGAAGCCAGAGGAAGAATGGCGCGCCGATGAGCGCGGTCAGGATGCCGAGCGGCACCTCGATCGGGGCGATGGTGCGCGCCACGAGGTCGACGGCGAGCAGGTAGCCCGCGCCGAGGACCAGGGAAGCCGGTAGCAGGCGGCGGAAATCCGGACCCACGAGCAGTCGGGCCACGTGCGGCACCAGGAGGCCGATCCATCCGATCACACCCGTCACCGACACCGACGCGGCGGTGACCAATGTCGCGGCGGCGATCAGGACCGGACGCAGGATTCGGGTTTCGACCCCGAGGGCGCGGGCTTCCTCTTCCCCGAGACCCATCAGGTTCATGCGCCAGCGCAGGAGCACCAGGGGCCCCAGACCGAGGCCGATGGCCGGCAGGATTGCGCCGACATCTCCTAAATTCACCGAAGCCAGGCTCCCGAGAAGCCAGTAGGTGATGGCCGGCAACTGGTTGTAGGGGTCCGCCAGGATCTTCAGGAGCGCAATGGCCGAGCCCAGCACGGCCCCGATGGCGACGCCGGCCAGGACCAGTGTCAGCACCGGGTCCTGCCCGCGCACTGCCGCGCCCACCGCGTAGACAGCGGCGACCGCCGTGAGGCCGCCCGCGAAGGCGAGCCCCTGGATCGCGCCGACGGGCAGGGACAGGAAGATGCCGAGCACAGCCCCGAGGCTCGCCCCTGCCGAGACCCCGAGAATGTCCGGCGAGACCAGGGGATTTCGGAACAAACCCTGGTAGGTCGCCCCGGCGGCGGCGAGGCTGGCACCCACCACCAGGGCGGCGAGGACACGGGGCAGGCGGATCTGGAGAATGACCGTCTGCATCGCCGGGTCTGTCCGCGCGGGCAGGCCGAGGAGCCGGGCACCGAGGATCTCGATCACGTCGCTCAGGGGAACGGCGAAGCGCCCCGTGGCCAGTGCGAGGACCACCAGGATGAGGAGACCCAGCGTCGACACCAGGACGGGCCAGATCCGCTCCCAGGCCCGGCGCCTTACCCGCCCGGGCAGCGCCAGGATCTCGGTCTCATGCGTCACGGCTTCGGACCGGCGACGGCGCCAGAGAGCAGCGCCGCCACCTGCCCGTCATCGAGATCCACATGATAGAAGCGCCGGTAGAAGTCCCGCGTCGCCGCCTCCAGGCCGATCGGGAACAGGTCCGGATAGAGCACCTGCGCCAGCCAACGGATGCCGATCAGGCGATTGGCCCCGGGCGGCGCATCGAACCAACCGAAGGGTAGGGCCGGCACCTGGTAGACCCGGCCCGCACGCACGGCCCGGAGCCCGGACCAGAGCGCGTCTTGCGCGATCCCACGCCGAAAGCCGGCCTCCTGGGTGAGGATCACGTCCGGGTCCCAAGCCAGCACCTGTTCCGGCGAGACGGTGGCGATCCCGCCGGGCCCGGCCGCAGCCGCGACGTTGCGGGCTCCGACGACACCGAGCAACTCGACGTTGATCGATCCACCGAGTCCGGTCTCGAGCCCCTTCGGCCCGCGAGCGTAGTAGACCCGGGGGCGCCGCTCCTCCGGCACCGTCGCGATGACCCGGGCCACATCCGCCACCGCGGCCTCGGACGCGCCCGCGAGGTCCGCCGCCGGCGCCTCCAGCCCGAGGAGCGCGCCGAGATGCCGATAACTCTCCGCGGTCTTCTCGAAATGCCCGTCCAGGAGCACGTAGGGAATTCCGGTCTGGGCCTGGACCCGATCCGCGAGAGACACGTAGGTCGGCGCCGTGCTGCCGACGTCGAGGATGAGATCTGGCTTCAGGCCGAGCACCGCCTCGACGTTCGCCGTTCCCCCGCGCCCGCTCAGGCGCCCCGTTGCGGGCAGGTCGCGGGTCGCGGGTGCGAGGTAAGCCTTTTCCTCCGCGGTTGGGCTGCGGATCCAGCCGACCATCCGGTCCGGCGCCAGGGTGTAGAGCAGGACGGAGGCCGGCGGGCCGGCCGCCAGGATGCGGGTGGGGCGCTCCGGAACCTCGACGGTCCGGCCGGCGGCATCGGTGAAAGGCCGCGCCTCGACCGGCCCGCTGAGACCGAACCCGACCAGCAAGGGAACGAGGCGAAGGGAGGCGCGAAGCGAACGACGACGCTCACCATGCGGACGTGGAAACGGGGCCGTGTTCACAGGAGAGCAATTCCCAGCCGAGCGGGTGTCCGCATCAATGTAGTCGGTCCGACCGGCATCGCCTACGGACGGGATGTCCGAGCCCCGTGCAGGTCACGGAGCGACAGTGCCGCGTGCGCGACGACGACGGACGCTAAGCCGCACGCGATTGATCGGCGGTGCAGGTGGGCTGGAGTGACGATCTGACGACCGGGTCTCTTGTCCGGAGGATGATCGGCGCCACGGACCGACGCAGCTGCGCCGCGATTGTCCGGCTCGCCCGGAAGGAGATGATGCGCCTCTCTCCCACCAGGACCGGCTCCCCCGACGCCAGGTTTCGCCCCGGGCGCGGCGCGCGGGCGACCGCTGAGAAGACTCCGAGGCCCCGCAATTCGACCCGGTCATCGGCCGCGAGGGCTTCGGCGATCCGCCCCAGGATGGCGTTCACGACGGCGTCTACCGCCGCGCTCCCGAGATGTGGGTACTGCTCGGAAATGCGGGCGATCAGACCAGACTTGATCATGGCGGAAACTCAGCGGTTACGGGATATCGAGATGACGGCGCGGTTTCGCGTCTCTCTGCATCGGTCGCAGAACCGGATCGCAGCGGCGGCATCGTTTCTCGGATCGATCCGGACACCGCACGCGCCCGTCTCATCGAAGACTGTCCCGACGCGCGTCGATGGCGCAGGCGCGGGACGAATCCGCATTCCCGATCCGCCCATCCAGGGTTCGCGTCAATTGTCGACCGAGGCCCACCAGCGCGGCGACCATCGGCGTCGCCGGCTCGCGCTGCGGCACGACGAGGCCGATCGTGTGCGCGATATCCGGCTCGACGATCGGGATCGTGCGCAGGCCCGGCATCGGCCCGAGGGCGTCGGTCAGCGCGGCCGGCATGATGCTCGACCAGTGCAACGTGCGCACATGGCTCATCAGGACGATCATCGAATTCGACTCGAGGGTCGGCGCAGGGGCACTCCCCGAAGCGCGCAGTTGCTGATCGACAATGCGCCGGTTCTGCATGTCCGGCGTCAGCAGGCAGAGCGGCATCCGACTCACCTCGGACCAGCTGATGCTGGTCCGACCGTCATGCGGGCCGCCGACCGCGGTAAGAAGCTGGTAGCGTTCCTGGAAGAGCGGGATCGCCGTGACCCGGCTCAGCGGCTCATGATCGAGATAGGTGAGACCGGCATCCGCCTCGAGATTCTCGATCAGGTCGAGGATGTTCGCCGACGTCGCCGACAGAACGCTCAGGCGCACGTCCGGGTAGCGCAGGTGGTAGGGCGTCGTCAGCGCCGCGATCATCGGGAGGACGGTCGGGATCGCGGCGATCCGCAGGTGTCCTGCCGGTCCCCGGCGCAGGGTCGCCACATCCTCGCGCATCGCTCGCGCATCGGCGACGATCCGCCGGGCCCAGGCCAGAACACGTTCGCCCTCCGGCGTGAATCCCTGGAACCGGGAGCCGCGCTGCACCAGGCGGGTACCGAGTTGATTCTCCAGGCTCTTCAAACCGGCCGACAGGGTCTGCTGCGTAACGCAGCAAGCCTCCGCGGCGCGCCCGAAATGGTGCTCGCGCGACAGGGCGAGGAGAAGGTCGAGTTTGTCGATCACGGGTCCAAGGAGGAAGCATGGCGCCGTCAGGCCCCGAGGCGACCGGTGGTATACATCCGATGTGCGGGGCTCAATAAGTCGCAGACTTCCGTTGAGGCTCCTGCGAGGGCATGATTCGTCGGGAGCCAGGGTGATGCCGGCACCGCCCTCTTCGCGGACTAGAGGAACCCACCGCGCCCGGTGCCAGGTAAGTCCGCCGTTGCTTAGGCAACACCGTCCCCGTGCAGCGACCTATGACTTGGAGCGGCAGCGGCCCGACTTCGTCCGCACCGGAACCCCGTCATCGTCATCGTCGCGGAGGATCGCTCCGGCCAGCGAGGGCCCCCGTAGGCACCCCGACGCACGCTCAATTTGACAACATGTTGTCGACTTGACGAATTCGGCCTAAACGCTATAACGTTGGACATGCGCCCCACCCGAACCAACGCCTCGTCAGACCCCACCCGCCTCCGGCGCGCCTGGACCAGCCTCGTCCTCGACATCTTCCGCCTGAACGGCGATCTCCTCGCCGCAGGAGACACCCTTGTGGGCGACCTCGGATTGACGAGCGCTCGCTGGCAGGTGCTGGGGGCCATCGCCCTTTCGCCCGTGCCGCTGCCGGTCGCCCACATCGCCCGCAACATGGGGCTGACCCGGCAGGCCGTGCAGCGCCTGGTGGACGACATGCGGCCGGATGGCCTGGTCCGCCTGGAGCCCAATCCGCATCACCGCCGCGCCATGCTGGTGGTGATGACGGAAGCCGGGGCGGCGGCCTATCGCGGGGCGAGCGCGCGACAGGAGCGCTGGGCCGACACTCTCGCGTCAGGCCTTCCGGCCGAATCCTTCGAAGCGGCGAGTGAACTCCTGCGCGAGATGCAGCGACGTCTCGACGGGCCGCACACACCGACCCCTGCAACGCATCCGGCAACCGAAGGAGCCTGACATGCCGACATTCATCGAGATGGACCGGACCGTGACCCTGGCGGACCAGTTGAAGGACGAGGGCCAATCCGTCGTCCTGATCAACACCTTCGTCGTCCCACCCGCGGAGGCCGACGCCCTGCTCGCCGCCTGGACGGCCGACGCGGAGATTATGAAGCGGCAGCCCGGATTCGTGTCGACCCAGCTGCACCGCGGCATCGCGGGTAGCGGCACCTTCCTGAACTACGCCGTTTGGGACAGCGTCGCGGCATTCCGGGCAGCCTTCACCAATCCCGAGTTCCAGGCCCGTCTCGCCGACTATCCGGCGAGCGTGACAGCCAGCCCACACCTGTTCCGCACAGTCGCCGTTCCCGGCATCTGCGCAGCGTGAACCCCATCCATCCCAACGACGAGGTCACCATGCGCGAGGACACGAACGCCAAGCCCTACGATGCCGACGTCATCGTCGTCGGTGCCGGCCCCGTCGGCCTGGTTGCCGGCTGCGGCCTGCGCCACCACGGCGTGGATTGCCTGATCCTGGAACAGCGGACCGAATTGCAGGCCTACTCGCGCGCCAACAACCTATGGGCGCGGCCACAGGAACTCCTGGCCGGCATCGGCCTCCGCGAGGCGCTCGCGGCGCAAGCCTACCCCATCCGCCTCGTCAACTTCTTCATCAACGGAACGCCGACCACGCCCATCGCGATCGATGACGTGGCCAGTCCGTACCCGCAGGTCCTCTACAGCGGACAGGACGTCATCGAGAAGACCTTGTCGGAGACGTTCGAGGGGCGGGGCGGGCGGCTGGCCCGGGGCCACAGGGTGACCGGCATCGCCCAGGACAGCGACGGCGTGACCCTCACCCTGGGGAGGGGGGACGATGGTCCGGAAGAGCACCTGCGCTGCCGCTACGTCGTGGCCGCCGACGGCGCCAAGAGCACGGTGCGCCCCCTTCTCGACCTCGACTTCGAGCCTGAGCGGTTCGACGGACGAATGAACCGGCAGGTCGATGCCCGGCTGTCCTGGCGTCGATCGCTGGAGCCCGACCAGCTTTGGTTCTTTTATTACGAGCGCGGCTTCTGCGGCGTGCTGCCGGTCTGGGGCGGCTACCACCGCCTCTTCTTCCTTGCCGACGATGCAGGCGTGCCCGACCGGGACCCGACCCTCGACGAGTTGCAAGCCCTGGCACGCGAGGTCACCGGAGACGAGACCCTCACGCTGACCGACCCGCAATGGCTCACTCACAGCCGCTTCCAGTACGGCGTTTCGCCGGGCTACGGCCGCGGCCGGGTGTTCCTGGCCGGGGATGCCGGCCACCTGTCCCTGCCCATCGGCGGGCAGGGCATGAATGCCGGCCTGCACGATGGGGTCGAGATCGCCTGGCGGCTCGCCATGACGCTGCGAGGCGAGGCCGCGCCCGTCGTGCTGGACTCCTACGACGTCGAGCGCGGCGGCGAACATGCCCGGCTCAGCGCGCAACAGGCGAAGGGCTTCCGCCGCACGGTCTATCGCGGCTCCCTGACGGATGCCGCACTCGGACTGGCGGCAAAGGCGATCCCGAGCCTCGGCGCCCTGCTCCAGGGAACGGACGACCTGCAGCAGATGAGCGTGCGCTATCCGGACAGTCCGCTGAACGAGGATCATCTCTCCGGGCCGACCCACCTGCTGCAACGCGGGCCGGCACCGGGCGAACGCGCCCCCGATGCCGAGGTGACGCATGCCGGGACGACGACCTCGCTGTTCCGGTTTCTCTACAATCCGGATGGTTGGACAACGGGTTGGGCGCGGCTCTGCTTCGATGGTCGCTCATCGGACGCGGGCCCTTCGCTGGCGGAGGCCATCAACGCCGTGTCGCCCTGGGGGCACCTCCGCCCGCGCCTCGTCCTGGCGGGCCCGTCTCTCGCCGTAGGGGAGGTGCCCATGCTGTCGGACCTCGACGGCAAGGCACACGGGGCCTACGGCCTGGAGGGCCGGCCGGGTGTCGTGCTGATCCGCCCGGACGGGCATATCGCCTTCCGCGCCGCGGCCGAGCGGCACGACCGGCTGGCTGCTTACTGTCACCGGATCTTCGGGACTGGTGCAGGTGTCTCGGGGTCGAGCGTCCAGGATTGAGCGGTTCAAACCGGTCGGAGCAATCCGGACCGGGACGCCGCGGGGTCGATGCGGCATCTGCCCGGGGAGGGCCCACGATCCTCCGTTCCGCGCACTGCGAGCGCGGACGGGTTCCGCTCCGCCGCGACCGCACGCGGTGTGATCACGGCTGGCAGAATGCCGTCGTTCGGACGCATTCGGCCGGAGGAGCCGGATTCCGGACGGTGCCATCGCGCCCCTCGCCGCCTGGCGTCCGATCCGTCTGCGTCGTCGATGGTGACAGATCTGCCCGGGATGCGCGCAGGGCTGGCGGCACGCATGACGCTCGCGGATTCAGCCCGTAAGGTGCGGCGTGGAGATTGAGCATGGCGCACCATCACGATCACGATGACCATCCGCACGGAACGCACCCGGCGAGTGAACTCTCGCCGATGGAGTTGCGGGTACGTGCCCTCGAATCCATTCTCGTGGAGAAGGGCTACGTCGACCCGGCAGCCCTCGATGCGCTGATCGAGACCTACGAGACCCGGGTCGGACCTCATAACGGGGCCCGGGTGGTCGCACGGGCCTGGGTCGATCCCGGCTTTCGCGCCCGCCTGCTGGCGGATGCAACCCCGGCCATGCACGAACTCGGGGTCGGCGGGCGGGGCGGTGAGCATATGGTCGTCGTCGCCAACACGCCCGAGGAACACAACCTCGTCGTCTGCACCCTCTGCTCCTGCTATCCCTGGCCTGTGCTCGGCCTGCCCCCGGTCTGGTACAAGTCGCCTCCCTACCGCTCGCGCGCCGTGATCGCGCCGCGTGCCGTCCTGGCCGAATTCGGCCTGACGCTCCCGGCTGCCCAGCGCATCCGCGTGTGGGATTCCACCGCCGAGCTTCGCTACATGGTTCTGCCGATGCGCCCCGCTGGGACGGAGGAGCTGGACGAGCCCGCCCTCGCCGCCCTCGTCACCCGGGATTCCATGATCGGCACCGGCCTCCCGCTGACCGCGGAACGGATCGCATGAACGGGGGTCAGGATCTCGGCGGCATGCACGGCTTCGGTCCCGTCGCGCCGGAAAAGGACGAGCCGCGCTTCCATGCCGACTGGGAGAAGCGGGTGTTCGGCCTCGCGATGGCCATGGGTCTCTCCGGCACCTGGAACCTCGATGCGAGCCGGTCGGCCCGCGAAGCGCTGCCGCCGGGCGAGTACCTCACCTCCAGCTACTACGCGATCTGGCTCAAGGCCCTGGAACGCCAGGTTCAGCACCATGGCCTCGTCACGCCCGAGGAGCTGTCCACCGGCACGGCGTCAGCCCCGGCTGCCCCGGTCAAGCGCGTCCTTCGGGGTGAGGAGGTGGCGCCGCTCTTCGCGCGAGGCTTCCCGAGCGACCGGCCCGTTCCCGACCCGGCGCGCTTCTCGCTGGGTGACCGCGTCCGCGCCCGGCGCATCAATCCGGTCGGACACACGCGGCTGCCGCGCTACGTGCGGGGCCATATCGGTACCGTCGAGACGGTGCATGGCGGCTTCGTCTTCCCCGACACGAACGCGCAGCTCGCCGGCGAGGCGCCGCAATGGCTCTACACCGTCCGATTTTGCGGGCGTGACCTCTGGGGAGACCAGGCCGAACCCGGCCATAGCGTCTCGGTGAACGCCTTCGAGAGCTACCTGGAAGCCCTCGAACCGGAACGGATCGCATGAGCACCGATCGAATTCCCTTGGACGACGCCGCTGCCCCGGTCTTTGCGGAGCCCTGGGAGGCACAGGCCTTCGCCCTCGTGGTGGCGCTGCACGATCGGGGGCTGTTCGACTGGAGCGAGTGGGCAGAGGCGCTGGGGGCGCAGACGCGGCGAACCGGGCAGGCCGCGAACTATGCCGCCTGGCTCTCGACCCTCGAAAGCCTGCTCGCGGCACGTGGGGTCGCGCCGCCCGATCTCCTCGCCGAGCGCCGAGCAGCCTTCGCGCGAGCCGCTGTCGCGACACCGCACGGCGAGCCGATTCTCCTGGCGAACGATCCGCTGTCAGCTCCCCTCCCGGAATGACGGCCCGAGGTGCTGCTGTTCCGGCCCCGCGCTTGGGCTCGCAGGCCGGGCGAGGATGAAACGGAATGGTGTCCTGACGTGTGACGCAACCGCAGCAAGAGCTGGACGAATACCTGAATCGTCGTTCCAAATTCGAACCGCCCGATCGACGGCCGTGATCTCGGCTCGTTCATTCGAGCGTCCCGCCCCCAGACCCGAAGCCACGGCTCTCGAGCATCCGGCCGGCGCGTCGCGGTGGACGCGTCGGCCAGACGCGCTGGTCAGTTCTTGGTCCGGTTCCGGATCATGAAGCCGTCATAGGTGTACTCCGCGACCTGGAACCAGAGATACTCCTCACCGCGGAACGCCCGCAGGCTGTCGATGCCTTTCTTGAAGTCCGGGTTCTTGGCGGAGATCTCGGCATAGACCTCGTTCGTCGCCTTCAGGGCCGCTTCCATAATCTCGTTGGAATAGGGCCGCAGCTGTGCTCCGGTGCCGATCAGGCGGCGCAGAGCGGCCGGGTTCTTGGCATCGTACTTGGCCAGCATGTCGACATTGGCCGCCATGGCGGCCGCCTGGAGAACGGACTGATAGTTCTTGGGCAGGCTCTCCCACTTCGCCTTGTTGATGTAGAAGTGCAGGGTGAGCCCGCCCTCCCACCAACCGGGATAATAGTAGAACGGCGCAACCTTGTTGAAGCCGAGCTTCTCGTCGTCGTAGGGGCCGATCCACTCGGCGGCATCGATGGTTCCGCGCTCCAGCGCCGGGTAGATGTCGCCGCCCGCGACCTGCTGCGGCACCGCGCCGAGCTTGGCCATAACCTGTCCGGCGATGCCGGCGATGCGCATCTTCAGACCTTGCAGGTCGGCGACGGTCTTGACCTCCTTGCGGAACCAGCCGCCCATCTGCGTGCCGGTGTTGCCGCCGGGCAGCGCGTAGATGTTCTGCTTGGCCATGAACTCGTTGACGATCTCATTGCCGCCGCCGTGATAGAGCCAGGCGTTCTGCTGACGGCTGTTCAGCCCGAAGGGAACGGCAGCGCCGAGGGCGAAGCTCGGATCCTTGCCGACGTAGTAGTAGCCCGCCGTGTGGACCATCTCGACGGTCCCGTTGCTGACCGCATCCGCCGCCTGGAAGGTCCCGACGATTTCGCCCGCGGCAAAGGGCTGGATCACGAACTTGCCGTCCGTGGCGTCCGAGACGAACTTCGCGAGGACGTCGGCCGCGCCGTAGATCGTGTCGAGGGATTTCGGGAAGCCGGAGCTCAGGCGCCAGCGCACCTCGGGGGACGATTGGGCGATGGCGGGAGCGGCGACGCCGCCGGCCGCGACCGCACCGAGGCCGGCACGCTTCAGGAATTCGCGTCTCTTCATCGTTTCCTCCGTTCGTTTCTGGTTCGCACTCTGCGGAGGACGGCGCAGTCCTCCGGACGGGTCGGCCCGCGCGCGCTCACTCGATCTTCGGGGGGCCCAGATCGATCGGAGGCGCATCGTCGCCGGAGCCGGCTCCCAGCCCCTGCAGATTGTCGAGCTGCTGCTGGACAGCCGCCGGATCGACCTTGGTACCGCTCGACTTGTAGTGCGTGACCATGCCGGGGAAGAGGATCACCAGGGCGACCATGATGCACTGGATGATCACGAAGGGGATCGCCCCATAGTAGATCTGCCCGGTGGTGATGGGCTCCATGCGCTTGCCGGTGACGCGGTCGAGGTAGGGAACCTTGGCGGCGACCGAGCGCAGGTAGAACAGGGCGAAGCCGAAGGGCGGGTGCATGAAGCTCGTCTGCATGTTCACCCCGAGCATCACGCCGAGCCAGATCAGGTCGATGCCGAGCTTGTCTGCCGCAGGCCCGATCAGCGGGATGATGATGAAGGCTAACTCGAAGAAATCGAGGAAGAAGGCCAGCAGGAAAATCAGGATGTTCACGAAGATCAGGAAGCCGATCTGGCCACCCGGGAGGCTGGTGAGCAGGTGCTCGACCCAGACGTGCCCGTTGACGCCGTAGAAGGTCAGCGAGAACACGCGCGCCCCGATCAGGATGAACAGCACGAACGTCGAGAGCTTAGCGGTGGACTCCGTCGCCTGCTTCACGAGCGTGACGTTCAGGCGTGCCGGGTTGCGGTCGAGGATGCGCTTGATCCCGGCAAGAATGAGCGAGCCGACCGCACCCATGGCGCCCCCCTCGGTCGGGGTCGCGATGCCGATGAAGATCGTGCCCAGCACGAGGAAGATCAGCAGCAGGGGCGGCACCATGACGAAGGTGACCTGCTGCGCCATGCGCGAGATGAGGCGAAGCCCGGTCAGGCGCTCGATGATCCCGACGACCAGGGCGTAGAGCGCGCCGGCCGCGCCGAGCTCGGCCACCAGGCCCCAGGTGCCTGCCGCCGTCGCGCGCAGGTAGAGGCTGAGGCTCACGAGGCCTGCGGCGAGGAACACCGAGACGATGACGCGCTGCGCACCGAGGAAGCGGTTCATCACCGCGCAGACCAGCGCCACCACGGTCGCGATGCAGATCGTCAGGATGACGTAGTCCGCACCGGCCTTCGTGCCGGTCTGAGCCATCACGGCGATGCCGATCACGGCGGAGAACAGCACCAGGATGCCGAGCTGCCAGACGCCCCGGGCGCCGTTCTCTTCGCGGTAGCCGATCGCGTCCTTGGGCAGGCCGGGCGCTGCCTTGGGCCAGATCAGCGTGACGAGGAGCACATAGCCGGCATACATCGCCGAGAGCACGAGCCCGGGGACGAACGCGCCCTCGTACATGTCGCCCACCGAGCGGCCGAGCTGGTCGGCCATGACGATCAGCACCAGGGAGGGCGGGATGATCTGCGCGAGCGTGCCGGAGGCCGCGATCACGCCCGTGGCGAGGCGCCGGTCATAGCCGTAGCGCAGCATGATCGGCAGCGAGATCAGGCCCATGGAGATCACGGAGGCCGCAACCACGCCGGTGGTGGCGGCGAGCAGCGCGCCGACGAAGATCACGGCGTAGGCGAGGCCGCCACGGATGGTCCCGAAGAGCTGGCCGATCGTGTCGAGCAAGTCCTCGGCCATGCCGGAGCGTTCGAGAACCAGTCCCATGAAGGTGAAGAACGGGACGGCCAGCAGCACCTCGTTCGACATCACCCCGAAGACCCGCTCCGGCAGCGCCTGCAGCAGCGGCCAGGACAGGGTGATCGTGTCCGGCGCGTAGGGCGCGAGTTCGACCGCCACCACGAAGAACAGCAGACCGTTGGCGGCCAGCGCGAAGGCCACCGGGTATCCGAGCAACAGGAACACGACGAGTGTCGCGAACATGATCGGCGCGAGGTTGTGGGCGATCAACTCGGCGAACATCGGACCTTGGTGGGTTCGAGGGCTGTGAAGGGCTTATGTCTGGTTCAGGCCTTGGGCGCCGGCTTCGGACCCGCCTTGGGATCGGCCGCGAAGGCTGCCTTCGCGGGCTCGCCCGCGAGTTCCGCCACGAGGCGCTCGGCCTCCGATTCGGCGGCAGCGTGATGACCGCCCGCGCTCGTCGTGTCCTCGATCCGGCCGGACAGGATGAGCAGGCGCTTGATCAGTTCGGAGAGCCACTGCAGCCCGAGCAGGACGAAGCCGACGAGGATCAACCCCTTGGCTGGCCAGATCAGCAATCCACCTGCGTTGGTGGAGACTTCGCCGGAACTATAGGAGTTTAGGAAGAACGGCACCACCAGCCAGATCATGACCGCAAGGAACGGCAACAGGAAGAATAAGTGTCCAAACACGTCAACAAGATCACGTCCGCGTTTCGACAGTCGGCTCGAAAGAATGTCGATGCGAATATGCTCGTTGTCCTTGAGGGTCCAGGCTGCGCACAGCATGAAGACGGCACCGAACAGGTACCATTGCAGCTCGAGCCACGCGTTCGAGGACGTGCCGAACAGCTTGCGCACGATCGCATTCAAGGTGGAGACGATGACCGCAGCCACGATCGCCCAGGCGGCGATCTTACCGATGCGCTCGTTGAGCACGTCGATCCAGCAGCTCAAGCGGAGCATGCGCATCCTCCTCACGGGGTCGTTATTCGACGCCCTTCCATGCTTCCTAGCGCGAAGCTCCGCCGAGATCAGCACACGATGAGAGATTTTACAGTCTTTGTTACAGTTGGGGGGCTCTAAGCAGGGGTCTCGTGCCGCTTCCCGGCAATCGCAATCCGATCGGCCTTGGACGCGAGGAGGAGGACGAGGGCACCGGCGACCATGCATGTCCCCGAGCCGAGCAGGACACCGATCTTCACCTCGGCCTCGAGTTCGGGGCTGCTCGCAAAGGCCAGGAGGCCGACGAACAGGCTCATGGTGAAACCGACGCCGCACAGGAGCGACAAGCCGTAAACCTGCCACCAGCCCGCATGGGCGGGGCGCTGCGCCAGACCGAGCTTGACCGCTGCGAGGACCGCTCCGAACACGCCGGCCTGCTTGCCCAGAAACAATCCGAGCGCCACGCCCAGCGTGACCGGGTCGAGCAGCATCTGCGTGCTCATGCCCGCGAACGAGACGCCGGCATTGGCAAAGCCGAACACCGGCAGCACCAGATAGGCGGACCACGGGTGGATGGCGTGCTCCAGCGTGTGCAGGGGCGAGGTCGGATCGTCCGGCTCACCGAGGCTGAGGCGCAGGGGGATCGTCAGGGCGAGGAGGACGCCCGCGATGGTGGCGTGAATGCCGGACTTGAGCACCAGGAACCACAGCACCGCCCCCAGGACCAGGTAGGGCGTCAGGCGTTTGACGCCGGCCTTGTTCATGCCGAACAGGACCGCGAAGACGGCGGCAGCGCCGCCGAGCATCGGCAGCGACAGGTCGGCGGTGTAGAACGCCGCGATGATGACGACCGCGCCGAGATCGTCGATGATGGCGAGCGCGGTCAGGAAGATCCTGAGCGAGACCGGGACGCGCGATCCCAGAAGGGCGAGTACGCCCAGCGCGAAGGCGATGTCGGTGGCTGTCGGGATCGCCCAGCCGCGCAGGGTCTCGGGCGAGTGCCGATTCACCGCGACGTAGACCAGCGCCGGGGCGAGCATGCCACCGAGGGCGGCGATGCCGGGAAGGAGCCGGTCCGGCCAGGTCCTCAGGCGTCCGTCGAGGACCTCGCGCTTGATCTCCAGGCCGACCAGCAGGAAGAACACCACCATCAGGCCGTCGTTGATCCAGTGCAGGATGCTGAGGCCGCCGACATAGGTCTTGAGGGTGGAAAAGTACGCGTCGGACCAAGCGGAATTCGCGATCGCCAAGGCGAGGGCCGCGCTCGCCATCAGGATCATGCCGCCGCTGGCTTCACTCGTCAGAAAGCTGCGCAGGACCGAGGCGGGGCGAAAGTGACGTGGCATGGTCGTGCGTCTCCGTCGCTGGCGGCCCGACCAGCGAAGAAGCCTGCGGATCCGACCTTCGGACCATGCACCCACGGGTTCTATGCCATCGGCAGGCCCGATCTCGCAACACGCTGCCTGGCGATCCGTCGGACGGATCGAGGCTGGCCGATCCGGCCGCGCGGTGCCTCGCACCGATCGAGATCCTGGAAAGCAGACGCCGATTCTCGTCGGATCGGCGAAGGCGCGCCAAGACTGACCCCGGCAAGGGCGTCGTGGCTCCGCGTGGAGGCACCTCTCGGAAGCAGGTTTTCTGATATCCCGGCGACCTTACCGCGCTAAGCGCGGCCCCTGTCCTGGCGACGGCGGCCGAGCCGCTGGCTCCGAAGTTTCGAGGCCGTGAGCGGTCCATGAGCTGGCGCATCCGATCCCTCGCGAAGGGCAGGGGCGGGACGCGCGTGGGAACAGCTAAGGATGGGAGCCCGAAACGATGACGCGGCTGGCCGATCCGACAGGGTTCCATGACCGAAGCGGCGACGAGCCGGTCGCAGACGCGTCAGCAGCGTCGTCAGGAATTTGCAGGGCACCGAGGGGGATGGCGGAGACGGTGATCAGCCCCCCTTGAAGTGGTCCGCCCTTTGGTATGATGGTGTGGAACGGCCCTGCTTGCGGCAGT
>NZ_PDHT01000056.1:0-15133 GCF_002917135.1 Methylobacterium sp. V23
TCCACCAGCTGCCCGGCCACGGCGTCCCGTCCGACGATGCCAACGATTCCGCACACAATATGATCTTCCAGATGGAATCTACCTACCAGCCTTTTGACATGATCTCTGATTGGCCAACAAGGAAAATTTTCGTTTAGTAGTTGGTTAACGTTAGTTTTATTGGATGAAATTGTGGATTTGGCAGTGGGCGGTGCCCGTGATGATCTGGGGCAGGAATGTGGAAGCATGCTGCTAGACACGCAGGTAGTCGATCTTGTACTGCGCCGGCAGGAACGAGATGGTGCTGCTGAGATAGACTGGAAGGTCGCCACTGACGGGAGAGATCGGCGATGAAGTACATCGGCTCCCAGCTCGACTCATAGGAGGCCTTTCCGCAAGATGGGTGGCAATCGCTATTTCGAACGAGCGGGGAGCCGGGTTTGTCACGCGAGCTTAGGGCTCGCTGATCCACTTATATCTAGCGGAGCAGGGTGTTCTTCGCCAATATGCCTCATGCGAGGCGAACCGGCTCAGGGCGGTAGGCTCCATTTTTGGCGACGGCAGCAAATCCCGTCGAGCTCCGGCCACACACCGACCCCGCTGATCCGGCGCACCGTCGACCGGCCGGCGGACGAACCTTGATCTCTCAGACAGCTTTCAGGCGCTCGCCCTCCGGAACCAACCCGGTGGTAAGATAGCGCCACAGAGGGACCAGCAGCTTGCGCACGAGGGCAATCGCCGTGATTTTGCGGATGCGCCCACGCTCGTTTCCCACTCGCTCGACGAACCAGCGCGCGAGCCCGCTACTGGGCTGATTGCGCAGCTGCAACCAGGCCAGTTCGATCTAAGATAGGGATTGCCCCGGTTTGGTGGACACCAAAAACGCTTCCGCGTGAGGTGTTTTCCTGATGCTCAAGAGGCGTCCTACACACCCCGTTGAGTTCCGCCGGGAGATGGTCGAGCTGGTCCGTGCCGGCCGTGATCCGACTGACCTCGCTCACGTGTTCGAATCCGCGAGCCAAACCATCCAGAATTGGGGCGCGGAGGCTGACCGCATCGAGGGCCGCCGCGAGGTCAAGCCGCCGCCGGCCGATCCCGACCTGACGATGACCGAGCGCGATGAACTCGTTCGGCTGCGCCGCGAGAACCGGCAGTTGAAGCTGGAGCGCGACATCCTCTCCTGCGCAACGGCCTGGTTCGCGCGGGAGACCGGGATCCTGCCGTCGGGATCTTCCGGTTCTTGAGAGCCAACCAGGCCGACTTCCCGATCGCCGCCATGGCCCGTGTCCTCGGCGTGTCGAAGGCTGGGTACTACACCGGGGTCTTGCGCTTGGAACCGGTACTCGATGCCCTGGAGATGGCCGTCACGCAGCGCCAACCGTGCGACGTAATCCATCATTCGGATCAAGGCTCGCAGTACACGTCACGTCCCTGGCCTTCGGAAGTCGGTGCCGAGAAGCGGGCGTGCGCCCGTCGATGGGGTCGGTTGGCGATACCTACGACAATGCCATGGCGGAGAGCTTCTTCGCCACCCTCGAATGCGAGTTGCTCGCCCACCGCCGTTTTCGCTAGCAGGCGGAGGCTCGGATGGCCTGCCTCAGCGACATCGAGGGCTTCTACAATCCCCTGCGCCGCCACGCGGCGCTCGGCGACCGCTCGCCGGTCGTCTACGAGCAGGAGACCGCGTCAGAACTGCCGACCGACATCCTGATCAGCCAAGTCCCCTGACCGTCCACAAAAACGGGGCAATCCTAGTGTTGAAACAGGGGCTAAATGTGCACTCCCGCGGTGTGGTGGCAGTACGCTCTGATGAAGATCATGAAAGCCTGCGCCAAGGAGACGCCGCAGGAGGCAGCCCTAATCCTGATGGACGATGGCCGTCGTGTCTGGGCAAGGAACCTGATGCGGAGCAACCTGGGCAGCATGTGCGAGGACGCCTTCTCGAAGCTGTCAACGAGTTCCGAGCGCCACGAGCGTCGATGATGCTCAAGCGGCAGGATAGAACGCTACCAACGTCCGGCTCACCGTTCAAGGATGCCAGCATGCGTGCCGTGTCATCGCGGCATCGCGAAGCCCTGCGCCCTTTCTGAACATCGATCTAAGCACCCGTTAGGGAGCATTCACAATCGATCTGCCAATTGCTCCCACTTGCAATTTCCTAAAGCTCCCGAGCTCGTTAGCCCGCAAAGGAGAGAGGCGGGACAGCATGAGCACGGAAGATCACCAGAAGCCGAAACGGCGCAACGGCTTGCTCGACGGGCCTCACGGCGAGCTGAGCGCGACGGACGTGAGCCCCTCTTTGCCCGAGTTTGTTCGCGATCATCTCGGACGTCAGCTTCAAGCCGTGTACGGCTCTCTCAAGGCAGAGGAGCAGCCACAGCGGCTTCTCGATCTGATCGCGCAGCTCGACGTCGCGCTCGCCCGTCAGAGCTCTCAGGCGGCATCCGTGTTTCGACAGGAGCTGCTTGCTGCCCTGCCCGGCCTACGTGGCTTTGCGCTGTCGCTCGTGGTGAACGCCACCCGCGCCGATGACCTCGTGCAGGAGACGCTGCTGAAGGCATGGAAGAGCCAGGATCGGTTCGAGCCAGGCAGCAACCTCATGGCGTGGCTCTGCACCATCCTGCGCAATCAGTTCTACACCGAGTGCCGCAGGGCCAAGCGCGAGGTTGAGGATGCCGATGGTACCGCGGCCGCACAGCTCATCGTGCTACCTTCGCAGGAACACGGGATCGAACTGCAGAAGGTTTGGGCCATCCTTGCCAAGCTGCCACCAGCACAACGTGAGGCCCTGCTGCTCGTGGCAGGTCAAGGCATGACCTACGAAGCGGCAGCCACCCTCCTGGGTACGCAAACCGGCACTATGAAGAGCCGGGTGAGCCGAGCACGGGCGTTCTTGGCAGAGACGCTTAAGGCATCCGATGACCGTACCCCTGCCTGAAGGGCAACTGCGCACACCCTTGTTGCAACTTTTGGCCGCTTGCCCACGTAGAGGGCGCTATAGCTCAGCGAGTAACATACAGCATCGTCGATCAGTCAGATGGGCGCTTCGATCTGCTTGTGCTCCTCGGTGCGCGCGTACTGCATGCGCGAACCGGGTTTATGACGCTGAGCGAGGTTGAAGACGAGGTGGAGTTCCTGCGGGACTTGATGACAGCCTGCGGAGCCCCCGTCGTTCGTGAGGTCAGTTTAGACCTCCTTGATCCTGATTAGGCGGCCGAGTGCGCATTGGGGACGTTCTCGGCCGCCACCGGCTCGAAGGCTCTGGGGGCAGATGATCAAACCGGCGTGCAGGGATGTATCAGACGGAAGCCAATGTGGCTTCAACCCTTCTTCTTGTACGCCTGGATTGCGTTCTGGCAGCCGGGCGACAGCTTGGACATGTTCTTCTGAAAACACGCTTGCGTCTCAGGGCCATCCTCAGGCGGCAGGCCAGCGCAGAAGGTAGTGAAGTCGCCGGCACACTGCTGGTGCAGAGCTGCCTTATCATCATCCGACAACGGAGCAGCCAAGGCTGCGCTCGCTGCTGCGGCCGCGATCATGAAGCCTAACCCAAAACGTACCACCATGATCTGCTCCAAGGACGCCCAACCAATCCGGGACAGGGGCAAGAACGTCGGTGCAGGCTCGACCGTTGCGTTGAATTCGTCAGTCAGACAGGTTCGCGGAAATTGAGACCGGACTTCCGCTGTTCTGCGTTTATAACAAGCCCTCAAAGCTTCATTGGGCAGGTGAGTTGTCGCTTCTCACGGCGCCCAAATGTTCTATAATGAAACTCACCAGACGCCATTTCTCGTTGTTCGACGGCCCGACGAACATCCGCATTGCAACGCAGGTACTCGTCTTCGTCGAACGCAGCCTCAGGCTCCTGCTCGGACCCACGATTACGCTTCCGTCCCCGGTCATTATTGTCGTACCCGCGACTGGGATGGCGATCCCGATCTTCATCGTATCTGCGACGCCGCTCGTTACCTTGGCCATTGTCGTAGCTGCGGCCGCGTTCACGTGGCCCATCATCATCGTCATCGTCATCGTACCCGCCATCGCGCTCGCCATAGCTTCGACTGCCATAACTACGCTCGTCGCGGTCGTAGTCACGCCCCACTCGCTGAGCTGAGGCCGAGCTTAGCGCGCCCAAAAAACTCAGCCCTACGAGCGCTGTAACCCACAGTCTCCTCATACCAAGTTCCTCCCGTAGCAGTGTCAGACGTGTCGAGTACCCAGCATTCGATGGCCAAGCCGTGAGCCTGAGCGTATCAGCTTGGACATCATTCCAATTCGCTTCTGCGGTTCAGGTGCGCTGCTCGTCAGCCGCAAGTGCGGCGATAGCGTCGGCAGTTGCCTTGGCCTTCCTCACCGTAGCGGTCCTTGTTCTCGCAAGCGTCGCGAAGCTCTCGGCACACTCTGCGGTAGCGGCGCTCCTCGCGATCTTCACGGTAGCCACGCCCATCATCGATCTCCACGCCGCCGGGACCGAACCGGAAGCCCTGCGCAAAGCTGGGAGCCTCCTGGAGGATCAGCCCGCCCATGGCGGCAGTCACGAGCAACACCTTACGCATTGGAGCCTCCGATTTTTCGACCAACGAAGTGGGAGGGCAAACGCATGGCCACCGAAAAGGGTTCGTTCCGGTTCGCGACATCCTCGTGATGGTAGAGCCTATCCGCGCGGTCGTAATTGGACGTCAGTCCGAGCTGACACCCACCATCCTTCCATCATGCCATTGAGCCGTTAACGATGCTGTTGTTATCTTTGTAAAGAAAGCGGTCGTTTAGTCAACAAAACTGACGGCAAGGGACCTGGCAAGGACTAGCGCTTTCTGCTGCTCTACACCGTTCAGAACACCATCAGAGCTAGTGATGTACCATGGAGCGAAACGACCTGAGCAAGGCAGCTGGATTGCAGCTTACCTCCATCAGTCGCGTTCTTAGCCCGCTGTCATAGCTGCGCGTACTTTCAGCCTGAGAGACTTGACAGGGCTGTTAATCAGACTGCGCATAGCGTCCGTGCGTCGCTCGAAGGCCAAGTAAAACAGGACCGCAACGGCATACGACGTAAAAAGACATCCTATATAGATGGCGATTACGCCTACGGATGGTGCCGTCTGTAGTGTTGCGCCCATAGCTTTTTGCATGAGGGCCGCAACAAAAACACAGACGGGATAGTGCGTGAGGAACACAGAGTAGCTGAACTCCGCCAGCACGCGATGGACGCGAGCGCCGGGCAGCGCCGTGACGCGTCGGGCTGCGATGCTCAGCACAAGAAGAGCGATGCTGAGGGACAACACGGCATCGCCCAGCAAGGCTCGCCACGCGAATGCGTGGGGTGCAACCGCACTCGGTCGATGGAGTGGGTGCGTGATAATCAGCGTGGCCGCAAAGATCAAGAGTGCGGCCGGGATCGTCAGGGTAGGCACGCCGCGGTGGATCAGCAGACAGGTTGCCATCCCAGCAAGCCACGGAATGCCAAGGATCAGCGTACCGGCAGGGAGCATAGAAAAGATCGCGAGCAACGCGGCAACGCCCAAGAGCTGCACGATGGCCTTTCGATGAGCGCACGCCACGGACGCTCCGAACAGGCAGTAGTACCACCATTCGTTGGCTAGCGACCAAAGGGGGCCATTGGATCCAAAGCGCTCGGCTGTGACGCCGTACAGCATGACGAGATTGCTCAGGAACGTCGCTACGGTCAGTGATGTGGCCTCGACAGCGGGAAAGTGGAACCAGCTATTCGTTGCTCCAGCAACCTGCGCATAGAAGGGTGACTCAGACAGGAACAGCAGGCCCGCTTGATCGAGCGCCCATGTCAGGACCAGAGCAGGGATGAAGGCCACGTAGATGCGTGAGAAGCGGCGGATGCCATAGTCCAGAAGGCTGAAGGGCTTCTCGCCCCACCGTGCGAGGGGAAGACCGCCGACAAGGAAGCCGCTGACGAAGAGGAACAAAACCACCCGTTCGTGGCCAAGGGCGGTGATGCCGTAGAAGACTTTCTCGATCAGCCCTGGCGCTTGCAATCTTTCATAACCAGCGAAGACGAGTTGCCGTGCGTGGTGGGTGACTACTAAGAGAGCACAAGACCATCTGATAAGATCGAAGGTGCTTGAAAGGCCGCTCTTGTGCATTGTGAGTCCTGGGCCGGCGAGCGACTTGCAAAAGGCCACCATCCTCAGTGATAGGGCAGCACGTTAACCATTTTGGTTTTAAGTAGCAAGATCTGGACCAGTTGCCTAGTGCTCTGTTGGAGAACTCATTCGCCTTAATAATAAACGGCAACTCCGTTCTAGCCGGGATGCGAGGAAGCGTTGCAAATTCTTCCAACGGTTCGGAGCAAATCCGCCGAAACAATTGATTGTCGGGCGGGTACTGTGTGTAGCAAGCTCAGCGACTTCCAAGTAGCATTTACTACCTCAGGGCAAGTGATTTCCACACAGAGTTTCCTGGCTTATTTTAGCGTCAGGTTTACGGCCGAATTCCGGCAGTCGGACGTTATGCGCTCAGCGCATCTGGCTCGGAGCCTCAGATGCGAGCCCAGGCAGGAAGGTGCCGCAGACAGCTTAAAGCAAAAGCGCTCACGACCCCGAGCGTACAGCCGACGGCTTTGACGGCGAAGTCAGTCACTCGAGCATGGCGAGAGGGATCAAGCATCTGGGACGCCTCTAAGAGTCCAGCCGCGGCAATCGTGAATGCGAGAACTTGCCAGCGGTGCCTTGGATACCCTACCGCGAAAACGAACCCGAGCAGCGCGAATGCACCAATTCGCTCGAGGGATACAGGCATACCCTCCGGATGGGGGCGATCTGTGATGGGGCAAACCGTAATGAAGACCAAGACGGCAAAAAGCAGCCAGCCTAGAATACGTGCTAATTTGGACATCGTGCCTGAATGAATGGATGCGTGCGCGGTGATGACGAAGAAGAAGTCGCGCGCTTCAATCCTGTGCTTATGCCACTGCCCATGATGTGGGGCTAGAGGCCAGTTTGCGGCACCTGAAAGCCCTCGGTGACGACACTGCCCGTTAGAGGGGCACTCGCGCACAGTGTCGTCAGAGGCTCTGTTGTCCTCCCAGGCCCATGAGCTTGTGACCGGACGTGTTTACCGAACGTTTGCGACGGAGCACGTTCTAGATCTTGCAGGAAGCCCGAGGGCGGCCGAAAGCCATTTTAAGCACCAACGCGGCCTCAATCGCTGGCTTCAGCAGCCCTGGTATATGCTGCCCATCATGGTTTTCATCTTCCGATCCCGTTCCTCGTCATGCGCTGCGTTGGCCTTCAAGGTCTTATCTTCTGCCGCTTGGTTCGCCTTCGCGGCAGCCACAGGGTCAAACTCAGGCGTATTAGCTAGCGTGGACGAAGGCGTTGGCTGCCGGCGCGCTGGGGCGGCAGCCACGAGGACGATGAGGGCTAGCAGAGCTGTCATCGAGCGGAACATCGGCACGCCTTTCGGTCTGCTGGGATTAAGAGCGCCTAACAGAACCGTTTGATCTGGTTGAAGGTGATGACACTGGCTGCGAGGCTGGTGAAGGCCTCGTAGATGTCGGCGCGTTGCTCGTAGCGGACGGGCAGGCGACGGAAGCGGTTGAACCAGGCGTGGGTGCGCTCCACGACCCAACGGTGGCGGCCGAGCTTCTCGCTGCTCTCGACACCGCGTCGGGCGATGCACGGCACGATCCCGCGCGCCCGGCATTTGTGCCGACGCTGTCTGGCATCGTAAGCTTTGTCGGCGTGCAGCTTGTCCGGGCGGCGTCGCGGTCGTCCTCGTCGACCACTCCGCAGAGACGGGATGGCATCAAGAGTTGCCGCCATCATGACGCCGTCGTGCCGGTTGGCCTCGCTCAGGCAGAAGCCGAGCGGGGTGCCGCGCGCGTCAGTGACGAGGTGACGTTTCGTACCCGGCTTGCCGCGATCCGTCGGGTTCGGGCCGGTGGCAGGCCCCCTTTATGGATGGCCCGCCCCTCACCGGGCTGCGCTGCTAGATTTGCAGTGTGGCTCACACGAGAGATGGAGCGGACCGATGGCCATCGCGATACTCGGGATCGATCTGGGCAAGAACAGCTGCAGTGTGGTCGGGCAGGATGCGACCGGTCGGGTCGTCTTGCGACGCCGGATGCGGCGCGAGACGGTGATGACCTTCGGTGCGACGCTTCCGGCCTGCATCGTCGCCATGGAAGCGTGCTGTGGCGCGCATCACATGGGCCGGGCGCTCGCCGCTCAAGGTCACACCATCCGGCTGATGTCGCCGGAATATGTGCGGCCCTACGTCAAAGCGAGAGATGAACGACGACCGCGACGCCGAAGCGATCGCGGAGGCTGCGACCCGTCCGACCATGCGGTTCGTGGCATTGAAGTCAAAAGCGCAGCTCGAAATGCAGACCCTGCACCGGGTGCGGGACCAGCTCGTGGGCGAACGCACGGCCTTGATGAACCAGATCCGCGCCGTCCTTCTGGAGCGTGGCCACATCGTCCCACAGGGACGCGCCAAGCTCGCCGCCAGCTTGGAAAGTCTGCTCGATACCGAAGCGGTCTCTGACCTCACACCACGGATACGTAGCCTGGTGGCGGATGTACGTGAACGCTGGCAGTCCCTCGACGGACGCATTGCAGCCCTCGACGCAGAGTTCGCCGAACAGGCTCGGACTGACGAGAGCGCTCGCCGGCTCACCACCATCCCGGGCATCGGCGCCCTCAACGCGACGGCGCTGGTCGCGGCGATCGGCGATGTGGCGACCTGGGCGTGTCGCAAAGATTTTTGCCGCGGAAAATTATGCTCTCATATAAGGGTGCACCTCAGGCTACAGGGTCATCATCGGCCCCAACGAAGCCGATTAGCAGACGATGAATAGACGCTGTAACGTTCTGTTCGAAGAAGACTATTTCGACCGTTGAACGTTTGCGACACGCCCCACAATCTTACGGACAAGCCGGATTATGCCAGCGAATGTACTCTGCTAGACCGGTTTCGCTTCGCGGGCGTTGAGCTATGAGGATATGTGATCCTCCCCTGATTCCATGGACACCTCTGATACGCTCCTTGCGGGCGGGGAAGGTGTTTGATGACAAAGACGCGACGCGAGTTCGCCCCGGAGTTCAAACGCGAGGCGGTGGCGCTGCTAGAGAGCAGCGGCCGACCACAGATGCAGATCGCGGCTGAACTCGGGATCCAGCCCTCCATGCTGAGGCAGTGGCGCGTGGCGCGGGTGGGAGGCTCATCACCACCGCGGGCAGCAGGATCACCAGGAGCCGCGCCCGCGAGCCCGGTGGCTTCCCCCTCCGATCAGGCCGCTGAGATCGCCCGTCTGCGGCGTGAACTCGACCGGACGTGCATGGAGCGCGACGTCCTAAAATAAGCGATCGGCATCTTTGCGGAGATGCCCAAGTAACGTTGATGCCCAAGTCACGTTCGCTTTCATCGAGCAGCATACGAGCACCTGGCCGGTGCGTCTCATGTGCCGCGTGCTCGAAGTCTCTCCCAGCGGCTATGACGGCTGGCGGTCACGCCCCGAGAGCGCTCGGTCGGTGTCGAACCGTCAGCTCCTCGATGACGTCCGGCGTCTCTACGCCGGGCATCATAGGCGCTGTGGCTCACCTCGGGTACATGCGGCTCTGCGCGCGGACGGCCGAACGGTTAGCCGCGGGCGGGTGGAGCGCCTGATGCGCCAGCACGGTATCCGCGCTCTGGCAGGGCGTCGGTTCCGGCCGTGCACGACCGATAGCCACCACGACCTGCCGATTGCGCCCAACCTCCCCAAACAGCAGTTCTCGGCTGCGATGCTTAACACGGTCTGGCTCACCAATATCACCTACCTGCCCACCGGCGAGGGCTGGCTCTACTTGGCGGCCGTCCTCGATCTCGCCACCCGCAAGATCGTCGGCTGGTCCATGCGCGATCACATGCGGACCGAACTGACGTCGGCCGCTCTGATGATGGCCACCCAACGGCAGCGACCGGCCGCGGGGCTCATCTGTGACTCGGTTCGCGGCAGCCAATATGCCGCCGAAGCCTATCGTAAACAGCTAGCCAACATGAAGGCCACGCCATCCATGAGCCGAACCGGCTGTTGTTACGATAATGCCCCGATGGAGAGCTTCTTCCATACCCTCAAAGGCGAGCTCGTCCACCAGCGACGATGGACGACCTGGGACGAGGCCCGGCGCGACCTGTTCGCCTACATCGAGGGCTACTACAATCGGCAACGCATCCACTCGGCTCTCGGATACATCACCCCCGAGCAAGCCGAGCGGAACGCGAGCCAAACACCCTGTCCGTGAAATCGGGGGAGGATCATATGACTGCGACGGACATGTACCGCAGCAGAGACGCCGCGCAATGCCGTCGAGGAGTCGAGATGGGACTTAGACGTCCGATCTGCATCGCTTGGCTCGTGGGTGCACTCCTTTTGCAAGCCCAGGCGGCGGAAGCTGAAAGTGTCAGCCAGTCACAACTGATGCGTTCTGAGACCAACATCCAGGCTCCCAAGTCCGGCTACGTCCTTGTCCTGAACGAAATCTTCAGTAGGGCCGTGGACGAGAACCGCTTCGACAAGCGCAGCCAAACAGGTGCTTTTGACACGACGTTCTTCTGGGACGCGCGTACGCTGGCGACCAACAACGAGCTACAGTTTTATATCGATCGCGACATGACCTTGAAGGATGGCCTGAAGCCAGGTCTGAGCCCGTTCGGCCGTATCTCAAAGGATGGCGGCGTCACTATCACGGCACGACCTACACCCGAGATCCTGAAGGACAGGACCGGACAACCTTATATCTCGGGGCTGCTTACGACCTACCACTCGTTTGCGTTTACCTTCGGCTACGTGGAAATCCGAGCAAAGATCCCGAAGGGAGCAGGCCTCTGGCCCGCGCTCTGGCTGCTCCGTCGTGACAAGGGGAAGGTTGGTGAAATCGACATCATGGAGAACCTCGGCCAGAAGCCGGATTACCTGATGTCGAGCTTGCACTGGGACTCCGATGGGGATGGCGTTCCCGACCAGAAGGCTCTCTTAGTGCGGAGGAAGACGAACGACCTCTCGGCCGACTTCCAGACCTACGGTCTTGATTGGAATGAGCAGGACATCACGATTTACCTAAACGGGATGAAGCTTGGGAGTGCACCGACGCCGGAGCCTCTCAAGAAGCCCATGTACTTGCTGATGAACCTCGCCGTTGGTGGCTGGGCAGGCAAGCCCGATCCGAGCGCCTTTCCGGCTGAGTTCGCAATAGATTACCTGCGTGTCTGGCAAGACCCTAAAGCGTTGCGGAACTACAAAGGTGCTGAGCTTGCCGCTGGCGGTGCTTTACCACACAAATAAAAGGGGCATAGCGCAAAGTTTCGTGCATAGGAAATTAGGGCTTGATGGAGTGGACGGCCCCCGCTACGGCATCGCTGTGCCAAGATGAGGTCGTTGATCTCATCGACAGGAGCCGTCCATGCCACAGGTTGGCACCATCGGCCTTGATCTGGCGAAGAACGTCTTCTGAGTCCACGGCATCGATGCGCAGGGCAAGGTCCTCGTGCGTCGGCCGTTGCGCTGGGCTGAGGTCCTGCCCTTCTTCGCTAAGCTCTCTCCCTGCTTGGTCGGCATGGAACCCTGCGCGACCGCGCATCACTGGGGGTGCGAGCTGACGAAGTTCGGCCATACCGTCAAGCTGATGCCGCCGGACTTCGTGAAGCGACAGCCAATTTTGGGAAGCTTACGGAATATACCAAAGGATCGATATCTATTGGGAGTGCGTTGGTAGGCGACATGTTTTCACCGGAGATACTTCGCATGCGCACACAGACCCTTGCCCTCGCTACCTCAATTGCCCTCGCCCTGACAGGGGCTGCCTTCGCGCAAACGCCTGCTGCCGGCGGAAGCACCGAAGGGAACATGAACAATCCGGGAAGTGTGAAAAGCAATTCCGAGAAGAGCATGGAAAGCACTCCCGGCCAGAGCGGAAAGATGCAGGGGTCCCCCAACGCGGCTGGCTTCAAGCGTGATGACGCGACCGGTTCGGCTGGTACCGCCGCCCCAATGGAGACCGCGCCTGCTGGCACGGTTGCGCCCGCACGCTGAGCCATCAGTGTTGAGCAAGAAAGGCCGGGCTTTGACCCGGCCTTTTTTGTGTCTCACGCCGCCTGTGTTCGCTGTGAGACGAGGTCTCGCACGATCGCCCAGGCGAGCACGTCAGACTTCGTTTCTGCGTCTGTGATCCGATCGGCAGGCGTCAGATCGCCAATCCGGTTGAGGTGCTCAATGGCCTGGAGCTTCACTGCAAGGCCCTCTGGACTTGAGGATCGCTCGGTTGCGATGGCATCGAGCACTCGATCGGACCATGCCCACAGCCTGTCCTCTTCGGCAGCCTCCGCTTCCCCGGTTTCACCGCCGGTTGCAGCGTAGTGGTCCAGGGCCTTGGCAAGCGCATCCAGTTCATGGCCCAGGGCGATTAGGTGCGTGTCGGCCATGTCAGCGTCCTCCGTTCGCGTGTTGCGGGCTTCCGCTCGGGTGATGGGCCGCTCTCGCTGGTCTATCTTCTGTCCCTTCGAAAACCCGTTTTTTACCATAGGAAGGCTGCTGACGCTTTCTGGTTAGATCTTGGGTTTCGGCCCCTCACGGAATTACGCCCACTCCCTGGGGCATCCTCACGCCGGGCAAGCCGCATCCAAGCAACCCTTCTGGCATCTACGATCGCGACCACGTTCGTTTGAGATTGGAAGCGGGATACCCGACGCTCGCGGATGGTGACGAGGCCCAGCGTCTGCGCTTGCCGTAGGGCATTGCGTACGGTCGACCGGGAGACACCCGCTACGGCAGCGATGTGGTCGAGGGCGAGCCGACAGTCTCCGCGCTTGGCGGCCTCGGCCGATACGACGGCCAACACCGCTTGTTCCGCCACATAGACTGCGACACGCCCTACAGTACGGCTTGCGACAAGCCCCTTGGGGTTAATGATGTCATCCGCAGGCAAATTTACCAAATGATAGCTACAATCGATTCCTGGAAAACCAGAAAAATTACAGATATATGGTAAATTTCCGCTTGTGATTGTGTCTGATCCTGATGTAGCCCTATGTGACAAGGATAAAAGTTCCTATAGGCGGCACAAATGACAAATCTTGTTGCAAGCCCGGGGTTTGAAACAGGGGGGTATGCTGAGTGGTCTGCGTCGATCCCGGCAGGTTCAGATGGAAATTACCAAATCTCTGGTTCTTACACTCATCAAGGAGCATATGGCTTCTGGGGATATAGTAATAAAAGTGAAGTTGGCCACTTAACGCAAAATATTGATACGATACCGGGTGTAACATACACTATAAGATTCTACGCAGACTCGTATAATCCAGCAAACAAGCTGATATTTGAATTTGCCAGCAATGCAGGTTTTGATCTCAGCCTGGATTCGGTATTTGGAAATCTCAAATTCTACACTTTTACTGCGGTTGCAACATCAGAGACAACTTTAATCGATTTCAACTTCTTCACAATTCCCGGCAGCGGTATGCTGTGCGTCGATGACGTTTCGGTTGTGACTACAGGAAATTCAAGTCCCTCAATAAATATCGGGGGCCCCTATGAAGTGAATGAGAGACAGGACTTCAACCTACGTGCGGAGGTATTCAACCCGGATGGAAATCTGGCATCGGTGGAGTGGGACCTAGACGGTGATGGGGAGTTCGACGACGCGCTTGGCGCAACCCCTACTCTGACGCCTGAAAAATTATCTACACTCAACCTGGACGATGGACCGTACACACGGACTATTAGTGCTAGAGCAACAGATAGTTTAGGCGCATCAAGCGTCAGCACTACTGCAGATGCGGGTGACAGCCTAACGTACTCGCTGGTCAACAATGCCGGTGGGCGCTTTGCCATCAACACCACGACCGGCGTGGTCACGGTGGCGGACGGCACGCTGCTCGACTACGAGACAGCCACCAGCCACCTCATCCGCGTGCGCGCCACCGACACGGGCGGGCTGTTCTCGGAGGCTGACGTCACGGTCAACCTCACCGATGTGGTCGAAGGCAGCACCAGCTACACCGGCACATCAGGCGCTGACACGTTCACGGCCACGAGTGCGGCCAACTGGATGCTGTCAGGGCTGGACGGCAACGACAGCCTCACAGGAGCCGGCGGCAATGACACGCTCGATGGTGGTCTGGGCACTGATACGCTCACGGGTGGAGCGGGCGACGACACCTTCCTGGTACGCGGCACGGAAGCTTCCGCTGACAGCCTGCAAGGCGGGGAGGGCGCGACTGACACCCTGAAGGTGGACGGCACGGCGGCCCTGACGCTGGCGGGCTTCGACACGCTCCTGAACGGCATCGAGGTCTGGGGGGGCAACAACAAGGCTGTGATCGGCACGGGTGCTGCCAACCGCTTCGACCTGTCAGGCCTGACCTCAGTCACAGGCCTGCCCTCGCTGGATGCCGGCGGCGGCAACGACACCGTGATCGGCTCCAGCTTCGCCGACAACCTGCTGGGCGGCGCGGGCGCAGACGCGCTGAGCGGCGGGGCTGGTAACGACACGCTCACGGGTGGCGCTGGCAACGACACGCTGGATGGTGGCGCCGGCACCGACACCATCGTGTTCTCGGGACTCCTCAGCAACTACTCGGTCGCGAGCCGGGCTGGCGGCGGCTACGTGGTGCAGGACCTACGCACGGGTTCACCCGACGGCACAGACGTCGTGCTCAACGCCGAGGTGCTGCGCTTCTCCGACACCACGCAGACCCTCCCGGCTGTGAACTCGACACCGGGTGCGATCAGCGACAGCAACGCGGCGGCCAATCAAGTGGCGGAGAACTCACCCGCCGGCACGCTGGTGGGTGTGACGGCGCTGGCCAGCGACCCGGATGCGGGCGACAGCCTGACGTATTCGCTAGTCAACAATGCCGGTGGGCGCTTTGCCATCAACACCACGACCGGCGTGGTCACGGTGGCGGACGGCACGCTGCTCGACTACGAGACAGCCACCAGCCACCTCATCCGCGTGCGCGCCACCGACACGGGCGGGCTGTTCTCGGAGGCTGACGTCACGGTCAACCTCACCGATGTGGTCGAAGGCAGCACCAGCTACACCGGCACATCAGGCGCTGACACGTTCACGGCCACGAGTGCGGCCAACTGGATGCTGTCAGGGCTGGACGGCAACGACAGCCTCACAGGAGCCGGCGGCAA
>NZ_PDHT01000057.1:0-15060 GCF_002917135.1 Methylobacterium sp. V23
GGCCACCAACTACCTGGCTGCCGTCTGCATCGCTGCTACCGTCAGCTACTGGTTATGAGTCCCGAGCCTAGGTGACTCGTTTTTGCCAAATGGTCGCGCCCTCCGATCACCTGTGACCGCCCGTGGCGCGCTTAAGTTGCGTGTATAGCAAGACCGGAGCTTGAAGCGAGCGTTGTTCCGCCGAAGTGCAAGGCACTTTTGTGAGCGAAATGTTCGATATTAGAGGCTTATCTCGTGACCTATTCCAGGTCAGTTGGAAGTTATCGAGGGGCCTTTTTAGAGCCTGTTGTCGCCTGAACAGATTGACTGGGCTTGCGTTTTCGTCTCTTTGAGGCAAGAGGGACGATGCTGAGCGTCGCGTAATGGCCTGACTTGGAGCCTCTGAACGAGATCTACCGGCCTAGGGTGTGAACCGAACCAAGGCGTTGCGAGCTTCATCGTTTCGTGATTCAGAGCCGCCGTTTGCAACATGGAGGCGGCGATGGCAGATCTATTCTGGCTTTCCGACGAGCAGTGGGCGGTGAGGGAACCGTTCATGCTTACGAACCAGCCCGGGCCAGAGCTGACGGTGACCCAGCAAACTGGCTCTTCGCCAAGTTTGGTGGATTGGGTTGGTGGGGGGGATGCCGGAAGGTAGCTGCTGGCTGAACCGGGCGGGGATTCTCAGATCAGGGCATGACCCTTCTCTGTCACATCCCCGGTTGTCGTCTTCTCCACGTCACGCGTGAGGAGAGCACTGCGCTTCGCATTTCCGCTCAAGCGAAGTGCGATCATGCCCGTTGCCCACGCTGTCGTACGGTCAGCCGGTCGGTGCATAGTCGCTATCACCGGCGTCCCGCCGACCTGCCGACGAGCGGTCAGGAGGTGCGTCTGACCCTGACGATCCGACGTTTTTACTGCCACGACCCTGCTTGCGCACGCCGAACCTTTGCCGAGCGTCTGCCGGGCCTCCTCGACCGCTACGCTCAGAGAACCTGCCGGCTGGCCGATGCCCAGGTTCGGACCGCGCTGGCGCTCGGTGCCACACCCGCCGCCCGGCTGCTGCCGCAGCTGGCGATGCCCACCAGTGCCACGACGCTGCTGCGGGGTATCCGCAAATGTCCGTTGCCGACCGGATCCAAACCGATCATCGTCGGTGTCGACGACTGGGCTCTGCGCAAGGGCCGAACCTATGGCACCATCCTCGTCGACCTCGAACGCCGCCGTCCCATCGATCTGCTGCCGGATCGTTCGGCCTCGACGCTGGCGGCCCGGCTCCGGCGCGACCCACAGATCCAGGTCGTGGCACGGGACCGCTCGACCGAATATGCGCGTGGGACCGCCATGGGTGCGCCCGATGCCGTTCAGGTCGCGGATCGGTGGCATCTCCTGCTCAATACCCGACAGATGGTCGAGCGCTGGCTCGCCCGCGTCCATCCGCGTCTGAAGCTGTTACCGGCCGTGCCCCCGGCATCGCCATCGATTCGGCGCGTCACGCCCTACCCGCGCGCACCGTCCGAGATGGTCGCGCGGGCCGCGGCCCGCGGTCGATGGGAAGCGGCCTATGACGACGTGCGTCGCCGCCATGCGGAAGGACACTCGCTTCGGCGCATCAATCGCGAGACGGGCTTGGCCCGCGCCACGGTGCGCAAGTACGCCTTCGCCGCGAGCTTTCCCCGGAACGGCATGCGCGAGCCGAAGCCGAGCATGCTCGATCCTTATCTCGGGCATCTGCATGGCCGCCTCGATGAGGGCTGCGAGAACGCTGCGCAGCTTTGGCGCGAACTTCAGGGTATCGGCTTTGCCGGCACCTCGAAGCAGGTGCATCGCTGGTTGTCCGAGTGGCGCGCAGGCCCGGCTGGAACGACTATCCGGTTGTCGCCAGCACCGACCGACACCCGTGTTGTGACCTCCACCGCATCACCCCTGGCCTCATCCAAGCAGCTGTCCTGGTATCTCCTGCGGGAGCCCGAAGACCTCGGCCCTGAGGCGGCCGCGGTCGTCTCGCGCGTCCTGCAGGATACCGAGGCGGCCAAGGTGGTCGATCTCGGCCGCCGGTTCTGCCGGATCGTCCGGAGCCGCTGTGGCCGGCAGCCATCAGGAAAATCAGATGTCACGGCGTTCGATCAATGGCTGGGCGAAGCGCAAACCTGCGGTGTCCGGATCGTCGAAAGCTTCGCTGCTAGCCTCGGTCAGGATAGAGATGCTGTTCGGTCCGCGCTGACACTGCCTTGGAGCAGTGGACAAGCCGAAGGCCAGATCACGCGTCTCAAGCTCTTGAAGCGCGCCATGTACGGTCGCGCCAATCTCGACCTCCTACGACGACGGTTCCTCCTCGCAGCCTGATCCACCAAACTTGGCGAAGAGCCGCAAACTGGTCCGCGCTGAGCGCAAGTTTTTCGGGCATCCTGAACCCTGAAGTAGGGTGGATGCCATGCCTCGCAAACGCTTCACGAATGAACAGATCGCCTTCGCTCTGCGGCAGGCGGAGAATGGTGCGACGGTGGACGAGGTCTGCCGGAAGATGGGCGTATCCGAGCCGACCTTCTACCGCTGGAAGAAGCAGTTCGTCGGCATGGGCGTGCCGGAGATCCGGCGGCTCAAGCAGCTGGAGGACGAGAACAGTAAGCTGAAGCGGCTGGTCGCCGACCTGACGTTGGACCGCTCAATGCTGCAGGACGTCCTCAAGCGAAAGTGGTAAGGCCCGGCGCTCGCCGCGAGGTCGCTGGCCACCTGCAGGTGGCTTACGACATCAGTGAGCGTCGGGCCTGTCTGGCTACCGGCTTCGGCCGTTCGTCCCAGCGCTACCGGAAGCGCTCGGACCCGCAGGTCGCGCTGCGGATGCGTCTGAAGGAGCTGGCCGCCGCGCGGGTGCGCTACGGCTATCGGCGGCTACACATTCTGCTGCGGCGGGAGGGCTGGGAGGTGAACCACAAGCGCACCTACCGGATCTACCGGGATGAGGGGCTATCGATCCGGTTCAAGCTGCCCAAGCGCAACCGGGCGTGGCGCTACCGTCAGGGGCAACCGGCGATCGGCGGACCTAACGAGGTCTGGGCCATGGACTTCATGTCCGACCGCCTCTTCGATGGTCGTCCATTCCGGATCTTGACCATCGTCGATTGCCATACGCGAGAGGCGCTCTCGCTCACACCGAGAGCCAGCTTCCGCGCCTTCCAGGTGACCGAGGCTCTGGACACCTTGGTCTGGCTGCGAGGTCGGCCCAAGAGCCTGCGGGTAAACAACGGACCGGAGTTCGCCGGTCGCATGCTTGACCAGTGGGCCTACCTGAACGGGGTCGAGATCGACTTCTCCCGACCGGGCAAGCCCACCGACAACGCCTATATCGAGTCGTTCAACGGCCGCCTACGGGCGGAGTGCCTGAACGCCTCGTGGTTCCTGTCGCTGGCTGACGCCCGGGAGATATGTTACGGGATGCCGACGGTCCCGCGGCCTCGCGCGACGTCGGGAGTACGCGGCGAGCTCCGCCTAGCACGCTCCATAAAACAGCGGGGCGACGAGTTTTCCGGCCTGGTCTCCAACGGGACGGCATGCATCGGAATTGCCGCGCGGGGCGTCGCGGCAAGGGCAGCGTCGGCGTGATGGGCGAGACGTCTCTCAACCTAGTGGGTGGGGGTCCAGGCGGCGGGTCTGCTCCGCAGGCTATCACCTTCCTATGCCACAACAGCGCGGACAAACTCTTCGTTAAGCAGATTGCGGATGCCCTCGAGATTGAGTTCGGCACGCGCTACTTCCTGGACGCCTACGCCATCCCGACAGGTGAGGCGTTCCTGCCGTGGATTGAGCAGTCCTTGGCCGGGGCGGCAGGCATCGCGATTTTTCTCGGCAGCAATGGCTGGGGCCCTACGCATCTCTGGGAGGCGGAGCGCGCCCTCGCGCGCTATCGCGCGGACCCAACATTCAAGTTGATCCCAGTCGCGCTTCCCGGGATAAATGGCGAGAACATGCGACGACTCGGCGCGGGGAAAGTCTTCCAAGACATCAATTGGGCCGACTTCACCAAGGGGCCACGCGATCTGGACAGCCTCCGTAAGCTCGAGGCGGCGCTCTCGGGCCGCAAGCTTCCTCAATATCAAGGGCCGTCGCGGCTGACGCCGTACCAAGTTCGCCGAGACGCGATGCGCTGGACCGATGCCAGACGCAAGGATCGGAGCATCCTCTACAAGGGCGCACAGCTCGACCAGGCCTTCGATCTCGTGCAGCGCAATCCCGATTACGTCGTGGCCGACGAGGTTCTCCCTTTTCTCGACGCGGCGAGGGCTCATCAGCGCCGGTTCTGGCAACGCGTCGCCGGTGCCGGGCTGTCAACGGCCGCTGCGCTCACGGCTCTCAGCATCGCGATCTACCTCAACTACAGTCTGGCAGAGCGTCGGCGGATCGCTTCGCTTTCGCGTCAGCTCGCCATCGCGTCCCGCGAGGCTCCCGGCGCCGATCGGAGACTGCTCATCGCGACTCGAGCCGTGCTGACCGACAGGACGGCCGAGGCAAAGGGCGCGTTGCTGGAAAGTCTTGAGGAGTGGCGGCACCTGCGGCGCATAACCCATCTCGGAGCGGGAGTGAACGCGCTCGCAACGGAACCGGACGGGTCGGCAGTTTTAGTCGGAGCCGAGGGCGGATCCGTCCGGTCCGTCGCCGACGGCATTGCGCGCGAGGTGCTGGCCCCACGCCCGAGCGAGGGCTCCACGACGGCGCTCGCCCTGGCAGGGAGCCTCTATGTCGGTCGGGAAAGCGGCAGGGTCGAGGCGCTCGCCGGCCCGTCGCCTCATACGCTCCTGGCACCGCCGCAAAATCCGCCGTTGCAGCGCGATCTCGCAATCCGGTGCCTAGCCGCCAAGCCCGACGGCTCGATGGTCGCTGCCGCCAGCGGATCGGGCCGGCTCGCCCTCGTCGAGACCAGCAGCGGCAGGGTGGTCCGGGACCTCGACGAGGGCGAAGCCGTCGCCTTCAGGGCGCTCGCCTTCACGCCGGACGGTGAGCGGCTCATGGCTGGTACATCCTTGGGTGAGCTCATCGTGCTCGACGCCCGCACCGGGGACGAGAGGCAGCGATATCCGAGGCTCGACGGCGGTGTCCTAGCGGCGGCGTTCGGCGCCGGTGGCGAGCTACGCGTCGTGACAGGGTACGGTGCGCTGGTAACGTTCCACGAGGAGGGCGGCGAGTTCCGGCGGATTAAATCGCACCACCTCGGCAGCCTGCTGACGAGCGCGGCCTTTGATCGATCGGGGTCGCGTATGGCGACCGGCGACGCCTCCGGGTCTGTGCGGGTACTCGACGGCGATGGCGAGCCGACCGGCTTCGACAGGACGGGGGCGCATGCAAGCCCTATCTCCGCGCTCCTTTTCGCGGCCGACGGGACTCTCCACTCGGGCTCGTCAGACGGGACGCTCGCCACCTGGGATCTTTCCAGTGAATCGGGGCCGTCGCGCCCGGTTCCCGGCCTGGGCCCGACCGTAGACGTTCTCCGGACGCGTCAGGACGGGACGCTAGTGGCGGCGCTCGCGACCAAGGGAAGGGCGGAGGCATGGCGCCTGGACGCCGAACGCTGGGTCATGGAGCTAGACTTGCTCTCGACGACCCGGGAGATCCTCGGCCCCGCAGCCCTGCGGGCGACGGACGGCGACCCGCCGAGCCCGGGATTCGAGTCCATGGATGCGGAGGTCCCAACCATCGCCATGGATGGATTAGGGACGCGCATCGTCTGGACGACGGCGAGCGGAGCCGTGATCTGGCAAGACCTCAGCCGCGGCCGGCCGAACGTAATCGCGCCCGGTTCGGACGGTGCCTCCGAGGTCGGCCTGAGCCGGGACGGCCGCTGGCTCGCCGTCCTCGCGGCCGGCCGCAGGCAGGTGGAAATCGTCGAACTCGACGCGGCCGGCTCATCACGATGGAGCACCCCGTTGCCCGCCCCCGGTCGGTCCCTCGCCTTCGATCCAGGCGGCAGCCGGCTCGTGGTGGGGTTAGAGAACGGCAGGGTCGCGGTGTTGCGGTCGTCGCAGAATTGGCGTGCGGACGCCCAGACCGTCCCCAGGCACGATTCCGGTGTCGCCGGCATAGGGTTCACGACGGACGGCGCCAAGCTCGTCACCTTCGGCTCCGGCGGCGGCGGGAGCGACCGCAGCGTAGTCGTGACCGATGCCGAGTCCTCGACGCCGCCCCGGCGTCTGCAGAGCCGTCTGGCGGGAGGCAGCGTCGCGGCCATGGCCGTTGGAACGAGTACGGGGCTCCTCGCGGCAGCCGATCAGGACGGCATGGTCTGGCTCTGGGACTTGGCCGACCTCCGGTTCATGGCAGTCCTCAAAGCCGGCACCACGTCGGTTCCGGCGCTCAGGCTAGACACCGAGTCCGGCGCGATGATCACCTATTCGAGCGACGGCAGCTTCCGGTCCTGGGACCTGAACGTGGGAAGCTGGGTCATGCTTGCGTGCCGAAAGGCGAACAGGGACCTTCGCCCGGACGAGTGGGCCGAACTGCTGCCGGACGACGCGATGGTGCCGACCTGCGAGAGGTGAGGTAGCTCGAGTGTTGATCGGCGCGGGGTCTTGGAAGCTGATATTCAGCGATTTTAGATACCTAAGGGGATCGACGCCGGATGGTCGCGCGGATTCAGGTCTCGAACCCGGCCGTTTCTGGACAATGGAGATGCACATAGTGCGTCCCCTCCAATCGATCGAACGCGCGGCTGACCCTTGCGGCTGCGCTTCACCGTGACCAAATAATCGCGCTGTGCCGCAATAAATGTCGGAGCATTCGGGATGGATAAGCGAAGGCATGTCTTCATAAGCCATCATCACGCCGACGACGCGCACGTCGGCAAGCTTACGACGATGCTGAAGCGGAATGGTTATGACCTGCGCAATAGCTCTATCCGCGCCAAACCTTCGAACCAAGTCCGGCTCGACAAGAAACTAATCCCAGAACGTACCCTCAAGCGTCTTCTTCGCATGAAAATGTCATGGGCTGGAACCGTCATCGTCTTGGTTGGAAAAAACACTCACCGGCGGCCTTGGGTCGATTGGGAAATCCGGAAGGCCAACGAACTCGGCAAGCGGATCGTCGGCATCTACGAGCGCGGTGGCACGACAAACGACCTACCAACCGCGTTCGACGACTACGGCAGCGCCTTGGTGAACTGGAACTCTGACAGCCTCATGGACGCGATCGATGGCACCGATAGCCCGTTCGAGAATCCCGAGGGACAGCCGCGTGAGCCCATCCGCGAGCCGCAGAGGAATGCCTGCTGACCGCCCCCCCCGGATTTACGTCTACGTCGTCAAGTACGATCTCGGGTTCGCCCCAAATCCCTTCGGCGGCGTCTGCACCCTCGCATGCTGTAAGCCCGACATTCGGCGTGTCGCGCAGATTGGCGACTGGGTGATCGGTATGGGTGGCGGTGCTCTCAAGGCAACCGGTCGATGTGTCTTCGCAATGCGCGTGACGCGGCATATGACTTTTAATGAATACTGGCGGGATCCGGCGTTCGGCTCGAAACGTACCCAACGCAATGGTACGCGCAGGACACTAGTCGGTGACAATATCTACCATCACGGCGATGATGGTGTTTGGACCCAGGAAGACTCGGTACATAGCGCCAATGATGGTTCACAGGATCCAGCTAACACTAGGCACGACACCCAGACGGACCGATTGCTCTTGTCGGATCATTTCATCTATTTCGGAAATGCCGCGCCGGTCGTACCGCCCTTGATCCTCAACGGGATGGGATACAGTAATCGGCGGGGCCACCGTACGTTCGAGCTCGCGGCATCCGGCGAACTGGTTGCTTGGATCGAGGCACAAGCCGGCGGCGTAATGAACCGCATCCTGGGTGACCCCTTCCAATTCAGGGAATGCGGAAAGCGATACTCAAAATCCCTTGACAAGTTGATCTAATCGCCGCGCACTTGCCGTAGTTACCCACGCAGTTTGTGCTACAGGTTCAGAGGACGCGCGGCGGCCGCAGCACGGGGTTATGTCAGGGCCTTGCGCAAGGTCGGTTTGGCTGATCCTTTGGCAAGATGGGCCGCAGCGACCTGAATGTCTGAGCCGCGAGGAACTGATCGAGTTGGTGCTGCGGCTGCAGCGCCCGGAGAAGACCCCGCGCACGTCCTCGAAGCCGCTGTCCACTGACCGCAAGAAGCGGCGGGAGCAGGACGAGCCCGGTCAAGAGGGCCATAGCCGGGTGATGAGCGAGGATCCCGACGTGCTCGTCGATCATCGTCCCGATCGGTCCGCGGGTGCACGCGGTGGCGACCTATCTCAAGATCTTCCAGGCACTCTCTTACGAGCGGCTGCAGGCGGCGCTCTCGGATCTGTTCGGCCTGACGCTGTGCCAGGGCGGCCTGATGAACCTGCTCCGCGGCGCGCAGGCGCGCTTCCGGTCCGGCCGCGAGGCCGCCGTCGCGACGCTGCGCCGGGCCGAGGTGTCGCGTCCGACGAGACTGGCGTCCGGATCGAGGGCTCGAACGCCTACCACTGGGTGTTCCGCTCGGGCGAGGCAGTGGTCTATCGCGCGTCTCCGACGCGCGGCGCCGTCGTGGTGCGGGAGACGATGGACGACCACCGTCCGGCGGTGTGAATCTCGGACCGCTAAACGGCCCAGCAGGCACGCGCCGTCCGCCACCAGACCTGCCTCGCCAATCTGGCCCGCGACGTCGCCTACGCCGTCGCGGTCAGCGCCGATCCGGTGCCGCTGCGCCTGCAGTTCTGGCAGCAATCTGTGTTCGCCCTGGCCGAGCGCGTCACCAATCTGGCCGCCTCCACGCTCTTGGCGAAACGGCGGGCGCTGGAACGGCGGCTTTCCGACATGCTGTCCGCTCCGAGCCGCTGTGCCCCGACTCGAGAACTGCAGGCCAGGATCGGTCGGGCACGCGATCAACTCCTGGTCTTCCTCGATCATCCCGGCACGGGTCGAAGCCACGAACAACCTCTGCGAGCGCCTGCTCCATCCGCCCGTCGTGCAACGCAAGATGACCGATGGCTACCGTGCGAGGTGGACCGCCACCGGCAGGCCAACATCTGGACCGCCGCTGAGACCG
Organism: Methylobacterium sp. V23; assembly: GCF_002917135.1. NCBI lineage: Bacteria > Pseudomonadati > Pseudomonadota > Alphaproteobacteria > Hyphomicrobiales > Methylobacteriaceae > Methylobacterium > Methylobacterium sp. V23. The sequence continues at coordinate 9,036 of NZ_PDHT01000057.1, forward strand.
CCCGCCCCTCCGGCGCCAGCCCGTTCGCGACAATCCTTGCCACCGTCGCCTGAACGGCGCGCCCATCAAAGGCGTGTGAAATTACTACTTGCACATTGCATCGGCATCCGTCGGAGATCACTCTCACTATTGCACGCTGCGGCTACGGGACGAGCCGCGGCCGGCTCGCCGGCGAAGGTGCCCGCGACTTTGGCGTTCAGCGCCACCGAGCTCTTCAAAGGAGCATAGGAGGCCTAGTGACGTCGCTGTCGCTTCCCCGGGCGCGCTCGCGCCGCGGGCCGCGTTTGGAATACCGTCGATCCGGCTCAAGGGCCTCCCTGGAACGCCCGGCATCGAGCTCCAGGGCTATCTGGGGAGCAACTGCGGTGCAAATGGTTGGCGGCACGGTCGAACCGGACGGTAGGTCGAGCCGCCATTTCGGCGGGAAAAACAGCTCAATCTTCTGAGACGAGGCCGTAAATCGCGCCTTGATGCGCGAGCGGTTGCTAGCAAGTTCCGGCACTGCCTCGCGGCAGTATTTATCCAGCTCGCAGAACAGTCCCTGGCAATCGATGGCATGCAGCCTTCGGCCAAAGAGCCCCCTAAACGCCAGGCCGAGGCGCTCGAACTCCGCATCCTGCTGCTCGACCATCCATTGGATCGCGTCGGACGACGTATAGTCACCGAGGGAATGGAACGCCTTGCGCAATCCGCGCAGGGCCCCCGGCCCAGCCTGGGTATAGTCATCCTCGGAGAAGCCCAGGAGGTCGGAGTAATTCAGGTCCACAGCCGTCTGGTAGGCCATGAACGGCCCCATCAGGGGAAAACCTTCGAGGGTTCGCACAATGCCTTCGAGCGAATTGGCGCCCCGCACGGCTTCGTGGAGGCGGCCACCACCGAACATGTGCTTGAACAGGGCAACGTGATTCCGGTGCTTCTCATCGAAGCCATAGGCCTTGTTGGCGCATAAGATGAAGGCGCCGGTATAGAGACCTCCGTTCGACGCCTTGACCCGATCCAGCGCCTGCTCAAACCGGCCTGACGTGAGATCTTCCAGGCGGGGTGCGCCACCGAGAACGGCCCGGACGCCCTCCCAGGTCGCTATGTTGCTGAAGGTCCGGAAAGCTACGATCTGGAACACGCGGTCCGCGTACGAGCCTGCATCGTCGGCGTAGGCGACACTACGGATCATGTACTGCGACACACGATCCGCGGCCCGGAAGACGTTGCAGAACTTATATGTGTTAAGGATCGGATCGGACGTCCATGGTCCCGGCTCGCCGGCGACGCGCCGTTCGAAGGCCTCATGGCGTCGGGCCGCGAACGTCCAGTAGATCTCGTACACCCCCCGACGTGGGACCGGGGGCGCTAGCCGGGCGTGCATGTGCATAGTGCTGGCCTCCGTCACGCCACCTTGAGAAAGACGCCGGTGTCGTGCAGGTTGAAATATCGGCGGTCGTCGACGAGGCGGGCCGCGGCGATGCGCTCGCCCACCGTGTAGAGGAACCGGTTACGTCCGGCCCAGTGGTCGAACACGATTGCCCCCCCGACCATCACCCTGTCCGCGATTACGTCGAGGATCGCTGAAGCCGAGGCATGATTGTCCGTGTCGACGAAGGCTAGGACTACCGCTTCCGTCGCCAGGCGCTCCACCGTCTCGACGACGTCGCCAGCCACGATCTCGACGTTGCGGCCCTCAAGGTATCTGCGCGCCGCCAATTCGTCCAAGAACACGCAGTCGGGGTGCCGGTAGAGGTCGAGGATGCTGCGGGAAGGCGGAAATCCATTGAACGTGTCGAAGCCGATCACCTTCCAATCCATGCCAAAGGCTTCGACGAAGCGGGACAGCAGCATCGTCGTCCCCCCTCGGAACATCCCGAACTCGGCGACGACGCCCTTCAGGCCGAGCCGGGCTGCGGAGCGCAGGCATTGGAAGAGATGGACCTGACAGTTCGGGTAACCGTTCGCGAGCGAGGGGACCAACGCGTCACGAACGACCTGCGCGAACATGGCGTCGCGAAACCCCAGGTGGCCATATCCGCCCAGGAATATGCGGGTGCCGGGTTCGAGATGCGGCTCCATCGCGACGAGGAGCGCTTCCTTTCCGGCGTCCTCGGCCACCACCACCATGTCGGGGCGGTCCGACGCGAGGCATTCAAGGGGGGCGTAGCCTCCCTCGGCGGGACCGGCGCCGTGATCGCCATCCGGGGCATACATCCCGGTCAGCCTTTTGTAGGAGCCTAGGGACGAAAGGAAGGCGATGACCTTCGCCGTCGCGACCGACCGGCCGACGATGCCGACCCGCGCGCCCGGCCGCAGCGCCAACGCTTCCGCCAGCTCGTCCAGCAACTTAGCGAGATCCGTGGGGTTCAAGACCGCTCACCCTCTTCCCGGTGAATTGCTTCCGCGACCACGAACGAACGCACTGCCGCCGGCCTTCCGCATGCCGCGTCAGCCACGATGCGGCGTGCCCCATCGCGTAGTTGGTCCGAAAGGTCTCGAATGACAGCCAAGCTCGCACCATCAGACGCCGAGCGCCAGAGCTTCTCGAAGATGTCCACCACCTTTCGTATCCCGGGTCCGGGATTGACATCGCCATCCTCGAAGCCGTGGCTGTCGATTAAGCCCTCGAAGTTCTCGTCGTGATCGCTGAACGGGCTCGCCGCGTCAGCTGGCAGCAGGCCGGAAGGCTCCTCGCGCTCTTCCAGGAGGAGCCTGTACTTCGTCGCGTAGACATAGAGGTCGATGGCGGTATCCAGGACGGCTTCGTCGCCGGCCTGGATACCGTCCTTCAGGAACACCTCCAGCCGGTCCACCTTCCTCGCCACGTTCGGAAGCACGCTGACAAGTTCGCCGCGCCGTTTCCAGGCTGCCCCGTAGAGGCGGTCCTTCCGTGCGTGCAACCGCTTGATGCCTTGCTTGAAGCGCTGGTCCGGGGCGCTCTGCTTAGCGCTGACAGCGAAGAAGTCCGCCAGGCTGCCCGGTTCCAGGGCGGCCAGTCGATCCGGCTCGTTTCGCGAGAAGTGCTCCCAGACTGCCGCAGCCACATCCGTATGCGGAAGTGCCGCCAGTTCCACGCGAAGCCTTTCTTCACCCCATGCTACGGATCCACACCGGATCCGTAGCGCACTCAGGGACGCCCGCAGGAACGGATCAGACACAGCTACACCCTCGGGTACTGGCGCATCCGGATCGGCGGCCATAGCCGCCTCGGCCTCGAACCATGACGATAGAGCTGGGTCAAAATCATCCCAAGGGGTTCGGAACTCAGCGCGGATGACACCAAAATCGTACGGCGTCAGGCGGTGGAAGCTTTCGGCGATGCGCCTAGCACGCACCCAATGCCGCTCGTAAATATGGAACGAAGACGCGATCCAGGTCTGGCGCCCGACCGCCACGCCAAGCCAGTGTGCCAGCATCTCATGCAGCACGCTCCACTCGAAGGCGTTTGCCCCCGAGAAGCCCCATACCGCATCATTGCTCCTAACGGCCACGGCTAGGTGGAGTTGACCGTCGCGGACGATCCAGCTCAACCAATTGTTGCACGGGATGTCGATGGTCGCCGTTAGGTCCTTTTCTGGGTCGAAAAGGCTCATGACGGCCCTGCGGCTCACCGGGTCATCGCTCAGGATGCGCTTGACGTGGGCGATCTGGTCGACGCCGGCGGACGCCCACCGACGAAGCCGGGGCCCGTACGCACCCCGCCAAGTCTGGCCCCCGTCCTCCGAGAACTCGCCAGCACGGGGTAGATAGCGGGACAGCCATTCGATGTCGTCGCGCCCGGCGATAACCCAGAGCGCCTCGGCGATCTGGGCGAAGACGTCGTTGCGGCGCTCGGGCACGAAGAGAAGCCGTTCGAGCGGCCGATCGAGGACGGCGACCTGATGAATTAGTTCCTTGGTTCTTTGACCCCCGACTGTCACATCCTCCCCCGACTCCATGACGGCGCCGATTCCCTCCACGGTCGCGAAGCTGATGTTCCGCGAGGTCACCACCATTGAGGAGTCTCCGGTCAGGTAATGTCTGCCTCAGGTAGAAGAGTGCGCGCGGCGAGTTTTTCAATAGTTTGACACGCTTCCAACTCCGCGGGCGGTAGGCACTGCGATCTCAGCCGATCCGCATTTAACCCTTACGAAGCAGTCTGCAGACAGGCGCAGCTTTGTAGAAGCTGCCCGTCCGTAAAGAAGTGGCATGCCACCGACCGGAACCCAACAAACTAAGGCAATACGGTCGCGAGGCGCGACCTCATTACCGACATGCGCGGCATGCCGTTTGGCAGATGTGGTTGGACGGCGTGACCTTCTGCTTCAGCGCTGTCGAGACTCTAGTCGCCACAGCTGGGTAGGCGGTTCGCAAGTTTAAGGATTAAGGCCCGGTTTACCGGGTCGTGAAAGTTGCCCCCGAGAGGATGGGCGGGAGGTAGATCCGTAACGACGGTGAGATGCTCTCTGGGTCATGTCCGTCGTCGAATATAGGCTCACCTCCAATCCAAACGCGATCATGTGGTGGTCCTCTTACCGACTTCGGCAGAAGCCAAGAGCCTAATGCAAAAGAACTTAAGTGGGCTGATGCAGCCTCGGAGCAGAGATTGACAATGAAGAAAGGATTTTCAGTACATCCCAATGCTTATAGCGCTTCATAAAAGCCGGATACTGAAAATAAATATTAGAAAACGGATCCTTACGCTCGCTTATTTACAAGCAAACAAACTACGGTGACTTGCATTCAGTTTTATGCTTGATTCATGAAGGGTTTCTATTCATAAAATTTTTCAAATATATTATCCATTGCTTTCGCTAGCTCAACATCCAAATGGCTAATTCTGCTTCCTATGTCCCACGTCGATAGCCAGACATCAACAGTTCGAAACACGTTTTGCCAGCGTGGATGATGTTTCTGCTCATTCACAACAGGCACACAAGCATTGATAAATCCAATAGCGTTGCTAAATTTTTCAAAATGATACTGTCGAGATATTTCAATTCGTTGTCTTGGATATTGTCCTGGCATTGGACTAATGACCAGCCTCCATAGAGGTAGATTGGTTAGCGCTTCACTTATCTCCGCATCAGTTAGAGCACCTGGCAAGCGCTTCGGAGTCGATTTGTAAGACGGCAGTATAAGTTTTTCCTCAGATTTTTCAAATAAATACGGACTCTCGCGCAATTTATCGACCAATATTTGCAAGTCTTCTTGCCAAAAATTATCCCTAATTTCTAAGTACTGATAACTAGTTATCTCTTTGAGTTCTGCTGGTAGCCCTTCCCTTGATGGCATGAGGCCATTATTAACAAGCACGGGGATAATAGTAATTTTTTTCGCAAGACACTCTCTTAATTCTATATTGATCCAATCTTCTTTGTTGTCGATGCGGCGCCGCCCGTATTCGTCGGAAATACGTAGCCACGTTGGTCCAATTGCGATTATAAGTACGGCAGTACTATCAAGGGCATTCCTAATCTGGTTGGCCCAAACTTCGCCAATGCCAATTTCCTCAGAATCAAAAAATACTGGATTTTTAAACGTTCGGCGAAGTTCATCACGCAGACCCCGAGCGCTCGGCGAGCTATCTTGGCGCCGGTAGCTTATGAAGATCGTGTCAGGCATCTGCTGGTTCTCCGAATCGCTAAACCTACGCCGAATACCTTTCGGGCCTTGGGACACAGGGTAAGGATACCGAATAAGGCGTATGGCGGAAGTCCTATCGGCGTCATGATATGTCGACCTAAATACGGGTCTGATGGGGCGCCTCGTGTGAATCGGTGGTTAGTCATGACCCTTCACACAAGTCAGTTTCAGTCATGGAATGTTCAGTCGTAGGGAATTCGCTTGTCTTAAGAGGCCGGTGAGGGCGAAAAATCTGGGATAATTATTCGAAGCCAACCCACAGGCTGGATTCCCGGTCCCTGCAAGTGGTTATCGCCGACGAGTGAGGGCGTGTTAGGGTGTGAACCGAACCAAGGCGTTGCGAGCGTTATCGTTTTGTGATTCAGAGCCGCCGTTTGCAGCATGGAGGCGGCGATGGCAGATCTGTTCTGGCTTTCCG
>NZ_PDHT01000058.1:0-14423 GCF_002917135.1 Methylobacterium sp. V23
TCACCACCGCCCCAGCCGTGCTCGCCGAGGCGCCCGGTCGGATCCGTCGTCTGACCGCCGACAAGGGCTACGACGCCGACTGGCTCCGGACCGACCTACGGGAAAAAGGCATCACGCCAATCATCCCCGGCAAGCGCGGCCGCAAGCGGAAGATCCGCTACGACAAACGCCGCTACCGCGAACGCTGGCGGATTGAAGCGACCTTCAATCGCCTCAAGGACTTCCGTCGCATCGCCACCCGCTACGACAAGCTGGCCCGAAACTACGTCTCGGCCGTCGCACTCGTTGCCGTCATCGCCTTCTGGTGCTGATCGAGTCCAGACCCTAGTCAACCAGCTTAAAGCCGAAGCACGGGCGGGCAAGACAGGCCGACTGGCTACGCAGCTGGCGCGGACAGACCTCGTGATCCTCGACGAGCTTGGCTACCTGCCGTTCCCCCGCGCTGGCGGGCAGATGTTGTTCCACCTGATTAGCCGGCTCTACGAGCGCACGTCCGTGCTCGTCACGACGAACCTGCCGTTTGGCGAATGGCCCAGTGTGTTTGGGGATGCAAAGCTGACGACAGCTCTACTCGACCGGCTGACGCATCACTGTGACATCCTGGAGACCGGCAACGCCAGTTGGCGACTGAAGACCCGCACATGAGTCCAGGCTGATGCAGTGCTTGTGCTACCGGATCGGCGTCAGACTGGAGGCGAGGCCAACGCTGCTACGCTCGCCCAACCAGCTTCGCAGCATTGGCCTCTCCCGTAGCGTATGCTCGAAGGCGACGGGTGGGTCCCTATTGGGCGCCGATCCTGGGTCCCTTTTGCACGCCGATTGACACTTCGGAGCTTCGGCCTGCGCTGGCCCCGTCGGAGGACTTGCCTGAGCGACATGATTTTGCCGGGACCGCGCCGGAGCCGTTCCTTTCCCGGCGCAAATCACGCGCACTGGATCGAGAACTACGGCGGTTGCGGGCGCTGCATGTGCGCTCGGCGGATCTCGCTTGAACCTGGGCTTCGTACGCCGCTGCGGACGGGTTACCTCGCGCGTGGCTAGGTGACCGTGTTGATGTACGCGTCGGGTAAGTGATCGCGGATTGCAGGCGGCAAGCCGTCGATGAGCCGGCCTATCCTGTCGTTCCGCCGGGAATGGCGGTTGGGACGCAGCAAGGCGGCGACGCTGCGGAAGGCCCCAGTCACTAGCGACCCAGCGCCGAGAGGCCGCAAAAGCGTCGTTCGAACGCCTTCGACGACTTGGGGCAGAAAGAGCGGCTCATCCGACCCCGGATCGGACGCGAGTGCCGACGGATCGCATTTGCCCCAGGATGGGCAGTGCAGGACACGGCCGACGTGGCGGAAGCCCAAACCCGAGGGCGGTACGGACGGAACAATGTCGGCACCGTGGACAAGGCGATACGTGACCCCGCCGACGAGCGCGTTGTAGCTCCGTTGGAAGGCTTCACCACCCGCCCTCGGCATACCGAAGGTGTAGACGCTTGTGACGGGAAAGCCGGCTCTGCGAAGAGAGGTCGCAGCCAAGACAGCCAATGCACCACCGAGGCTATGGCCGGTCACGACGAGGGCCCGGCATCGGATTGCCCTCAAAAGTTCCCCTATCTCCGGGAGCACGGACTCGGCCGCGATGGAGAAGCCTTCCGCGACGCCATCTGGCGAAGATCGAATGCGGAAGTCGGTGATCCAATCCTCAAGAACGATCGGATCCGTACCAGCGAATGAGAGGAAACCCACACCATCCTTGGCGGCCAGGAAAGCCTCTGTCCTCGCGATCGGCAGCGGTGTCGCCACGCTTTTTGCGATGATGCCCCCCTTGGGAAGACCCAATCCCCACGCCGCGAGGATTTCACCCACCATTCCTGGGTCGTCGGTTTCGTAGGCGAGTTGACACAGCCATGAGCAGGCCCTCGCCGCGCCGACATGGAAATCTCGCTTTTCGTCGAACGCATTGAACGCCTGCAGGTCGTATAGCTCCTTAGGGAGTTTCGTCAGCGTACTCACGTCCGTCCGTCCCCTTCCAGGTCCATGGATTTCCGGATGGGCAGACGGCCCCGAAGCGACGGGCGCATGGTCACCTCTCACGTTGGGGGGCACCGACTCCCTCCGGATCCGGCTGAACGGGCAGTGGGGAGTGGGCTTGAACGGGGCTGTCAGCGTTCGAGGTTTTGGCCCTGGCGATGGTCCTTCACCCGTGCATCGGCGATCTTCTGGCCGAAGTAATTGGCTGCCAAGCCGATCGCCAGGGTCGCAACGGAACCGCCGAAACCTGGGATGACGCTGCCGGCGACGGCGGCGACACCCTTTGCGATGAACTGCAGGTTCGATTGATCCGTGAAGAGGGCCGGCAGCTTATCGAAGATGGTGGCCATGGCGGGTTGGGCCGCCGCTCGGACTGCGGCGACGCTCTGTACGATGCGGTCGAGGTCTGGGTTGCGGGCGAGCACCTCCGGCGGCACCACTTGGCGAAGCTGAGCTATCGTGCGTGCGGCACCGGGCAAGAAGGATAGGGCATCCGGGCTCCCGGCGATGTCGCGCGCAAGTCCCGCGATCCGGCTCACCGCTTCGGGGGTGTTCCCCCCTGGCACCGCCAGTTGCTCGGCGCCGGTGAGCAGCGCCTTCACGTTCGTGGCGATCAGGGGATCGACGGGCGGCGCGTCGGCGGAGTTGACGATCGCGCTGTTGCCGACGCCGAGCGCCCCGAGCGCGGCGGTGATCTTTCCAAGGAGCTTGGTCCGGAAGGCGTCGCGGACCGTGACGGAGCCACGTTCCTTGAGCGCTTCCGCCGTCATCGCCGTGCGTTCGTTGTCCAGTTGGCGGCTCTCGGCGTGCGGGAGGGCCGCCCGGGTCAGATCATCGATGAGCCCGGTCGTCGGCAGGCCGTTCTCGTTCTGGAAGGCGAGAACAGCCGCCGCGGTGATGTTCCCGTACTTTCCATCGACTTTCCCGACCGGATACCCAAGCTCCTTGAGCCGTTGCTGCACGGCCTTCACGTCGGCGCTCTCGGTTGAAGGAGCAACGATGATCGGCGGAGGGATGATGTCGACGAGGCCGGGGACATCGAATTTTGCCAGATCGTACTGGGCGATGACCTGCTTGAGCTTACTGCCGTAACCGGGATCGGTCGCATAGACGCCGGTCAGCGCGTCGCAGAACCGGCTCGGGTCTTTCGCTTGCCGCATCGCAGCCCGATAGGCGGGATACGTCGCCAGCAGCTTCCCATGCGCGTCGAAGGCGTCGATCAAGGTGTCGAACTTACGGAAACGCGCCGGCTCCCTTCCCCATACGCCATTGCGCACCTCGCGCGTGCCGACCTCGACGGAGGGTTGGGAACCGGTAGCCTTGATCCCGAACGGATTGTTCGAGCCAGGCGGCATATGAGCGCCGTTGCCGCTTTCGAGGATGTACTGGGCAATAGTGACGGAGGCCGGCACGCCCCATTTGGTCTGGCTCGCGAGGGCCGCCGCGATCACCGTATCCGAGATGCCGGAGGATCCACCGCGGGAAGCCTTGGGCGTCGCTCGCGGTTCGATCGCGATCGCTGCGACGGTCGGCACCCGCCCCCCGACCGTCGGCAGGGTCAGGCCTAGCTCGGCCGCCGTGGTCGGGCCCACGACGCCATCGGCCTTGTCCGTGCCGAGGGTAGCCTTCTGAAAATCGAATAAGCTCCTTAGGGTCTCGCGACCGAACTGGCCATCGATCGGGTTCTTGCATCCACGCGATACGAGTGCCCGTTGGACGGCGGTGACGAGCGACCCGCTCGATCCATACCGGACCACCTGGGAAATCTCGTCGTCGGAAGCGCTGGACAAGCGCTCGACGGCGGACCCCTCGACCAGCATGTACGCGAAGCTTGTCTGGCCATTCGCGTGTTCGTAGGCGTTCTGACGGAAATGCGCCCAGGGCCCGGATTCGATGTGGCTGCCGTCGTTCGTCGTCGGGTATCCGGCGACGACTTGGCAGCCGTTGCTGGAAAAGCCCGGCGTTCGCGGCGTGTCGTGGAAGGCGGCGTGGAGGTTGTCCCAGAAGTAGGTGTCTTTTCCCGCGCCGAGGTCGATCGAGTCGTCGAGGTCATAATCGTCGTCGTCGCGGGTGCGCCAGACAGGCAGGAAACTGGCTTGCCGGAATGCCTGGTGCCCGCGGGGCTGTCCGGACTTGTGCTGTCCCTTGGCGTAGCGGTGGAAGCCGAGGATGACCATGTTGGCCGCCGCCCCGCCGCGCCGCGCCGCGGCAATGGCCCGACGGTTCGGTACGGTCGAGCCTGCGAACACCGCTATCTGATCGTCCCCGGGCCGCCATTGCACGAAGGTGCATCGCATGGACTCGTAGTCAGGCGGCGCGATCTTGATGCGCCGTGCGAATGCAAAATTAACATCATCAGGATCGACAGGCGTCGAGCCACGAATTCCGATAAATACTAAATAATCTCTTGGTATCAGGAAATTGTTTTGCTTGGCAATTCGGCGCAGCAGATCACCGGTGACATCCACTTCCGACATGCCAAATTCCTCTGATTGAGGAGACTAGACATTAGATCTCTGTTTTGTCTGAGATATGATTCGCGCAATCAGGATTTGATGACCGCATCGACGCGCCTGTCAACTACAGACTATAAACCTGGGCTTTGCCGTCAGCGGAAAGTTCGAGAAGCGCCCTCACAGTGGCCACGACGGATCTGGCCGCCCCTCCATTTGAGAGTAGCAATTGCACCTATTCCAGCGAACCGCTGGGCGTGGCCCAGGGGTTATACGAGCACCGTCATGCAGGGGGGGCCTTATACCAAGTCTCGTTGAGCAGGACTCACACCGAGTCGCGGTGTCGGGCGGGGTGTGATTCAGTCCTCGGGTTTGAAGCCTGAGGAGGATGCGATGGCTGCTCCGGTTCCGCTGCGATCGGATTTTGATGCGCCGGCCCTGCGCACTCTGGCCAAGGGGGCGCGGGATCCGGCCCAGACCCGTCGCCTGCTGGCGCTGTCCGTGATCTCGGCGGGCAAGCTCGCGCTCGGACGCGGCCGCGATCGGCGGGGTCGGATTGCAGACGTTGCGTGACTGGGTCGTGGCCTTCAACGCGGACGGCCCCGACGGGCTGATCGAACGCAAGGCCCCCGGTGCCCGCCCCCACCTGAATGCTGAGCAGTGCGAGGCTCTCAGGGCCCTGGTCGATCAGGAGCCGACACCCGCCGCCCACGGCGTGGTCCGCTGGCGCTTGTGCGATCTGGCCCAGATTCTGTGTGAGGATCATGGCGTGTCAGTCTCCGAGCAGACCTTGAGCCGGGTCTTGCGGGCGATGGGTTACCGCAAACTTTCGGCTCGCCCGCGCCATCACGCCCAGGACCCGGATGCCGCGGCTGCTTTTAAAACGACTTCCCCGACCAACTGGCGCAGGTCACGCAGGCCGTCGGCGGCAAACCCATAGAGGTCTGGTTCTGCGACGAGGCGCGAATCGGCCACCCGAACTCAACCCCGTCGAAAACCTTTGGCAGTTCATGCGGGACAACTGGCTCTGCAACCGCATCTTCCGATCCTATGCCGACATCCTCGACCACCGTTGCGACGCTTGGAACTGAATCATCGCCCAGCCCTGGCGCATCACGTCCATCGGACTGCGCCGATGAACCTATGCGCGCTGATCAATGAGAGTTGGTATAAGCGGGGCTATCGTGCGCACCATCCAGCGCGAGATCAAGTGGTCGAGGGAAGGGCCTTTCGACAGTCACACGTCTCGCATCGGCTAGATTCGGCGCACAGCCTCAACCGATCCGAGGCCGGGAGCCTTCAGGCCGCCGAGGTTCCAATCGCCTGCGCCAGCGCGTTCGCAACCTCCGGGCCGGTCACGGCACTATGATCCGAGATGAAGGCATCGGCCCGGAGGTTATGTACCTTTCGGTCAAATGCATATCGGCCTGTTTCCGGTAAGAGGTCACCATTCGCGACCTCGGCTTCGGAAAGCCTGACCGCGCCGTTGCGGCCCAACCCGCCGAAGGGATCGTCTCGGTCTCCGAAAGCGCTTCGATTGTCTCCGGACAACCGGGACGCAAGAGGGTAGGCGACGCCGACCGCCTTGTCGTAGATCGTGTGCGTAATCACGATGGGGCCATCGATCTTCCGGTCGGAAACGATCTTGCGGAAGAACCCGTCGTGCGAACCGTCGAACTTGGCGGAGAAACCGTTGTGAGAGAACGCTGCCTGAAGCAGGGTCAGGCTCCGCGGTCGAAACGCGTCTGGGCCGTCCGCGGCGGCCGTCACGACGCGCGCTCCAAAGCTGTGGCCAACGAGGTGGATTGCGACTTGGGGATGTCCTCGCCTAATCTCTGCAAGCACGGCATTTAGCCCCTTGCCGACAGTGCCGGCTCGCTCCTTCATCTCGTAGTACGTGGCGTAGTTCAGGAGCCTGAACGCGGCGGCCTTCATGCCAGTCAAGACGTCGGAGAATGAAACAGCGCCGCCGTGCCCCGAGGTTGGGACAGCCTCTTTGATGCGGGCGATCCCACCTGCCGCTCCACAGGGCGTGCCAGCCGGCGGCGTGACGGGGTTGGAAAGACCCTCCATTAGTCTGTCGGCATCGCCGACGAAGAAGCGGTCCGAGGCATCGTCCCGAATGTCGGACGGCGGCTGCGTCAGCATCGCCCGAATGCAACTCACGAAATCCTTGCGGGCTTTCCGGGAGTCCTCAAGGCGGGTGACCAGCACCTTGGCCCTTTCCGCATCGTCACTCCCAAGTTTGCCCACATAGGTGGCAAGGCCGTCGATCTTGGCGGCGATCTCCGCCGATGAAGGTGCCTGAGCTGCCAGGGCCGCCGTCGCGGCCGGCGTAGCCTTCCCGCCAGGGATCAGGTCCTCCTCGGCGAAACGCTTGGATGGCCATAAGACGCCGAGCGCCGCGAACTTGCGTGTGGACCCGACCTTCGTCAGCATCGGCGCAAGATTGGCGAAGAGCGCCGCATAGAGTTGGCGCGCCTCGGCCATGTCGTTGTTCCAGCCGTGTGAAATCACGATTAGGTCGGTGATCTCTGGCAGGCTGAGGGCCGCAGCTGCTTGAGCCCTTTCCGGGGCTTGGCCCTTCGCATCCATATCGAGCGCTAAGAAAGGGATACCGAACAAGTCTTCCACGGCGGCACTCCTTAAACCGATTGGATCGCGCGCATCAGGTCAATCAAGCCCTTGCCTTGAAAGTAGACGGCACGCCCAAGGTCGGTCGCGGTGGAAAGGAAAATTCGCTTCACCTCATCCGGGCGGCCGATGAACTCCGAACGGATCGACAGGAACGCAGCGATGGACCCTGATACATGCGGCGCGGCCATGCTCGTTCCACTATCCTCCTTGTATAGAGCGCGGGGCTTTGGTTTGCCGCCACGCGACGGCGTAGATTCTGCCGTAACCTCCCCACTGCCCTCCCCAGTGCCCTCTTCGCGGACAGCCTGGGTGCTTGCGCACGAGATTATCTTCTCGCCGGGCGCTACGAGATCGGGCTTGAGGCGGCCGTCGCCGGTTGGCCCTTTCGAGGAGAAGTAGGAAACCCCGTAAATGTGCGGGCTCTCGCGGTGCGTCGATCCGACCGTGATCGCGAGCTCCGCATTGCCCGGATCGTTGATTGTGAGGTCGAGACCTGATGCTACTGGCCCGCGCGCCAACGTGTTCTGGACGGCGTAGCCGGTGTTACCCCCCGCCACGACCACGACGACGCCGCTTCGTACCATCCGGTCTACTTCGACGCAGAGCGGACTCTGGCCGCATGCGAACCAAGCCGGCTCGAAGTCATAGCCGACACTCATGTTGATGCCGTGAACCCTGATCCGGCGGCCGTTTCCGTTCAACTGCTGGACGTAGTCAAGTGCCGCGATCAAGTTGCTCGCCAATCCAGCCCCGTCGTTATCGAGAACTTTCAGGCTCAGAAGCTTGCACCGGGGGGCGACGCCCGAAATCTCCTTGAAGGTGATCGGACGTCGTGTGATCTCCCCAACCTCGTCACGCTCGCGGACTTCCGCCTCGATCAACGTTTTGTCTCGCTCCCGGATCTCCCCGGCGATGATGCCCGCGACGTGGGTGCCGTGGCCGGCGGGATCGAGGAGCGCCTGCGCGCACAGGGCGTCGTCGTCGAGGTTGTTATCAAGCGCAGTGAAGTCCCGATGCAGCAGTGCCGGATCCAGGTTGAGGTTACCATGTGCCTTGAAATGGGGATGGGTCTTGTCGATGCCGGTGTCGACGACGGCCCAGACGATTTCGGCACCGAAGGCTCCAAAGGCGTTGCGCGCCGCGTCTGCCTTCACCGTGCTCACGGACCGAGTCACGAATCTGCCGACCTCGTGGTCGAGCCAGATCTTGTAGACGGCGAGCCTCGGAGGGATGTCCCTGGATCGTTTCCGGGAGCCGCGAGACGTCGAGGCCTTGGCAGCCTCCCGGGCAAGTCTCACCAAGGCCTGCACGTTGGCCCCGGTAAGCCGGCCGAAGAGGTACTGGCGGCTGTACCGGCTCTTGGGTTCGTTGATGCCCTGGTCGGGCCCGATCCGATCCTCGCCGATCAGGTCGCCGACCAACCTAGAAATGACCTTGGCGGCGGCGTCTCGGCCACCCGGATAATCCAGGTTCAAATCGATGATGACGTTCTGAACTGTCTCCTGACCTTCCTTCTTGATGCGCTCCAGAAGGGGCAATGCGACGATAGTCCGGTCGAGGACCTCTGGCGTGAACGGCTTCTCCCGTGGATCGCTCTCAGGCGCCGAAGCCCTCCTGGAACCATCATCGAAATCGTTGGCCATGGATCGCTCTCGTGCCTGTCGCGGTCGTTGCGACTCGCACATGCAGCTTCAAGATGGTCCGATGAATCAATTCCAACGACAAGCCCTTGGACGAAGAAAGCTCCCTTCTTAGCGTTCAGCCCGGTCCCTGCAGCTCTGAAGGCGGTGGACGGGATGAAGCGACGGCAGGCTCGCAAAATTCAATCCGCATGCTGCCGACCGCCTCAATCACCTCGGCAGCGCCAGTGCCCGGCTTTGATGAGTCACCCTTGATGAGGGATCGAAGCCGGATGGCAACATCCGCGTCGACTTGGCGGTCGTCCGGAAGCTGCCCCTCCGCTGTCCGACAATAGCGGTAATCCGCCATGCCGCGTATACAGCCGGCTATTTCCCATCTATTGCCGCCACCAACTCGAAGCCGGACGCATTGAGGAAGCAGACGCCACGGTAGCAAAGCCCTTGGCCTTCTGGTCGCGCCGGTTCTGTTGAGACGCCGAATCGGCGGATTCCAAGCCCTTAAGCTCGTGCGGCCCCGAACCTCGCCCGGCGTCTCGGGGGCTGGTACTGCTGTCAAACGCGGATCTAAGCGCTCAAGGCTCTGCCCTTAGCGGTGATCCTTCGCCCGCGCTTCCGCGATCTTCTAGCCGAAGTAGTTGGCTGCCAAGCCGATCGCCAGGGTCGCAAGTGATCCGCCAAAGCCCGGTACGACGCTGCCTGCAACGGCCGCGATGCCTTTCGCGATTGACCTGACCGGTATTTTGGACCGAGCTGATTGAGAGGCTGCTGCATGGTGGCGGCCATGAGTAGCCGAAAGTTTAGTGCACAGACGCCGACGAATGCACCACGTGCTCATCCACTAACCGCTTATAAACGCGAGAGAAAACGGACCGCTCGTTGTACGCTTTGTCGGCGTCAGTGCACTAGATCCGGGAAGGTGACAGGCGCGGGCGGCCGGTAGCCCAAGGACGAATGCGGTCGAACGCGGTTGTAGGTATTCTGCCAAATCCCGATCACGGTCTGTGCCTCCTTGAGCGAGTAGAAGATCTCTTGGCGTAGGCACTCGTCCTTTAGCTTTGCTCGGAAATCTCGGCCTCCTTGCAAGCCAGCGCCAAACTCTTGCCCTGGGCCGTCTGCACATCAATCTGGCGCAGCTTCAGCACAACCTGCTCCGCACCCGTCTTCTGACCACGCTTCATGCCCAGCTCCTTCAATCCTGGCTGATCCTCTCAATCAGCCCGGTCCAAAGCCAGCCGGTCAGGTCACCCTGATCTGAGAATCCCCGCCCGGTTCAGCCAGGAGCTACCTTCCGGCATCCCTCAAACCAACCCAATCCACCAAACTTGGCGAAGAGCCAGTTTGCTGGGTCAGGGTCAGCCAGGATCTGATGACTGCGATAAGCCCGCCACCGCAGACAGCGAGGCAATAGACGCAGCTCGGCACTGCTGACACGCCGTCGTCGGCAAAGCAGGGGTTCGTCGCCCGAGTCGGTCCTGTGCTGGGCGTCCCCGTCGCGCTGCAGACGGTGACAGCATGAGCTGAAAGATGAAGCATCCGCCGATGTAACTATTGTATTGTGGCGAAGCGCGAGTCACAATGCCAGCAGGTGCAATGTATTGGCGTGCCGCGATTTGGGTAGGGAGATGCGTCTGATGAGGTACGACGTCTTTCTGAGCTATTCTCGCAGAGATCGCGATATGGCGCTAACGGTACGCGATCGGCTGAAATCCGACGGTGTACAGGTATTCTTCGACGAGGACAGTCTGACCGCCGGGCTTTCTTGGATGAGAAAGATAGAGAGGGCCATCGATGAGTCACGATCGGTGGCGATCTTGTTAGGGCCGGCAGGTCTCGGAAATACGCAGCAGTACGAGCGGGAGTATGCCCTGCTCAAGGCGACAATGGAGGCGGGCCTCCGGGTTGTCCCGGTGCTACTTCCAGGCTGCGCCGGCCTTCCGCCCGGATTTCTGCAATTGCGGATGTGGGTCGATTTTCGTGCCTATGAGACGTTGCAGGAGGGCGCGGACGAGTTCCTCAAGTTGATCGACGCCATCCGCGGCGGCGAGTCGGGCGAGCAGCCCGAGGACGTCTGCCCCTACCTCGGGTTGGAGACTTTCCGCGAGGAAGACGAGAACTTCTTTTGTGGGAGAAACGGCGAGATCAGGGAGTTGGAACAGAAGCTGAAGGTCTACAATTTCGTCTCGCTCGTCGGCCCTTCGGGTAGCGGAAAATCCTCCCTTGTGCAGGCTGGACTGGTTCCACGCCTGCGGCGGCAGAAGCCGAGGAAGCCCTGGCGCGTCATCACGCTAAAGCCGGGACCCTATCCGTTCCAGAACCTCGTGGCGGAGCTGAACCTCAGCAACGTCGCGCTAAACAAGGGCTCTAATCCGGCAAGCCAGCAAAGCGCTTCCAAACTCGCGAGCGTTGGCAACGTGGACTACGACACCGCGAAAGCCGTTTCGATGCTGCTCGGCGAAGATTCGAGCACGAGGTTCAATACGCTCATACACATCGATGCATGGGAGGAATTGTACGGGATCCAAGTATACGGCGAGAGCGCGGCGAACGAGAAAATTAGGGAAACCGAGCGCTCGATTTTCATCGATTTCCTGCTGACGGCGTCGCAGACCGACCTCGTGAAGGTGGTGGTCACGGTCCGGGCCGATGCTTACGCGACCCTTTTGAGGCATCCGCGTCTCAGCCGGCTCTGGCCAGAGCAACAAGTGAATTTACACCCGATGTCGCGGGAGGGGCTGCGGGAGGCGATCACGAAACCTGCCAGCGAGGCCGGGCTTGCCTTCGAGTCGGAGGCTCTCGTCGAGGATATCCTTTCCGACGTGCTTCGGGAGACGGATGGGCTGCCGCTCTTGCAGGTCGCCCTGAAGGAGACGTGGAAGGGTCGCGTCGGGAGTATCCTTGCGCGGGACGCCTACGTGGCATCCGGAAAGGTCGGCGGCGTTTTGAACAAGACCGCGGAGCGAGTCTTCTCGAACCTGACCGACGAGGAGAAGAGCGAGCTACCGCGTCTGCTGCTCAACATGGTGGGCTCCTCCGCCGACGGGTTCGAGACGCTCGTACGGGCCCCGCTGCCGACTGACCCGGTTCGGCGCTCCATTATCGCCAAGATGAGCGACGAGAACACCAGGCTTCTCGTAGTCGGGGTAAGCTCCGCTCCACCCTCCGGCGAGCTGGACGCGGCGGTAGGGTCCTTCAAGGTGGTCGAGATCGCCCACGCTTCCCTGCTGCGCACGTGGTTGCGCCTCCGCGATTGGATCTCCGCGAGCACGGACAGGCTGAAGCTCAAAGCCGAGCTCCTGAAGCGGAAGGAGGACTGGGAAAGAAGCCATCGCTCCGCGGACGCGCTGATCACTGCGGGCTTCCAGCTAGAGAGTGCCAAGGACCTGATCGGGAATCCCGGTCACGTGTCGACCGAAGAGATCGCGGAATTCATCAAGGTTTCCTCGGACTACCAGAAGCAGAGGGAGGAAGAGGCTTTCCGAGCCGAGGCGCTGCAGCATGCGCAAAAGGTTGAGGCGGCGGCCTACGACATCATCGATGCGGAGGGAGAGATGCAGGATTTCGTCGTCGACCTGCGGCAGAGGTTCTGCTTCGATTTTGCCTTGCTGCAACTAATCGATAGGTACGACTCGACGATCGCCACGGTGGCCGGTACCGGTCTGCGTGAGGATTGGATCGGGATCGGCAAGCACTACCTGCATGGAAACGGGGTGTCCCCCGACATACAGGCGTACATAGCCACGACGGAACCACCCGTTATCGAGGTGATATCGGGCAATGACAGACGTTTCGACAAGTACATCTTCCGGAAGTTCGGTCACGCGCGCATGAGCCGAGCCTTCATCCCGGTTATCCTATGCGACAACCAATCCGCCGTGATGAACCTGAAATGGTCGAGTTACAGCATGTCGCCAAACGTGGAGGAGAACGTACCGGGAGATTTCCGAACCTTGTTCACCGTCGACGCAACGGAGTACGAAAACTTCAAGCGCGTCCATTCGGGCAGGGTGATCGGTACCATTGAGGTCGGGTACTACAATCACGCCCACAGGCTCATCACCGACGAGGCTGTAGCCGTCTTTAGACGGGCGGCCAGGAGAGCTTTAGGGCTTCATGACGTCTCACTGGATGCTGTGCTGCATACAGTCGCCGAGGTTGCCGTGAATATGGTCGGCGCCGATGCCGCGACGGTTGGCATGTACTTGAGCCCGACCTCACACGCCTTCGCCTTTGGCGCGCATGTCGGGGCCGCCATTCCCGAAGGGCTATCAGGAGCGACCGACGCTCCCGCAAGGATGGCGCAAAAGCGTCAGCAGGCTGTGATCGTGCCATCTTCCGAAAGCATGGTCGATGCCGGCCAGTTCGATGCGGAGTGCCGGGCCATCTCGTCCAATGGCTTCAAGACGATGATCGTCGTGCCGGTCGTGGCAGGCGGGAGGCGGCACGGCGGCGATAGGCTCGAGGCCGACGATTGGATCGCGAAGCGCGCGAACGGTCTCCTGCGTGTTTTCTTCGCCAGGAGTTTCGAGACGCTGGGCCGCGAGGTGGCGTGGCTGGAGTACCTTGCCCGTCGCACCTCCGATGCTGTTCGGAACATGCAGTACATCATCAAGATCAACGAAGACGAACGTCAGTTGTCAAACCTGCACAAGATTTCAGTTGGATTGTCGCGCGATTACATGAAAGACGGCCTTCTCGACGAGGTCGCCGGCAGCGCGGCGAACATGTTCGCGGCCGACATTGTAACCGTTTTCGAATACCAGGAAGCGGACGGCGACTTTTCGGGCAATGTCGGCTCGTCCGGCCAATTCAGAAGGCCGCAGTACTCAATCCGGTGCTGTGACGACGAGTCGTTCGCGCCCCGGCGGCTGGTGAGTAGGGGTGACAACTTCTATGAAGGCAATGTCTCCGGGGACGTCATGCTGACCCAAAGCTTAGGCAGGGAGCACAGCGCGACGGATCGTTTCCTGGGCCGTGAGGGAATCCTGGCAGTAGCGGGCGTAATCTTGCGCGCGGCCGACGAGGTGGTGGGCGTCATGTTCATAAATTTCCGCCGGACCCACATCTTCGAGCAGAAGGAACGAGACATGATTGAGACCCTCGCTGCCACCGCCGCCATCGCGGTCAAGAACCGACGCGTCGTCGCCAGAAGCATCGGCCGGCTTAAGGAGGTGGCTTGATGCACCGTCCACAACGCCGCGTGCGTTTGCGAAGCGCACCCGGCGCCACGACCAGCGAGGATCCTGTCATGCGGTTCTGCCTCATCGTTTCGGCGGCGCGAGACAGCATCCAGTCACCTTCCTGTCGGTCATGCCTTGCCGTTCACGGCCCATCGCGGTTCGCATTCAGGTCGACCACCGGCAGGGCAGCTTGCGGGTCTGGGGCCTGGAGCGTCCGGGCGTTTTGGCAAAGAGATTGACGGATGAATGTCTGCTTACCGGATCGACGCAACTCAACCCTGATGACTGGCATGAGGGCAAGGCCGAGGGTCCGGTTTCAAGCGACGAGTTGCGCCTCGGTGAGGGCGCGCAGTGGCTGCGAGAGGTACCGGGTGGCAGCGGGGCCTTTGCATTTATTTTGCAACTTCAATGACATAGGTGTTCGCAGTTTCATTCTGTCTGGCGCGCCGTTTCGATCTAAATATGCGAACCACGCGCGCTACTCCGTCTGGGTTGAAC
>NZ_PDHT01000059.1:0-14396 GCF_002917135.1 Methylobacterium sp. V23
TGGGTGGTCGAACGCTTCTTTGGCTGGATCAGTCGCAACCGCCGCCTTTGGAAAGACCCGGAGGCGACCCTCGCCTCGGCCCAAGCCTTCCTCTACGCCGCTGCCGTCATGATCCTCGTTCGACGGCTGGGACGCGCCTCATGACTTATCGGACGGACTCTAAGAAATCGATCTGACGGATGCCGCGCGGACGGTGATGGCAGCTCCGATGCCGGTACCGACTCCTTGTGGCCGCTCGTCATTTCGGACGAGGCGGGATATCCTCAACGCCATCTTATACTTGCTGCGCGGAAGCATTGCCTAGCGGTCGGGGTAAAAATTCGTACTCCTGCCAAGCGATAGATCCGTTGGAGAGGGGGGCTCCACGCGCGCATTACAAAAACCTATTACCTGGCGCACGCCGCGTGTTTCAGGCGGGGCCTGACCACTGCAACGTAGCGCGACAGCCTGATATTCCAGATGCCAGTTCAAACGTCACGTTGTGAAGACGGGCGATGGAATCCACGAGGCTAAGACCGATCCCGAACCCAGCCTTGCCCCTCGTCAGGTTCCCCCGGCGGTACCGATCGCGGACAGCACTGATCTCGTCGTCCGGGATGCCACATCCGTTATCCTCCACCGCGAAACCTGGTGGATCATAAAACACTACCACCTTGATCCTGCCGTTACGCGGCGTGAATTTCACTGCATTGTCGAGCAAGTTGCTCGCCGCTTCGAAGACAAGGCTCCGATCGCCCTCGACGAGGCAGGGGGCGTTCGCACATTTCCATTCGATAGTAATCCTCTTCTCGACGGCCAGAGGTCCATAGTATTCCACCGCATCGTCGAGAATTCGACAGAGATCAATGTCGGTGAAACCCGAGCGCCGCAAGCGATCCTCCATCTCAGAAATACGGAGGAGCGCGGAAAACCGTGCGACGATCTCCTTCACATCTCCGAGACTATCCTCATTGACGGCACGGAAACCTTCGACCGTATCAACACTGCGGAGGGATCGTTCCAGGCTTGCCATGACCCGGGTCAGCGGCGTGCGAAGGTCGTGGGCTATGTTCTCGTTGACGCCCTTGATCTCCAGCATCAGCCTCTCAAGTTGATCGAGCATGTCATTCACGACACGGGTCAAATGCGCGAGGTCCGCTGAGACGCCGCGCGTCGGCAACCGTTCGCTCAAGTCTCCGCGCATGATCCGCTCGACAGCAGACGTGATCGCTGCGTTCTGTCGGAGCGATCCTGCTCCGAAGATGACAGAACCAACGAGACCGATCGCGATTGTGCCGAAGATACCCCAGGCGAAAGTCTCCACCAGCGCCTTCTGCAGAGCCTGAAGCTCCCTGGCCGAGCGACTGACAAGGAGGAAATCACCGCTTGGAAGGCGACTAATCTCGCTGAAGAAGACGAGACGGTTTCCATCCTTCTCCTGTGTTAGTGGGAAGGGGCGGTCGAGCGGTGCTGTCTTGGGGAAGTCGATTTTGGCACCTGCGCGCCTTGACCCGTCTGGGGCGAACAGGACCAACGGGCGGCCGCCCTCCGCAAAGTCCTCCGAGACCTCTATCCGTTCGATTAGCGAACGGGATGGAAGACTGCGCAGATGCTTTGTTTCCCACCTAACCCACTCGTATGCTGCGGTACGGCCATAGCTGCGGGTGTCGATGTAGAGGAACCCGTACAAGGCGAGTGAGGCGCCGCCAAAGGTTGCGAAGAACAGGCAGGCGACGCGGAACCCACTCGTCCGCCGGAGGTCACGCAGCCGCACGAAGGATAAAGCCGGTGTTACGCACGGTATGGATGCAGGGGTTGAGGCCGTCTGGGTCGAGCTTCTTGCGGATCTTGCCGATATGCACGTCGATGACGCTCGATTCATGGTTGAAACTGTAGCCCCAGACGGATTCGAAGATCATCTTTCTACTGACGAGCGTTCCGGCATTGGACATAAGGAACTCGATGATCGCGAATTCCTTCGGCAGCAGCTCAATCGGCTTGTCGGCGCGATAGAGCACCCGATTGATTAGGTCGAGACACAAGTCTCCCACCCGAAGCTCGTTGACTGCCTCGGCAGCAATCTTGCGCCTGGCGAGTGCGTCGACACGGGCAGTCAGCTCGATGAACTCGAAGGGCTTTGCGAGGTAGTCGTCCCCCCCGGCCCGAAGGCCATCGACCCGTTCGTTGACGGCCGAGAGCGCACTGAGGATAAGGACCGGTGTAGAGATTTTGGCACCCCGCAGCTTCGTCAACAGCGACAATCCGTCGATCTCCGGCAGCATGCGATCAAGCACGATGACATCGAAGTTGCCTCCAAGCGCCTTGCTCAGACCGCTGGTTCCGTTAAATGCCCCATCAACGCGAAATCCATGGTCGAGCAACGCCGATTTGATCTCGGCGGCCACCCGGGCGTCGTCTTCGATAACCAGCACGTTTGGCATACGACCCTCTTTCGTCCTCCAGACAGCTGTCTGCTTCGTCGGCTCTACATAGGGCGCCGCACCGACGTCCGCGCTCCCTCGCTCTGTGGTAGAATACGGGATTACTTCACGAACCCGTGTCGGCGGTTCAACCTCCCCGATCCGTTTCTTCGTCAATCGCATCGTCATCGTCGTCACTCGGCCTTCGCTTCGAGCTTCGATGGCTGCGTGGGCGTCGCAGGTTGTGACGTGACGCTTGCCCCGTCCTGGAGGTCAGCAGGCGGGCTCAAAACAATTGGCTCGCTCCCGTCCAGCCCTTCGTGGAGGTCCAGCATCGCGCCGCGGTCGCGTGCGATCCGGACCGAGGTTAGCTTGACTGTGCCGTCGGAGTGCACGACCGCGACCTGGGTGCCGGCCGCCCCGAAGATCAGTGCCTCCGACGGAATGCTGATGCGTGAGTGGTCCCGCGGCACCGAGAGGCTGACGGAAACGTAGAGGCCAGGGCGGAGAAGGCCGGCGGGGTTGGGGACGTCGATTTGCGTATCAAGGGTGCGTGCCGACGAATTCAGCGCGATCGAGCTTCGGGACACCGAACCGTCGAAGGTCCGTCCCGGCATCTGCGGAACAGCAACGCTGGCCTGTACGCCATCATGAATCCCGATCGCGGCGTATTGCGGCACTTGGACCGAGACGCGCAGCACGGCGTCGCTCTCGATAGCGAATAGGGCCGTACCGGTGCTGGTGTCGGCGTGGACGAGGTCGCCGACATCGACGTGCCGGGCGGTGATGATGCCGTCGAAGGGGGCACGCACGTTCTCAAAAGCGATGAGCGCCGCGAGCCGGTCTACGGTCGCCTCCTGCGCTTCGACGTTGGCCTGCGCCACCTGTACCCGAGCTTTGGCCGCAGCCAGGGATGCACCGGCGGTCAGGACCTTAGCCTTCGTCTGGTCCGCGATCTGCTTGGACGCCCATCCCTGCCCCGCAAGGGTGGAGGTTCGGTTATCCGTGGCGTCGGCTAACGTCACGTCGGCTTTCGCGAGGTCGACGTTGGCTTCAGACTCCATGACCTGCGCCCGTATTTGACCAAGCTGCGCCTTGGCCTGGGCAAGCTGCTGGTCGAGGTCAGGTGCGGTTATGCGAACGAGGAGGTCGCCCTTCCGGACACGTGAGCCGATATCGACCTTGCGCTCGGCAACGTAACCGGTTGCGCGCGCGAAGATCTCGGCCTTGTCGAAGGCCTGGGTCTCGCCCGGTAACGTTAGGCGGATGGGATTGTCGTCCTCCTGTGGCAGAATGGTACGGACCTCGGGCACGAAGTTGATCGTCTCCATCCTAAATTCCTCAGCGGCCGCGTGCTCCTGCCAGTGGTGCCAGCCGCCGAGGCCGATCAGTCCGCCGAGGACCGCAGCCGCGATCACGATCGGTATCCTCCGTGGCGGCACTGCGGCGTTCGTGCCGGCCACATGGATTGGGTCAATGGCGACTGCTTGGGCATGAGCCCGCGCGTGAGCCTCCTCGGCCGCATGTGCCTCCAAATCGGGGTGCGGACCGTGGTCGGTCGTAGTCATGCATAATCCTCAAGGAGCTTGACGGGGCCGCGGCGCAGCAGCGTGTAGAGGAAGGGGACAAAGATCAGGGTGGACAGGGTGCCCATGGCGATGCCGCCGAGCACGGCGCGGGCGAGGGCCGCGTTCTGCTCGGAGCCTTCGCCGGCGCCGATCGCCATTGGGATGAGACCGAGGAACATCGCCGAGGCCGTCATCAGCACCGGCCGAAGTCGGGTTTGGCCGGCCATCAGTGCGGCCTCAACCGCTGAGCAGCCGGTAGCTTCCCGGTGTTCCTTGGCAAAGGTGACGAGTAAGATCGAGTTCGCGCTTGCTACGCCCACCGACATGATCGCACCGAACAGCGCCGGAATAGAGAAGGTCGTGCTCGTAATGAATAGGCTCATCACGATGCCGCAGAAGGCCAGGGGCAGTGCAGCGATCACGACGAAGGGATCGAGCCAAGTCTGGTAGTTCAGGACGAGGAGCAAGTAGACAGCAACCAACGCAATCGCCAACCCGATTTCCAGGCGCCCGAACGCGCTCTTCATGCTCGCGATCTGCCCGCGGATGCGGATCTTGTCGGGCGCCTCTAGACTAGCCTGCGCCTTGCTCACGATCCGGTCGATAGAGTCCGACACTGTGCCAAGATCGGCATCCTGTACGCTCGCTAGCACGTCGTAGGTCGGCTGGGTGTTGACGTGACTCACCACCGTCTGTTCCGGGCGCCGCTCCAGGGTGGCGACGCTTGACAGCAGGATCGGCGCTGCTGGATCGCCTTGCGTGGATCGCTGCGCGGCGATTGGCGTGTTCATGAGCTTGGTCATTCCGTCGTTGAGATATTCCGGCGTCTGGACCCAGAGTTGGTAGGGGGTCCCAGTCTTCGGATCGGCCCAGAAATTCGGGCTGACCTGGAAGGAGCCCGAGAGCGATACGTTGAGGTTCTGGGCGATCGTCTGCTCGCTCAATCCCATCTCGGAGGCGAGCCGGCGATCGACGTTGACGTAGAACTGAGGTGCGTCGACGATCTGGTGGAGATGGACGTCAACGGCGCCGTGCACCCGGGCGATGTCGCGCACGAGGGCCTGCGCAACGGCGAGGTCCGTCGTGGCGTGGCGGCCCGAAACCTGTACGTCGACCTGACCGGTTGTGCCGAAATTTAAGATCTGCGTGATAATATCCGAGGGCTGGAAGTAAAACGTCACGTCAGGGAACGCAATGCGTAAGGCTTGACGCAAACGGCGCTCATAGACCGAGGCTGGCTTGTGGTCCCCCTTCAGGTTGATTAGCATCTGACCATCATTGTAAGCGACAAAAGACGCATCCATGAACGCAAAGTTGTAGTTCGATGCCGGAAGGCCGATATTGTCGAGGATCAGACCAAGTTCTGTCCTAGGCACTGTCTTGCGGATTACGTCCTCCACAGCTGCGAAGATCTTTTCAGCGGTCTCGATCCGCATGCCGGGACGCGTACGGATATGGAGCGTCATCTGGCTCGACTCGATGCGGGGGAAGTAGTCCTGGCCAACGAAGGGGAAGAGAACCGCCGCTGTCGCGACGATCAGCGCCATCACTGCGAGCGAGCGGACGCGATGGACGAGAACTGCCCGCAGCAGGCCAAGATACCCTGCATGGAAGCGGCTGAAACCACGCTCGAAGGCGGCTCGGAACGCTCCGGCCCAGCGCGAAACCGGACGCAGGACGATCATGGCCAAAGCGACGAACAGCCCAATCGCTCGGCCTAGGACGGAGCGACGTTTCGCGAGCGGCATCGCGGAGCCTGCACCGCGGGCGCCGGCATGATGCATTGCGTATTCCGGTGCGACGAAGACGTCGATCAGGATCGCGACCAGCGTCCGCGACAGCACATAGGAGGTCAGCATTGCGAACACGACCGCTTCGGCCTGGGGCACGAAGAGGTATTTCGGCGCGCCGGTGAGAAAGAAGACCGCGGAGAAGGCCGAGCAAATCGCGAGGGTGGAGATAAGCGCGGGCTTGGCGATGCCGGCAACGCCTTCAAGGACGGACTGTCGGAACGGGAAGCCCTCCTCGAACATGCGGTAGGTGTTCTCGATCGCCACGGTCGCGTCGTCGACGAGGATGCCGACGGCGAGCGCCAGTCCGCCGAGCGTCATGACGTTGATGGTCTGGCCAAGGGCCACAAGGATCGCCAGCGACGTTAGGATGCAGAGCGGAATTGAGATCAGTACGACGAGGGTCGAGCGCCACGAGCCGAGGAATAGGAGGATCGTCAGACCCGTCAGTCCTGCCGCGATGACAGCTTCGCGCACCACGTCCTTGATCGCATCCGAGACGAAGACGGACTGGTCGAACAACGGTGTGATCGTCATGCCGGGCGGCGCTGAGGCGCGTATATCGGACAGCGCGCCCTTGACGCGATCGACCACGTCGAGGGTCGAAGCCGAACCGTTCTTCAAGACCTGAAGAAGGACCGAATGCTGGCCGTCAGCCCGAACGATGTTGATCTGCGGCGGCGCGCCGTCGCGGACATGCGCTACGTCGCGCAGCAGCACCGGCTGGCCTCCGACGACCTTGACGGGAATGCGGTTGAGTTGATCGACGAGTTCCGGGCTGGCGTTAAGGCGCACGGCGTATTGCTGCTCGCCAATTTTGGCGAGGCCCGAAGGCACAGCGAGATTTTGTTTAAGAACTGCCTCGGTCACGTCTAGAGGCGTCATACCCACTGCCCGCAGGGCTGCGAGGTCGAGGTCGACCATCACTTGGCGCGGTGCGCCGCCATAGGGGGAAGGCAGCGTCGAGCCCGGAACCTCGGCGAGACGCTGGCGGGTGCGATACTGGGCGTAGTCGAAGACTTTAGTCAGCGTCTCCTTGGTCGAGGACAGGGCCAGCTGGATCACCGGCACAGAGGAGGCCGAGAAGCGCATGATGACGGGGGGCTGCACACCGGGCGGCATGCGTGAGCGCACAGAGTTCATTGCGGAGTCAACCTGCGTGATTGCGAGGTCGATGCTGACGCTCGGATCAAAGTAAATCCGCTCCGTCACGGTGCCTTGGATCGAGGTTGAATCGATGCGCTTAATGTTGTTGACGTTCGAGGATAGCGAAAACTCGCTGTAGTTTGTGATACGTTGGACAATATCGGTCGTTCCAAGGCCGCTATATGTCCAAACCACCACCACAACTGGAATATCGACTGCCGGGAGCACGTCTTTTGGTGCTACGACGATAGCCCCGACACCCGTGAGCAGCATCAGTAAGGCTAAGACGAAGAAGCTATTGCGGAACTTCAAAGCAAAACGGACGAGACCCATCGGAATCACTGAAACCTTCGGCCGCGATCGCCTGGGAGCGCTCACGGCTTGCAGAATGGACGTCGTCAATCAGGGAGGCGACGTATGCGAAAGCCGTTGGCGGCAATCCGCTTTGGCTGATGCGAGATACCCTCCACCTGCACGTAACTCGAATGAATTCGACACCAGAAACAAAAACAAATTTTCATTTCCGGGCATAGACGAAGTCTAAGCTATTGTATTCAAAATAATTATCATCAAGATTGTGGTGAAGATTTGCCAAGAGAGCCCATTCCTGTCATGTTTTTTTAAATTTAATTTAAATATTATGATTATGGTTAGATATATAACGCTTATTTGTTTGAACTTATTCGGTGGGACTGCATTTTAGATGGAGTTCGTTGGAACATGTTTAGACGTGACACCGATCTAAAGAAGTCTGTTTCAGCACAGCTTTCACCACAGGAGCTTCAGATAATGACATTCAGACGGACGATGATCGCTACAGTTGGGATAGTTGGAGCGATCGCCTGCTCGGCGGGGGCATCACAGGCGCACCCGCTGGCACACAATCTCCATGCTACGCAGGACCGCGGCGACCTCACTACAGGAGCCATCAGCCCAGTCTCGTCGATCCATGATTTTGGTGAGATCGGTCCGCGAGACGACGATGGCGCTAATGCGCGGAACCCAGCCTTGCCGGCCTATGAGCGCGGCATGGGGCAGGAGACGGGCGGACCGGCTCGCATGTTGATCCCAGATTGACCAAGGCTTTTCCAGATCGCGAATGCCTCTCGCTCCGATCGCCTTCGCACTTCGATCAGAGCGCCGGTCGGTGCGGGGGGGGGGGCTGAGTTCGGCCTCAGTTCTACCCCCTGGAGTCTAGAGGCTTTGGTGCTGAAGGTACCGGACTATGCATTCGAAGCGTGCGATTGCCGTAGCTGTGCTTGCTTTTCTCGCCGAGCAGATAGCGCCTTCCCTCGCCGAAAATCGTATCCCCGCCGGCGGCGCCTTCATGAACAGCTATACATCTGACCCATACTACGACCCCAAGTCCTTGTATTCCCAGACGCATTCGCTCGGGGATGTCGGCGGCCAGACAATGCTTGCCGAGCCTCCTGGATTTCCGAAGCCCTGCTCGCTATTCGACAAATTGTGTGCGGATCGATTCGAGCGAAGACGAGTTCATGCATACGGTGCTGATTATGGTCGGTAATCTAATTCATCGATGCAAATATGCTTAGAAAGTAGATATGCTATGGATATACGAGATAATTTAATAACGTTATTTCAGATCTAACAGATACCGAATACAGGTCTACGGCCTGCCCCCATCCGGTGGCCTAGGTGTGAGCTTTCAGGAGGTTGTCCATCCGGTGTGAACCGGGGCGGTTGGAGTTGCGAGGCTTCAACGATCCCGGAGCGAGCGGATGAACATCCATCAGAATGCGCGTTTGACGCCGTCGGGTCGAGGGCGACTGGTGCGGCTGGCCCAGAACGGGCTCAGCTCGAAAGCGGTGGCCGAGACGATGGGGGTGTGTCCCAAGACGGTGGGCAAGTGGGTGGCCCGCTTCGACACCGGAGGCGTCGCCGGACTGCAGGACCGCTCCTCGCGGCCTCACCGCCTGCACCGTCCGACCCCGGCCCGGACGCAAGACGCCATCCTGGCCTTGCGTCGGCAGCGTCTGACCGGCCAGCAGATCGCCCGGGGCGTGTCGCAAACGCGATCGGACCTGCGTTTAACCCCGCGTTGACCATACGGTCTGCATGGCGCCTTCTGAACCGGAGGCCACCCATGATCCTGTCCGCCATCGCTGCGAAGCTCAAGCAGCGCGCCCAGCGCGACTTCAGGGGCCGGCACTACGAAGCGGCGCTCATCATCCAGGCCGTCGCCTGGTACTTGCGTTACCCGCTGAGCTATCGTGACATTGAGGAGCTGTTCCTAGAACGCGGGGTCGAGGTGGATCACTCCACGCTGAACCGCTGGGTCCTGGCCTACGCACCGCTGATCGAGAAGCGGCTGCGCCAATTTCGCAAGCCGCACTGCGGGTCGATCCGGATCGATGAGACTTACATCAAGGTGCGTGGTGAGTGGCGCTACCTCTACCGAGCCGTCGACAAGCACGGCAATCCCGTCGACTTCCTGCTGACCGCCCACCGGGATCTCGACGCGGCCAAGCGCTTCTTCCGCAAGATACTTTCGGCTGAGCCTCTCTTTGCTCCGGACCGTGTTGGTACCGATGGCGCCGGCACCTACCCGCCGGCCATTGCTGAAAGCCGCAAGGAGGGTCTACTGCCCCGCATGCCGCTCCACTACGTCACGAAGCACCTACAGCAGGGTATCGAGAGCGATCATTTCAGGGTCAAAAAGAACATGCCGCGGATCGGCGGCTTCCAGTCCTTCCACACGGCTCGGCGCACGATCCAAGGCTTCGAAGCCATGCTCTGGCTGCGCAAGGGCTTCGGCTTCGCCGGCGCGTGGACGGTCCGCGAACAGAACCAGCTACTCGGGGTCTGCTTCGGACTTCAGGCGGTTAACAAAACCTGAAAACGCGCGAGATCCAGCCTCGGATGCGGCCCGCGGCACGGCTTGCGACAAGCCCCCTCAAGGATGCTGGCTGCTTCAGCGTAGGAAAGATCCTCGACCGCAACGAGGAGCAGCACGGACCGCTGATCCTCGGGTAGGGTGTCGAGCCCAGTCAGGATATCCTGAGCACCGAGTTCGGCTTCCGGACCAGGCGCAGGGTCCGCAACTTGCGCCAGCGCATCTGGCTCAAGCCCTGTAGGCCATCTCCGCCGACGCAGGCCGGCGAGGAACAGGTTGCGCTCGATCGCAAACAGCCAGGCCCGGAGGTCACCATCGCGGTGGCGCTGCGGCCAGTTCTTGATCGCGCGCTCCAGAGTGTCCTGCACGAGGTCATCGGCTGTCTCGCGCTCGCGCAGGAGAGCGTAGGCATAGCGCCTGAGTGCCGGGATCTGCGGCTCGATCAGCGCGGCGAGATCGTCCAAGAGCACCCCTCTGGTTGCGATAGCGGCTCGGGCCGTCGGTTTACGGCGTAGCGATGTGCCAAGCGCCGTTCAGGAAGCCGTCGCCCGTGATGTCACCGGGCTTTGTATCCTTCGTCCAGGTGTAGAGCGGCTTTCCCTTGTAGGCCCATTGCGTGCTGCCGTCGTCACGGGTGACCGTGGTCCAATCGCCAGACGCCGCACCTCCTGCGGCACTCAGCGGGGGCCAGTTACCGGCGCAGGGGCCATTGCAGGCGGACTTGCCGCCGATGTCCTTATCGAAGGTGTAGAGGGTCATGCCCTTGGCATCGACCAAAGCGGGCCCTTTGGCCGTCTGTGCCGTGGATGCGGGTGCTGCCGGAGCAGCCATGAGGGGAGCCGCGGACAACAGGGTCACAGCGGCCGCGGCTAGGACATGAGACATGCGCATGGGGATCGTCCTCGGCGGCCCGATATGGCCGCGGTGGAAGAGATGCAGGCCGCCCCGCATTTATTCCAGCCTGCTGCCGAATGATCCGATGAGACGGGCGTGAACGACACGGCTCGCGCGGCCGGGAATAAAACGGGTACCGCCGACATCTCTCCCTGCAATCGGTACCAAACAGGAGAGACCATGCGCGGAGCACCCACAGCCCTCGTCATTGTGGCTTTGATGACCACCGGCCTCGCGGGCGGCGGAATGATGATGCGTGCTGGCCATGCCGAGAGCGTGCCTGCGCCCGCCGGGTTTGATGCCTTGATGGCCCGGTCGATGGAGCGAATGCATGCCGAGATGATGATCCCACCGTCGGGTGATCCAGACCGCGACTTCGCGGCCATGATGATCCCGCATCATCAGGGCGCCATCGACATGGCGAAGGCTCAACTCGCCTACGGCCGAGACCCTGTCCTGGGTCGCTTGGCGCAAGGCATCATCGTCGAGCAGGGCCAAGAGATCGAGGTCATGCGCCGCACCCTCGCCGAGCGGCCGGCCGCGAGCGGCATCGCATCCCCCGCCTCAGGCGCGCATCAGCACTGAGCTGCAGCGACGTCTTTTGACCCTAAAACGCTATTCACAGCCGAGAGTACACGCAATGAGACAGACCCTGCTGCCCGTATTCCTGTTCGCCCTGCTCAGCGGAACCGCGCTGGCCGGCCAAGCCCCCGGGCCAGCCGCGTCGTCCGACATTCCCGTGAGCGCCCACGATCGGTTCTACAGCTCGGACCAGTTCTCCAACACGGTCTCGGTCGTGAACCCGGCCGACAACACGCTGATGGGTGTGATCCGCCTCGGCGACACCACGCCGGCGAACCTGAGCCCGCTCTACAAGGGGCAGCTCCTCGTCCACGGCATGGGCTTCTCGCCCGACGCCAAGACCCTGCTAGCCGTCTCGATTGGCTCGAACTCAGTCAGCTTCATCGACACGGCAACGAACGCGGTCAGCAAGGTCGCCTATGTCGGCCGCTCGCCGCACGAGGCCTTCTTCACACGGGATGGCAAGGAAGTCTGGGTCAGCATTCGTGGGGAGGATTACATCGCGGTCCTGGACGCGGCGACCGCCAAGGAGACCGCGCGGATCACGGTGCCGAACGGGCCCGGCATGACGATCTTCTCGCCAGATGGGCGCTATGCCTACGTTTGCTCCAGCTTTAGCCCCGAGACGGTCGTGATCGACGTGGCCTCCCGCGCGATCGCCGGTCGGGTCAAGCAGGAGAGCCCATTCTGCCCCGACATTGCGGCGACGCCCGACGGCGCTCAGGTCTGGCTGACCCTGAAGGATGTCGGCCGCACGCAGGTGTTCGATGCCAAGCCGCCGTTTGCGGCGATCAAGACCCTCGAGACCGGACCGCTTACCAACCACGTCAACTTCGCGCGCACGAAAGCCGGTCAGTTCGCCTACGTGACGATTGGCGGGCTCAACCAGGTCAAGGTGTTCCGCACCGACGACTTCTCGCCCGTGGCCATGATCCCGACTGGTGCGCTGCCGCATGGTCTCTGGCCCTCGGGCGACGGCTCGCGCATGTATGTCGGTCTGGAGAACGCTGATCAGGCTGCCGTGATCGACACGGCCTCGAACACGGTGATTGCCACTGTCCCAATTGGACAGGGACCTCAAGGCGTCGCCTACGTGCCGAACGCGGTGCCCGAGGGGGATGGCAAGCAGAACCTCCAGCCGCTCGGCGCAGCCGGGAAGACGAGCGCGCTCTCCCTCAATGGCAGTGATGGTAAGCCTGCGACCCAGGTGACCTTGTTCGACCAGGGTGTGCTGCAGACCCTGCAGGCGGCCGTGACGGGCCTGCCTCCGAAAAAGCCGTTCGTGCTGGCCCTGTCGACTGATCCGAAAGGCGCTGGTTCTGTCGAACCGCTGGCGGCCTTCATGACCAATCCAGCGGGCGCGGCTGTCGTCAATGCGATCGGCCCGATCCGGCAGGTCACGCAGGGGGCAGGAGAGGCAGCGCGGCGCTACCTCGTGATCGTCGAGGGCAAGCCGGGCGAGACCGGATCGCCGGTTCAGGTGCAGACGATCCCGTGATGGGATGCGGACGGTCTTTCAGGCCGTCCGCAAGGTTCTCAGTAGGCCTCTGCGAGGTAAGCGGCAATCGCTTTGCCGTCGGCCTCGTCGATGGGCGCGTGATAGACCTTGATCATCTTGGTCACCTCGCTTTCCCAGAACCCCTTGCCTTTGCCCGGCGGCTGCATGGCGATGTAATCGACCGAGTGGCAGGCCATGCAGTTGGCCTGCGCTGCCTCCTGCCCGGCTTCATGGCCTTTGGCTGTCCGCAGCTGCGCTGTCGGCTCAGGCAGCTCGTAGGTGCGCTGCTCTGCCAAGGCTGCGCCGGTCATCAGGCTGAGGCTTGCGAGGATGGCTGTTAGACGTTGCTTCATCATGCCGCCTGCACGCGGGTGGTCTCGACCACGTTGCGCATGTAGCCTGGTGGGTTCCAGCGCGGCTCCATCGGTTGGCTCACGCCATCGTTGCCCAGCGCCCGCACCCGAATGGCGTGAGCTCCTGCAGTCAAGTTGACCTGCAGCGCCCAGGGTCGGAACGAGTAGCGTCCACGGTCCTGACCGAGCTGCGCCCCAGTCCAAGTCTTGCCATCGTCCAGCGACACCGCGACCTCCTTGATCCCCGAACCCCCATCGAAGGCAATTCCGCGGAGATCCGTCTTCCCTACGGGGGCCTTGGCTCCATCCAGCATATTCGTGAGAAAGGAGCGGATCGAGTAGCGTCCGATCGGCACCGTCGTCTTTGGCGCTTGGCCGGGTTCGGTGCAGGCGCAGGCATTGTCGGGGATGCGGTAAGCCTTCTGCATCCAGAAGCCGTCGAAGGGCTTATCTAGCACGGTCATCGCGTTGAGGTGCTTGACCCAATAGGTGCCGTAGAAACCCGGTACGACGAGCCGCAGCGGGTAGCCGTTGAGCCAGGGCAGGTCTTCGCCGTTCATGGCCCAGGCCAGCATGACCTCACCATCTCGGGCATGGTCGATGTCGAGAGCCTTGGCAAAGTCCGGCGTCTCCGGGATGACAGGTCCGTCGAGGCCCTCAAAGGAAACCTGGACGGCGCCCGCCTTTACACCAGCTTGGTCGAGCACGGCTCTGAGTGGCACGCCGGTCCACCTGGCATTGCCCATGGCCCCGTTGGCGAGCTGGCCGCCTGCGACGCGTGGCTCTACGAAGCCGCGTGAATTGCCTGAGCACTGGTTCACCGCCACCAGCTCCACCTGCGGCATGGCTTTGATATCGTTAAGCGAGAGCGAAACGGACCTATCGACGTGGCCCTTCACCTCGAGGCGGAACGCGTCGGGGTCGATGGACGTCGGGATGTCGGCGAGGTGGTAGCGGACGAAGAAGGCGTCGTTCGGAGTGAGCAAGCTCTCGTCGAAGACTGTAGAGGGCGGTGCAAATCCAGGCCATTAAACCGCCCTCAACACACCGGCCTGAGGCGCGGTCTCTCAGCTGCTACATCAGCGTAAATATCTGCTCCGAAAATCGTTTTAAAGATGGGCTCTGCGGGCTTGGTGAAGCTCAAGTGGCCTGGATTTACTCCGCCCCGTGGCCTGATTTTCCTCCGCCCTACAGATTGCTGATTGCGTCAGGTTCAGCGATCCGGCTGCCCGGGGCATGTGCTCGTATTCGGGGACCGTCACGAAAATGCGCAGTTGTTCGAGCGTCATCCCAAGTCTGCGCGGACAAA
>NZ_PDHT01000006.1:0-219562 GCF_002917135.1 Methylobacterium sp. V23
TCATCGAGGTGCAGGTCGGCTCCTACACCGGCGAGGACGACATCATCCGCGTCGAAGATGTCTACGGACGGTGAGACACGGGCGTTTCCCTGCAAGGCTCCCGAAGAGACTCTGGAACGCACACAAGGCAAGTGATCGCCTCCAACGGCGATGCGCCGCCGGCGTATCTTGACCGTCTGCGACGACAAAGCCGCCGAGAAGGGTAGTTCGGGGAGACGGACGCTAGGGCCCGATTATCCGGGGGCCTGTCGATCACGCAGGGCCTGACGCACACGCGATCGCGCGAGCAGGACGGTGCAGGGGATAATGATACACGTTATGGTCGTGAAAACGTCTTCAGGCGGCGAACCTTTGAGGGGCGCTCCGCTGGCTCAGCAGGAAGGCCACTCGTTCCTCGCCGGCTCGAGATGAGCGATTTCCGGCGTGTCGAACGTCTTCAGGTCTCGTCCGAGATGACCTCGACGGTACCCTCGACCCGCTCGATATCGAGCGAGAGATGCGCCCGGAAAAGGACCTGCGCTTCGTCGCCACGCACGATCGCCAGATAGTCCTGTCGCTCGGTCTCGATGCTGAATTCCTGTGCAATCTTGGCCATGATGCGCACGAGCTTCGTGCGCACCGCATCTTCGTCGGACAATTCGAATCCGACCTTGTCCTTGACGAAGTTGGCTCCGTCGTGGAGGTCGATGAAAAAGCGTGGCATTGACAACATTACCCGTGGGAATTTATCCCACTCCATGGAATTAAACTAGGCCGTTCGCGGACCGAGTGCAATCGGTGGTCCCTGCTTAGGTCTGCTACGAGACAGATTTGTCAGCCTCGTGGCCTGCGCGACCGAATGACAGTGTCTTGACCAGCGTCTGTCCGCTGCGAAGGTTCGTGTCATTGAGCAACGCGCGGGACAAGGCGGCGACCGTTGCGGTATCACGCCTCACCTGCCCACCCGCTCAAGTTGCCCGCGCATGTTCTTTCCCCTGTCGAAGCTGCTCTATTTTCTCGTGACGCCTTCGAACGCCCTTGCCCTCCTGGTGCTTCTCGGGATCGGATTGGCGGCAGGAGGATGGCTTCGGAGCGGCCTCTGGATCGGCGGCCTGGCTGCCCTGTTCCTTCTCATTGCCGGTCTGTCACCCTTGCCCGTCCTCATCGCCCTTCCCCTCGAGGAGCGATTTCCCGCCTTCGTCGACGATGGTGCGCCGGTGACCGGGATCATCGTTCTCGGCGGTGCCATCGAGACCCGGCTGTCGGCGGATCGCGGACAGCTCCTTCTCAATGACGCGGCCGAGCGACAGGTCGCGATGGCGGATCTGGCCCGCCGCTATCCGCAGAGCCGCCTCGTCTTCACCGGCGGCAGTGGCAGCCTCGCCGGAAGCAAAGCCTCGGAATCTGAGATTGTCGGTCGCTACGCCGACACGATGGGCCTGCCGCGCACGCGCCTGATCCTCGAGGATCGTTCGCGCAACACGCGCGAGAACGCACGCTTCACCGCCGACATGGTCAAGCCGCAGCCGGGGGAGCGCTGGCTTCTCGTCACGTCGGCTTGGCACATGCCCCGGGCGATCGGCTGTTTCCGCGAGGCCGGCTTCGGCGTCACCGCCTATCCGGTGGATTATCGCACCGGCGGTTGGGGCGACATCCTGCACGTTAACGCCTTCGCGTCCGAGGGGTTGGCTCTCCTGGACATCGTCACGAAGGAGTGGTTCGGCCTCGTCGCCTACCGGCTCAGCGGCTACACCGATGCCCTGTTGCCGGCGCCTCAGGCCTCGTCCGGCGTCGAGGCTGCGGCGCCGAGCCGGTAGATACCGCGGAAGTCATCGGGGTCCTCGACCGGCTTTCCCTTGCGCAGGATCGCCACTTCGCCGGCCTTGGTCATCCGTACGGCAATCCGACGGATCGGCTGCATCAGAGGGCTCCAGTCGTCCGGCTGCGGTCCCCCGAGTTCCCGGGCGACCTCCGACGGGCAGATGGTCTTGCCGGGGTCGCGGGCCGCGAGAAGACGCAGGATCGTCTCCGCGATCAGCGCTTCGGACGGCCCCTTGCGTTCGGGGCGACCCGTGGATTTCGGTTCCGGCTTCGCCGCGGCCTTTGGGGGAGGCGCCGGGGGCACCTTCGAGGCGGGGATCTTCGGGGAGGAGGTGCGCTGGCGCGTGGGTTTCTTGGGAATCGTCATGGCTGCCATCCCTGCCCTGTCCCGTCGTCTTCCGCCAGCAGGGCGGCGCGAATTCGCGAGGCGAATTGCCGTCGCCACATGACCAGCACCACCGCCGTGGTCGTCAGCATAAGGAGCCAGGGGCTGACGAACCAGCCGAGATAGGCCAGCGCGAAGAAGAAGGCGCGCTGGCCGCGTGCGAAGTGGCTCCCGGCGGCGATGTTCATCGCAGCCGCCTTGCGCGCCGCGCGCAGCATCTGCTCCGGCGTCGCATCCGAACCTTTCGGCGGCACCGCGCCGAGGAGGATCGCGCCGTAATTGAACAGCCGGTAAGCCCAGGAGAACTTGAAGAAGGCGTAGACGAAGACGACCGCGAGGCCCGCCACCTTGATCTCCCAGGTCAGGCGCGTGGCGATGGCGCCGAAGGGAAGCGTGCCGAACAAGGTGAGGACGTCGTCGCCTGAGCGCGACAGGGTCAGCACGCCACCGAGGGCGATGAGCGAAGTCGAGGCGAAGAAGGCGGTGCCGTTCTGGAGCGAGGCGTTGATCGTGGTGTCGACGACGCGGTTGTCGCGCCCGATGAGCTGGCGCGTCCACTCCGCCCGCTGCGCGTTCATGATCTGGCTGAGGCTGGTACGGCGCCCGCGCATGCGCGCCACTGCGATGCCGTAGCCGGCCCAGGCCGCTACGAAGTAGCTGAGGGCCGCGAGGTCGAGGTAGGAGAAGTCGGCGGTCAGCATCGCGTCCGGTCTCTCGACGACCGATCGCCGGGCGTCCCGCCCGGGCGCTAGCGCGGATGCCGACGCGCTGTCCAGACGACGAGGCATCGGACGTGTCTCACTCGGGACGAAGCGTCAGTGGATCGCGAAACCGGCCTCCTGCGGTAGACCCGTATCCTCCGTCACGGCGATATTTGTGACGCGGGCGCCGGGCGGGCCCTGCCGGCAGGCTTCGAGCATGCGCGCCACGGCGTCGGGGGCTCCGGAGAACAGCGCCTGCACGGACCCGTCCGGCCGGTTGCGGACATGCCCGGCGAGGCCCAGGCGATCCGCCTCGCCGCGTGTCCAGAACCGGTAGCCGACGCCCTGGACCCGGCCCTGGATGATCACTGCGACGGTTCGGATCTCGGGCATCGCAGTCTTCTCCTCGGTGGCATCGGTGATGGCGGGGGGGTGCGAAAGACGAGATCGCACGCCGCCGATGGAGAGGGACCTGCGCGCGCCGCATCCCGTGCGGATCCGGCCGGTGTTCGGAACTCAAAGCCGAGCCCGGGCGATCGAAGACCATCCCGGGACCGGACCTCAACCGGCGCGCCCGCGCTGCCAGGTCTGCAAC
This sequence comes from Methylobacterium sp. V23, assembly GCF_002917135.1. NCBI lineage: Bacteria > Pseudomonadati > Pseudomonadota > Alphaproteobacteria > Hyphomicrobiales > Methylobacteriaceae > Methylobacterium > Methylobacterium sp. V23. The sequence continues at coordinate 3,482 of NZ_PDHT01000006.1, forward strand.
TCCGCGCGATAGGCGGCCGGCAACTGTGCGGCGGAGGCGGCGGCCAGGACGGCTTCGAGGTAGCCCGGACGCGGCGCCCCCGTGGTGCTGGAGCCGCCGAGATAGATCAGCGCCCGCTTCGACCCGCCCGGCACCGAGACCGGCTGCATCGCCTTGACGTAGAGGCCGGAGGCGACGCCCTCGTAGCGGTCGAGGGCCGGGACGTCCCCGAGGGCCAAATCCCACAGTATACCATGCACGGTCGCGCGTGGGTCGCGCACCACCGAGGCGTAGCCCTCGCGCATGATGATGAACCGGTGCCGGTTGAGGCGGCCCTGCCCGATCAGGGTCGAGCGCGGGCAGCGCGCGGCCATGGCGACGGCATCCATGTTCGCGCCGTAGGCGAAGTACAGGGGCATCGGCCGGGTCCCGGGAGGCCGACCCGGAGCGCTCCGCGTCCCGGGACAGGACGCGGAGCGCTCCGGGGCCGGCGGCGCGTCAAGCGAATTCGAGGATGACCGCGTCGACCGCGAGGCTGTCGCCCTCCTTGGCGGCGATCTTGGCGACGGTGGCGTCGCGCTCGGCCCGGAGCACGTTCTCCATCTTCATCGCCTCGACGATGGCCAGGGGCTCGCCGTTCTTCACCTCCTGGCCTTCCTTGACCAGGATCGCCTTGACGAGGCCGGGCATCGGGCAGAGCACCTGCTTGCCGGAACCCACATCCTCCTTGATCGGCATCAGGGCGGCCAGGGCCGCCTCGCGCTGGGTGTAGACGCGGGCCTCGGCCGCGGCACCGGCATGCTGCAGGGCGACGCCGTTGAGGAGGCCGCGGACCTGCATCGCCACGCGGGTCCCGCCGATCTCACCCTGCCAGACGGGCTCGCCCGGGCGCCAGTCGGAGGAGACCGGCCAGGTGGTGCCGTCCGCGCCCGTGACGATCAGGGTCCCGCCGACGGCGTCGACGGTGACCGGGTAGGACTCGCCCGCCAGGACCACGACGCGGTCGCGCTCGAAATGCAGCAGGGCCGGATCGCGCATCTGGCCCGAGATGCCGCGCTTGCGCTGGTTCATCTTGTGGTCGATGGCGGCGGCGGCGGCCGCCATGCGCTGGGCGATCGCGCCCTTCGGCTCGGGGGCGACGAAGCCCTCCGGGAACTCCTCGGCGATGAAGCCGGTGGAGAGGTTGCCCGAGCGCCAGCGCGGATGCGCCATCAGGGCGGCGAGGAACGGGATGTTGTGGCGGATGCCCTCGATGGCGAAGGCGTCCAGGGCCTCGCCCTGGGATTCGATGGCCTCGGCCCGGGTCGGGGCCCAGGTGACGAGCTTGGCGATCATCGGGTCGTAGTGGATCGCGATCTCGCCGCCCTCCTCCACGCCGGTGTCGTTGCGCACGGTGGCGCCGCCGAACTGGCCCTCGGCCGGCGGCCGGTAGGTGGTGAGGCGCCCGATCGAGGGCAGGAAGTTGCGGGTCGGGTCCTCGGCGTAGACGCGGCTCTCGACGGCCCAGCCGTTCAGCCTCACGTCCGCCTGGCCGAGCGGCAGGGCCTCGCCGGCCGCGACCCGGATCATCAGCTCGACGAGATCGAGGCCGGTGATCATCTCTGTGACCGGATGCTCCACCTGCAGGCGGGTGTTCATCTCGAGGAAGTAGAACGACTTGTCCTGGCCGGCCACGAACTCGACGGTGCCGGCGGAGTCGTAGTTCACGGCCTTCGCCAGCGCGACGGCCTGCTCGCCCATCTTGCGGCGGGTGGCCTCGTCGAGGAGCGGCGACGGCGCCTCCTCGATGACCTTCTGGTTGCGGCGCTGGATCGAGCACTCGCGCTCGCCGAGATAGATCACGTTGCCGTGCTTGTCGCCGATCACCTGGATCTCGATGTGGCGCGGGTCGGTGATGAACTTCTCCACGAAGACGCGGTCGTCGCCGAAGGACGAGGCCGCCTCGGACTTGGCGCGGGCGAAGCCCTCGGCGACCTCGCCGGACGAGTGGGCGATGCGCATGCCCTTGCCGCCGCCGCCGGCGGAGGCCTTGATCATCACCGGGTAGCCGATCTCGTCCGCGATGGTGACCGCGTGTTCGGGGCTCTCGATGACGCCGAGGAAGCCCGGCACGGTGGAGACCTTCGCGGCCGAGGCGGCTTTCTTCGATTCGATCTTGTCGCCCATCGCCGCGATGGCGCCGGGGTTGGGACCGATGAAGACGATGCCGGCCGCTTCCAGGGCGCGGGGGAAGGATTCGCGCTCGGACAGGAAGCCGTAGCCCGGATGCACGGCCTGGGCGCCAGTCTGCTTGCAGGCGTCGATGATCTTGTCGATCAGAAGGTAGGACTGCGCCGCCGGGGCCGGACCGATATGCACGGCCTCGTCGGCCATGGCGACGTGCACGGCGTCGCGGTCGGCATCCGAATAGACCGCCACGGTCTTGATGCCCATGCGCCGGGCGGTCTTGATGATGCGACAGGCGATTTCGCCACGGTTCGCGATCAGGATCTTGTCGAACATCTTTCCGCGCACTCTGGTCCGTCAGGGAACATGCGGCGTCTTACAAACGCCCAAGCTCGTTCCCGTTAAAGCAGTTATGCGGCTTCGGGAAGCTGATGGATCCAGGCCAGAGGCCTGTTTATGCACGGGCACGGGGCACAATCTTACGGTGCGATGCACCATATGATTTTGAATGCGAAATATCAGGGATTGGCGGCTCTCAGGCCGCCAGCAATTCGCGGATCCGGTCGGTCTCGGCGGTGGCGCGGTTGGCCGCCAGCGCGAAGGCGATGAGGGCCTCGTCGCTGGCCTGGGCCTCGCGCACGATCTCGCGGGCGAGGCGAGCGGCAAGACGGGTCGGGCCGCTGCCGGCGCGCAGGGTGCTGACCAGCCAGGAGGCCACGCCCGCATCGATGTAGCCGGTGGGGCGCTCGCCCCAGACGGCGAAATCCACCACCGCCGCGACGAGGTAGTCGCCGAAGCTCGTATCCGCGAAGGTGACGATGCGGTCGAGGGCGATCAGCATGTCGGCCTCGTCGCGGCAAACGAAGCCGTCGGGGAGGACATCGCGCGCCAGGAACCGGACATCCTCGGCGGTGATGCAATCGGCGGCCACGATACGGTTACAGAAAACCTGAAGCGAAAGGTTGATCATCTCTTGATGCCTCCCCGGCTTTGTCTTGGCCGGTCTGTGTCTCTGTCGATGGTTCGACTATGCAGGACAGCATCGTTCAAGCGGTTAACGGGCAAATCTGAATCAATGTTCAGGTTAAAGCCTGCTCACGAATGAGCCTTTCGAAATCATGACGGTCCGGGGCCGGCAAACCCGTTCAGCGCCGCCCTCCCTGCCCCGCCCCTCCTGCCCCGCCTCGCCTCCCCGCCTCCCCGCCCGAGGGGCGAAGCGGGTGTCCGGTCAGCCCGCGAGTCCGGGCCCGAGGATCCGCATGTCGAGGCGTCCCTCGGCGTCGCGGAAGACGTCGTAGGTCACGCGATCGCTGATCGTGTTGTCGGCGCCGAAGATCAGCACCTTCGGCTTGCGCGCGATCACGTCGTCGATCGCGCCGTAGGTCGCTGAGGCGATGATGACCTCGTCGCCCACCTGGCAGGTGCGGGCGGCGGCTCCGTTCAGGATGCAGCAGCGCGATCCCGCCGCGCCGTAGAGCACGTAGGTGCTGATCCGGGCGCCCGACATCTTGTTCCAGATCTCGACGAATTCGAGGGGATCGAGTCCGACCTCCCGGCAGAACTCCGCGTCGAGGGTGATCGAGCCGTGATAGTTCAGGTCGGCACCCGTCACCCTGAGGCCGTGCAATTTGGCGCGGACGAAACTCTGCATCGGTCTGGCTCTCCCTCGTGCGGCCGCGTTGTTAGGCGGGGCCGTGCCGGGATGCCAGTTCAATTTGGGGACGTCCGGAAGGCGACGGGCGCGGGCTCGGAGCGCGGGCGCTCCCCACCCCGGTGCGCCGACCCCGCCGGAGGGCGGACCGGCCCCGGGCCGCTCAGGAGAGCCGGGACGATTCGTTCAGGCCCCGGATCCAGCCCCGCAGGCGTTCGGCTTCGAGATCCGCCCGGGGACGACCCTCCGGGGCCCGGATCTCGGCGCGAAGCTGGCCCGGCGCGAGGCCGTAAGCGTCCTTGAAGGCCCGTGAGCCGTGGCTCGGCGTGGCGAACCCGAGGGTCCAGACCAGGGTCGAGATCCGCACGTCCCCGCGACTCCGCAGGATGGCCGAGCGCAGGCGGGCCACCCGGCGGCGTACGATCTCGCGCCCGACCCCGCCGACCGGGGCGAAGGCCCGGTAGAGGGAGCTGCGGGACATGCCGGAGCCGGAGGCGACCGCGTGCACGTCGAGGTCGCGCCGCCCGAGATGCGCGTCGATGAAGAGCAGTGCACGCAGGCGCCGGGCCGCGCCTCCCGCGTCGTCGTCGCCGGCCAGCCAGGCCGGCAGGTCGCTGGCCGGGCGCAGCAGGCCGGCGATCAGACGGCTCCCGCCCCGAAGGGCCTCCGGGGTGCCCGATGCCCCCGGGCCAGCGACAGCACCGCCGCGGCGAGGGCCGGGAAGGCATCCCGCGGGAGCACCCGCCCGTGCAGGTCGCGCAGGTTCGGCACCGCCGCTTCCACCACGTCGCGCGGCAGCGAGACCGTGACGTAGTCCGCATCGTACAGGACCGTGCGCTGTGGACGCGTCGTGTCGAACAGGACGGCGTCGCCCGCGGCCAGGAGGCGCTCGGCGCCGGGAGCGCCCGCCAGCATGCGGCCCGAGCGCAGCACCTGCAGGTTGACGTGCTCGAGCGCGTCGCGCCGGACGCGCGGGGCTTCGCGCTGGTGGATGGCGCCGGCGACCTGCCGGTCGAACAGGAGCAATCCGGCGGCGCGACGGAGCCTCACGGCGGCCTGGAAGTGGTCGCCGATCCGCGAGACCGTCGAGCCGATCGCGTAGAGGTCGTGGTAGGCCGCGAAGCGGTCCGGCGCATCCCGGGTCAGCGCACTTTGGGCCAGCGCCTCTTGGGGCGGCGCCTCTTGGAGGAAGACGGCCTCGCCGACGGCAGTCCGCTCCGCGTTCGAAGCGTCGACCGGGGGCCTCCGGTGCTCCGGGGGAGGCGGCAGGCGCTCCGATGATCCTGCCCGCATCGCCCACTCCGGGCGCTCCGCGCCTGCCTTGCAGGCCGGGAGTGGCACACCTGAGGGTCGCAGGCACGCCACGTGTTCGTGATCGTCCCGGGCGGCGTCGCGTCATCCCCTTTGCGCCGAGGCAGGGGGATCGTGCGCAGGCGCGGCGGCCGCCCCGGCGCCGTCGCGGCATCCGGGACGGCCTCCGCGGCCGCGGCGCCTTCGAGGACGGCGGGGCCCGGAGGCCCCGGGGACGGCGTCAGAAGTCGCGCTGGACCCGGGCCCGGACCTGGACGGTGTCCTCGCTGGTCTTCGTCCGGATCGCGTTGACCGGATTGTTGACGAAGGCCGCGTTCTGCGCGGGGAACCGGCTCAGGTCGAGCACGCGCCCGGCGGTGACGCCGTACTGGGTGTAGATCGTCTCGACGCCGATATCGAGGTTGCGGACCGGCGACCAGATCAGGCTTCCGCCGACCACGAAGCGGTAGGTGTCCCGGAGGACCTGGCTCACCTCGAAGAATCGCGTGCCCGGGACGCCGGGTCCGGCCGCGGTGATGCCGTAAGCGGCGCCCTGCCGCGCGCGGGCGCCGTCGGCGAAGTTGATTTCGCCGTAGGAGGTGAAGAGGGCGGAGCGGAGTTCGGGCGTCCAGTAATGGAGGAACGAGGCGACGGCCGTGAACGTCGTCGAGAGTTCGAGACGGTTCGAGAATGGGTTCAGGACGGCATCGTTGAAGGACTGGTTGAAGCCCGAGCCTTGGATCGACGACGTGTTGCCGATGTAGGAGCCGGTATACGACGAGAACCCGGTATACATCCCCGCACCGTTGCCGTAGGCGGCCTGGAGGTAGAGGGCGTCGCCCGGCGCGATGAACGGCGCGTTGACCTTCACGCCGCCCTGGACGGCCCAGCCATAGGCGGTGGCGAGGCCGGGGCCGGCGACGCTGTTGGCGGCCGTCACGGCGGTGCCGAGGTTGGAGCCGGCGAAGGCCCCGGCGATCGGGTTGCCGTAGTTCAGCTCGTGGACGGCGGCCGAGAGCTGGGCCGAGCCCCAGCTCGAATCGTAGCGCAGGACGCCGACGAAATCGGGCATGCGGTTGCGCTGGACGACGTCGATGAAACCGACCCCCGTGGGCGTCCCGTTGCCGGCGAAGCCGATGAAGAGCGGGCTCGCGGCCAAGCTCGTGCCGGGCGCGTTCGCCGCCGTGAAGAGTGGGCTGCGCCGGAAGGTCGGGTCTTCCATCGACAGGGTCGCGGAGAAGCCGGTGCCGCCGAGCTTGGTGGTGTAGGCCGCAAGATTGGTCGCGTTCACGTCGGAACTCATCGAGGAGGCGATGATCTCGAAGTCGTGAGCGTAGAAATCGTAGAAGGACGAGGCCCGGCCGGCCGTGAAGCCGGCGAACTGGATGAAGGCCTTGTCGGTGTTGAAGAACTGCTGCGCGCGTCCGGCCTGGTCCTGCCCGGTCGCCGGGAAGGCGTTGCCGATGCGCTCCGTGGTCCCCGACCGCATCGTCGGGATGCCGGTGCGGCTCGCGGCCTCGAGGCGCAGGAAGGCCCGCAGGGTGCCGTAGCTGGTCTGGGTGCGCGCATCGACGTTGATGCGGGCGAGGCCGCGATAGCCCACCAGGTCGCCGGGGGTCGAGCTGCCGCTCGACGACCGGCTGTAGCTGGTCTGGTAACCGGTCTCGAAGCGGGCCCGCCCGGAGAGGCGGATGCAGGTGTCCGTGCCGGGGATGTAGAAGAAGCCGCTGCCGTAGGCGTTGCAGACGCGGACGAATTCGATCGGCGCAGACGCCTTGGCCGGAAGATCGGCCGCCCCCGCTGACGAGCAGGCGACGAGACCTGCCGCAGACGCCATCAGTGTTCGATTGAGATCTTTCATGGTGTCACCCCCCAAAGACTCGAGATGCCGTTTCGGCATGCGCCCGCGTTGCGTGCTGAGCCGAGGCTCGGCACGGACGGGCGGTTTGATTGTTTGATCAAGTCGGGATCCAGCGTTTATCCGAGCTGCATTGTCGAATTCCGGATCAATGCGATTTTTTATCAGTCTATCTCAGGAAGAGTCCAGGCTATTAGACTGATCTTCCGTGATCTCATCATAAATGCCACAGTGCAGGCGGGGATCGGATGCGGCATCGGCAGGACGCGCCGATCCGCGTCGGCGGTGCCGGCGGGTCGGTCGGATGGCAGCGTGGGGGCGCGCCGGCGTTTCCGCCGCCGCATGCCGGTGCCGTTCAGGTCATCAGAACACCCAGAGGCGGTCCGGCGGACATTCGAGCCAGTGCGTGCCGGGCGCCACCCGCTGGTGGGAGAGCACCCGCAGGCTCTGGCCCTCGCAGCGGAACAGGTGCTCGAACTGGTTGCCGAGATAGATCGAGGTCTCGTACTCGACCGGGATCCGGTTCTCGCCGGCCCCGTCGACGAGGCGCACGGCCTCGATCCGGATCACGCCCTTCGCCGCGCCGGTGGGCGCTTCCGCCGGGGCGGCGCCCGCTATCCGGTCGGTGCCCCAGAGGGCGTGCGGGCCCAGGGTGACGCGGGTGCGTCCGCTCCGGCGCTCCCTCACCCCGAGGGTCAGGGTGTTGTTGGTGCCCATGAACTCCGAGGCGAACAGCGTGGCGGGCCGCTCGTAGAGCTCCTCCGGCGCGCCGGACTGGACCAGCCGCCCGCCGTCGAGGAGCACGACCTGGTCGGCGATGGCGAGGGCCTCGCTCTGGTCGTGGGTGACGAAGACCGCGGTGATGCCCAGCCGCTTGATCAGGGCGCGGATCCAGATCCGGGCCTCCTCGCGCAGCTTGGCGTCGAGGTTCGAGAGCGGCTCGTCGAGGAGGATCACCGGCGGCTCGTAGACGAGGGCCCGGGCGATGGCGACGCGCTGCTGCTGGCCGCCCGAGAGCTGGGACGGGTAGCGCTCCCCCAGGGCGCCGAGCCCGACGCCGTCGAGGGCCGCCCGCACCTTCGTGCCGATCCCCGCCTTGCCCTCTCCGCGCAGGCGCAGGCCGTAGGCGACGTTCTCGAACACCGTGCGGTGCGGCCAGAGGGCGTAGGATTGGAACACGAAGCCGAGGTCGCGCCGCTCCGGCGGCAGGTTCACCCGGGCGGCCGCGTCGAAGACCGGGCGGCCGTCGATGCGGATCGCCCCGCGGGACGGCTCCTCCAGGCCGGCGATGGAGCGCAGCAGGGTGGTCTTGCCGCTGCCCGAGCGTCCGAGGAGGCAGACCACGGAGCCTTCCTCGGAGCGGGCGTCGATGCCCTTCAACACCTCGACGGAGCCGTAGCGGAGGTGGAGGTCTTCGATGACGAGCTTAGGCATGACGCTTGTTCCCGAGTGCGAACATCAGGCCGAGGCCGACGAGGATCAGGGCGAGGTTGACGGTGGAGAGGGCGGTGACGAGGTCGACGGCGCCGGTGCCCCAGAGGGAGACCAGGAGCGAGCCGATGACCTCCGTGCCGGGGCTGAGCAGGTAGACGCCGGTGGAGTACTCGCGCACGAAGGTCACGAAGATCAGCACCCAGGAGCCGATCAGGCCGGCCTTGATCAGCGGCAGGGTGATGTCGCGGCTGACCTGGGCGGGGCGCGCGCCCGAGACCCGGCCCGCCTCCTCCAGTTCGGGGCCGATCTGCAGCAGGGACGCGCTGACGAGGCGCATGCCGTAGGCGAGCCAGACCAGCGTGTAGGCGAGCCACAGGCTGAACAGGGTCTGGCGGAAGGGCTGCAGGACCGGCGTGAACAGGAACAGCCAGAACATCGCCAGGCCGGCGATGAGCCCCGGCATGGCCCGCGGCACCAGCACCAGGTAGTCGAGCACCGCCGTCCAGCGCGAGCGCCAGCGGTGCAGGGCGAGGTTGACGAGGGCGTAGAAGCTCACCGAGAGCGCGCCGCCGACCGTGGCGATGAGCAGGGTGTTGACGATGCCCCGGACGAGGTTGGGGTACGCCATCAGCTCGCGGAAATGCGCGGTGGTCAGGTTCTCCCAGATGCCGACGCCCTCGCCCCAGGAGGCCAGGAAGGAGCGCAGCACCAGCGCGGTCACGGGGATCACCACGGTGACGCCGAGCCAGGCCACGATCAGCCCCAGGGCCGGCCAGCGCCAGGCGCCGATGGCCAGGGGGCGCTGGGCGCTGGCCTTGCCCTTCACCGCCACGTAGCGGCTGGCGGCGGCCAGCAGCTTGCGCTGGGTGTAGACCAGGGGCAGCGTCACGAAGATGATCGCGACCACCACCACCGCCATCAGGTCGTAGGACGGCGTGCCGAGCTTGTTCGTCAGCTTGTAGAGGTAGGTCGCCAGCACGAGGATGCGCTCGGGATCGCCCAGCACCAGGGGCAGGCCGAACAGCTCGAAGCCGAGGAAGAACACCAGCGCCGAGGCGTAGAGGATGCTCGGCATGATCATGGGCAGGCTCACCGTCAGGGCGACCCGCAGGGGGCCGGCCCCGGCGGAGCGGGCCGCCTCCTCCACGTCGGAGCCGAGCGAGCGCAGGGCGGAGGACGCGTAGAGGAAGACGTGCGGGACGTGGGTGAGGCCCGCGATCAGGATCAGCGAGGTCTTGGAGTAGAGGTACCAGGGGATGCTGCCCACGAGGCCCTTCACCCAGAGGCTGACGAGCCCGACGGGGCCGAGGGCCACCACGAAGCCGAAGGCCAGCACCACCGAGGAGACGAACATCGGCACCAGAACCAGGGGCTCGATGAAGCGCTTGCCCGGCAGGTCGGTCCGCACCAGCAGGAAGGCCATCAGGCAGCCGAGCGGCACCGCGATCGCGGTCATGCCCACGGCGATGATCGCCGAGTTCAGGAAGGCCTCGCGAAAATCCTCCTCCTCGAAGAGGACGAACTCGTAGGCCTGGGTCGTCAGCGTGCTGTTCGGCTGGAAGAACGGCCCGCTGAGGAAGCTCTGGTAGACCACCAGGCTTACGGGGCCGAGGATCAGGAGCGCGGTGATCAGGACCACCGCGATGCGGAAGGCGCGCGGCATCGCTCAGTTCGCCGCCAGGGCGCGCTGCCACTGCTTCAGGAAGCGCAGACGGGTGATCTGGTCGAGATAGGTCAGGAGCTCGGGCCCGACCCGGATCGGCTTCAGGGTCACCTCGCCGGCGCCCGGGAGGCTTCTGATGCCGTGGCTCTCCTGCAGGTCGTCGCGCACCGAGGTCATGGCGTGGCGGGCGAGCTCGACCTGGCCGGCCTTCGACAGGATGAAGTCGAGGAACAGCTTGGCGCTCGCCGGGTGCCGGGCCTTGGCCGAGACGAAGGCGATGCGCGACATCACCAGGGTGTAGTCCTTCGGCAGGACGAAGCTGAGGTTCGGGTCCTTCCGGTTCCGCTGGAGGACGTAGGAGCCGATCATGTTGTAGGCGAGCGTGTGCTCGCCCGAGACCACGCGCTCGATCATCGCCCCGGTGGAGGTGTAGAACTTGGCGCTGGCCTTCCCCATCGCCTTGACCGTGTCCCAAGTCGTCGAGGGGCTGATCTGCACGTCCTGCGTGACGTAGAGGAAGCCGACGCCGGAGCGCTCCGGATCGTAGGAGGTCACCTTGCCCTTCAAGGCGTCCGGCTGCGCGGCGAGGAGCTTGGCGAAGTCCGCGTGGCTGCGCGGCACGTCCGCCTCGGGCACCAGGCGCTTGTTGTAGGCGAAGACGATCGGCTCGGCGGTGGTGCCGTAGGCCTGGTCCTTCCACTTCGCCCAGTCGGGCAGCGCGCCCTTCTCCGGCGAGGCGTAGGTCATCGCGTAGCCGTCGTTGACGAGCTTGATCTGCAGGTCCATCGCCGAAGACCAGATCAGGTCGGCAGTCGCGCCGGCGGCCGCCTCCGCCACGTAACGGCTATAGAGTTCGGTAGAATTCTGGTCGGCATACTCGACTTTCAGCTTCGGATAGAGCGCCCGAAACTGGGTGAGTAGCTCGGAAACCTCGGCTGCATCCGCCGTCGAATAGATCGACAGCGCACCTTCCTTGTTGGCGGCCTCGATCAACTCGGCATAAGCCGCCGGATAACCGGACGGGACTGTCGTCTGTGCCTGCGCCTCAGCGACGAGGCCAAGTATCGACAGCGCGAGCGACAATGCGAGCCGCTTGTTCATGGTGTGCTCCCTGGCGATGGTGCGTCTCGTTGCGCACCTGTCGACAGTTAAGGTAACCACGGGAGCTTGCATCATCCTGACACGGCCCGGCGCCGCGTCGCGAAACATAGTTCATGGCGGTCGTCGCGGCCGTCGGGGAGGTCGGGGCACTCCATGCGGATCCTCATCGTCGAGGATGACGCCGCGCTGGCCCGCGGGATCGTCTCGGCCCTGCGCCTCAGCGGCTTCGCCGTCGACCACGCGGCCCGCGGCGCGGAGGTGCTGCCCTGGCTGCGCCAGGAGGCCTACGCCCTGGTGGTGCTCGATCTCGGCCTGCCCGACCGCTCCGGCTTCGACGTCCTGCGCGAGATCCGCCGGGCCGGCCTCGCGGTCCCGGTCATGATCCTGACGGCTCGGGCGGCGGTGGCCGACCGGGTGGTGGGCCTCGATCTCGGCGCCGACGACTACCTCGCCAAGCCGTTCGATCCGGCCGAGCTCGAGGCGCGGGTCCGGGCCCTCGTCCGGCGCGGGATCGGCCAGCCCGATCCGATCCTCACTTGCGCCGACCTGGTCTACGACCGCTCGGGCCAGATCGCGACCCTCGCGGGCCGGGTCCTCCCCCTGCGCAAGCGCGAGATCGCGATCCTCGAATCGCTGATGACCCGGGTGGGCCGCGTCGTCTCCAAGGAACGCCTGACCGCGGAGGTGTTCGGCTTCGACGAGGAGATCACGCCCAACGCCGTGGAGGTCTACGTGGCGCGCCTGCGCCGGCATCTCGGCGAGACCGGTCCGCGCATCGTCACCCTGCGCGGCCTCGGCTACCTGATGGAGCCCGGGCCGCCCGGGGATGCGCGGTGAGCATCCGCTCGCTGCGCCTGCGGGTCGCCGCCTACCTCCTGATCCCGATGGCGGCCCTCGCACTGACGCTCGCGGCCGGCTCCACCTGGTTCGTGGATGCCTTCGTCACCCGCGCCTACGACCGGGTGCTGGCCGGTTCGATCCTGTCGATCGCGGAGCGGCTCTCGGTGCAGGACGGGCACGTGACCGTCGACGTGCCGGCGGCGGCCTTCGGCATGCTCTCCAACTCCGAGCGCGACAGCATCTTCTACAGCGTCACCGCCGACGGGGACTTGGTGACGGGCTACAAGGACCTGGGCCTGCCCGCGACGCTCCCGCCCCCGGAGACGCTGGCCTATCGCGACGGCATCTTCCTCGGCCAGCGCGTGCGCATCGGCCTGATGGTCAAGCCGATCTACGTCACCCGGCACACGGCCCTGGTCCAGGTCGCCGAGACCACCCACGGTCGCGACCTCCTGGTGCGCCGGATGCTCACCGCCCTGACGATCCTGGGCTCGACCCTGGCCGCCATCGGCCTCCTGCTGGTCTGGTTCGCGGTGCAGATGGGGCTGACCCCCCTCGACCGCCTGCGCCGGGAGGTGGAGCAGCGCCGCTTCGACGGCCGTGGCGCGGTGCCGGCCTTCACCGTCGCGGGGGTCCCGCAGGAGGCGCTGCCCCTGGTCGGCGCCCTCAACGAGCTCCTGCGCCAGCTCAACCACGCGCTCGCGGTGATGCGCGAGTTCACCGCCGACGCCTCGCACCAGCTGCGCACCCCCCTGGCGATCCTGAAGACGCATCTGAGCCTCCTCGACCGGCAGCCTCCGGCGAGCGCGGCCTGGTCCGCGTCGCGGGCCGATATCGACGCCGCCGTGGACCGCCTCGACCACCTCATCGCGCAGCTGCTGACCCTGGCGGCCGTGGAGGAGGGTGCGGCTCGCCGCCCCAAGCCGGACACGGTCGACGTGGCGGCCCTGGCACGCGACACCGCCGCCGACTTTGCCGGCCTGGCGCTCCGGCGGGACATCGACCTGTCCTTCGAGGCGCAGGGCCGGACCCGCGTCACCCTCGAACCGCTCCTGCTCGCGGAGCTCCTGCGCAACCTGATCGACAATGCCCTGCGCTACACCGAACCCGGCGGGCAGGTCGCCGTGACCGTCGCCACGGTGGAGGCGCGGGACGGCACCGAGATCCGCATCGCCGTAACGGATGACGGTCCCGGTATCCCGGAGGCGGAGCGCGAACGGGTCTTCGAACGCTTCCACCGCCTCGACGAGGGACGCGACACGGAGGGCAGCGGCCTCGGCCTCGCCATCGTCCGCGCGTTCTCCCGGCAACTCGGCGCCACGGTCACGCTCGGCAGCGGCCCGAACGGGCGCGGCCTGCGCGCCGACATCGCCCTGCGGTGCGCGCCCGAGCGGGACCCGCCCCTCGCGGCGACGGCGGCGAGCGGGGCGTGACCGGCGGGTCGGCTCAGGCCGGCCCACCCCGCCGTCGGTCTCGGACGCTTCCGCAGGCTGCCCGCGCAAGACCGATCGGTGTCCGGGGATGAAGGCCCGATGACCGGCCGGGATTACGGCCGGCCATGCTGTGGCGCGCGCCGGACAACCGACCCCACGATGGATCGCTGTGTTTCATCGCCCTGTCATGGGGCGGATCTATGGGCTGCCTGAGCCTGAACTGTCCCGATGCGGTCGAGCGGTTTGTCGTCCGATGCCGCCCAGCGGCAGGAGGGCGGAGCGTCGACCGTATTGCCGACGGGTCATGCGGGCTCGCGAACAGGGCGTCGGTTCCCGGCGCTTCCCTCTCCGCAGAGCGCCCGCATGCATCCGACGCCGCCGGCCTTCGCGAACGGTTCCCCGGCCCCCGCGCCGGATTGCGACCCGCTCCGCGTCGGCCCACGCCCCGGCCGGACGGCATCCCCCAGGACCAGCCCGATTTCACGACGGAGACCCCGCCGGCCATGACCTACACGCTCCAGATCCTGCACGCCTCCGACTGGGAGGCCGGCCTCCTCGCCACGCAGCGCGCGGCGAACTTCGCCGCCATCGTGGACAAGCTCGAGGACGCGACGCCGAACTCGATCACGCTCTCCACCGGCGACGGCTGGATCCCGAGCCCGTTCTTCATCGCGGGCGCCGACCCGCAGCTCGCCGCCACCTACAACGGCGTCTACAACCAGGTCTACGGTCTCACCGGCGCGGCCGCCTACACCAAGCTCGCGGCCTCGGTCGGCCGGGCGGACATCACCATCCAGAACATCATCGGCGTCCAGGCGGCGGTGTTCGGCAACCACGAGTTCGATTCCGGCCCGACCGAGGTGGCCAACATCATCGGCGCCAATCTCGGCACGGCGGCGGGCAGTGCCGACGACAGCTGGGTCGGCGCCCAGTTCCCCTACCTCTCCGCAAACCTGAATTTCTCGCGCGAGGCCGCGCTCTCGGGGCTGGTCAACCCGAACGTCTCGAACGCTACCTTCGCGCAGACGGGGCCGGCCTCGACCCAGACCGGCACCGGGGCGGACAAGATCGCCAAATCCACGATCCTGGTGGAGAACGGTGAGAAGATCGCCTTCGTGGGCGCCACCACCCAGCTCGAGCCGCTGCTGACGACCCTCGGCAACGTCACGCTGGACGGCTTCAACGGCCAGGACGACATCGCCCTGCTGGCAAGCCAGATCAACGCCGAGATCGACCGGGTGCTCGCCGCCAACCCGGACGTGAACAAGGTCATCGTCGGGACCCACCTGCAGCAACTCGCCAACGAGCAGGCCCTGGCGCCGCTCCTGCGCAACGTCGACGTGCTCATCGGCGGCGGCTCGCACACCCTGCTCGCCGATAGCGGCGACCGCCTGCTGCCCGGCGATACGGCCGGCGGCGGCTACCCGCAATTCTTCACCAATGCCAGCGGCCAGACCCTCGCCCTGGTGAACACCGCCTCCGAGTATTCCTACGTAGGCCGTCTCACCGTCACCTTCGACGACCGGGGCAACATCATCCGTGACTCGGTGAACCCGGCCACCAGCGGCGCCGTCGCGGTGGACGACACGAGCGTGGCGGGGCTCTACGGCTCGATGGCCGCCGCCTTCACGCCCGGCAGCAAGGGCTTCCTCGTCCGTGAGGTGATCGAGGGGCTCGACGCCGACAACGACGGCGTCCAGGAGACCGCCGGCATCGCCGACGTGATCCGCCAGCAGGACGGCAACATCCTCGGCCGCACCAGCGTGTACCTGGAGGGGCGGCGCGGCGAGGTCCGCACCGAGGAGACCAATCTCGGCGACCTCTCGTCGGATGCGAACCTCTGGTATGCCCAGCGGTTCGATGCCGGCGTCACCGTCTCGATCAAGAACGGGGGCGGCATCCGCGACTCGATCGGCTCCTTCTCGACCACGGGCGGCACCACCGCCGAGCTGCCCCCGGCGGCCAACCCCTCCGCGGGCAAGCAGGCCGGCGACATCTCGCAGCTCGACGTCACCAACTCCCTGCGCTTCAACAACAACCTGGCGATCACCACCGTGACGGCCGCCGAGCTGGAGCGCATCCTCGAGCACGGCGTCGCCGCGGTGGCGCCGGGAGCGACTCCGGGCCAGTTCGCCCAGGTCGGCGGGATCTCCTACAGCTTCGACGCCACGAAGCAGGCCCAGACCCTCGACGTGAACGGCGCGGTCACCCGCGAGGGCCAGCGCATCGTCAATGCGGCGATCCTCGACGCCGACGGCCGCATCCTCGACACCCTGGTACAGAACGGCCAGATCGTCGGCGATGCCGGCCGCGCCATCAAGGTCGTGACCCTCGACTTCCTCGCCACCGGCACCGCCTCGGCGCCGGGCCTCGGCGGCGACAACTATCCCTTCCCGGCCTACGGCGAGAACAAGGTCGCCCTGCGCGACGCCGCCGCGGTCTCCCTGCCCGACACCGAGACCTTCGCGGTCAAGGGCTCCGAGCAGGATGCCCTGGCCGAGTACCTGAAGGCCTTCCACGCCGTCACGCCCTACGGCACCGCCGATACCGGACCGGCCGGCGACCTGCGCATCCAGAACCTCTCCGCCCGGGCCGACACGGTGTTCCAGCGCGGAGTCGTGAAGATCGGCACGGACGGTGCCGACATCCTCCAGGGCACGCCCTTCGGCGACGTGCTGCAGGGCGGGGCCGGCGACGACACCGTGTTCAACAGCCTCGGCGACGACATCCTGATGGGCGGCGGCAAGGCCGGTGCGGTCGGCAACGACACCCTGATCTTCCAGTCGCGCCTCGCCGACGCGCAGGTGACGCAGGACGGGGCCGTCACCCTCGTCACCGGACCGGAGGGCCGCGACACGATCGGCGGCTTCGAGCGCATCCTGTTCTCGGACACGACCATCGTCCTTAACGACGGCAATCCCCTGGTGAACGACCTCTACTACCTCGCCCGGTACAAGGACGTGCTGGCGTCCGGCATGGACGCGGACGACCACTATGCCCAGTTCGGAGCCCAGGAGGGCCGCGACCCGAATGCCGTCTTCTCGACGAAGGGCTACCGCGCCGCCAACCCGGACGTGGCCGCCGCCGGCATCAACCCGCTGACGCAATACGCCGAGGCCGGCTGGAAGCAGGGCCGTGACCCGGGCGTGTCCTTCGACGACGAGGCCTATCTCGCCCGCAATCCCGACGTGAAGGCGGCCGGCGTCAACCCGCTGGCGCACTACCTCGAATTCGGTCAGGCGGAAGGCCGCGCCACCTTCGCGGCGGTGGGACGGCCCACCGACATCCAGGGTGGCTTCGACCCGGAATACTACTTCCTGGCCAACGCGGACGTGGCCGCCGCGGCGTCGGCGGCGGGCGGGGACGCCTTCGCGTTCGCCCGCCAGCACTTCGCGGCGTCGGGCTGGACGGAGGGGCGCGACCCCAACGCGATCTTCGACACCAAGGGCTACCTGGCCGCCTACGGCGACGTGGCCCGCTCAGGCATGAACCCGCTCGTCCATTACGAGACCTTCGGGTGGAAGGAAGGCCGCGACCCGGCCGCCGACTTCGACACCAAGGCGTACCTCAAGGCCTACGCGGACGTCGCCCGGGAGGGCATCGACCCGATGCAGCACTTCCTCCAGTTCGGCTTGGTGGAGAACCGCGTGGTCGTGGACGACGGCCATTTCGGCTGACGCGCGGGTCCGCCCGGAGGGGCCCATCGACAGGCGCTGCGGCCGGGCCTCGGCCGCGGCGTGGATCGCTTGGGGATGAGGCCCCGGGCGGGGAAGGCCGGACGGGCTGGCATCCTCCCCGCCCCGGCTCGGTCGCGTACCCGGTCCGGGTTCGCATCGGCCTGTGGCCGGGGGAGCGGCACGCGTCGTCGCCTGAGACCGGCGCGCGGCATGCCCCTGCGGGGTGTCAGCGCACCACCACCTTCGCGCCGATCGGCACCCGGTCGTAGAGGTCGACCACGTCGTCGTTGAGCATGCGGATGCAGCCCGAGGACACCGCCTGGCCGATCTTCTCCGGCTCGTTGGTGCCGTGGATGCGGAACAGCGTGTCCTTCTTGCCCTCCGCGAGATACAGCGCGCGGGCGCCGATCGGGCTGGTGGGGCCGCCCTCCAGGCGCTTCGGCAGGTCGGGCCGGCGGGCCAGCATCTCCGGCGGCGGGTTCCAGTCCGGCCATTCGCCCTTGCGATCGACCTCGGCCGTCCCGGCCCAGGCCATGCCGGCATGGCCGACGGCCACGGGATAGCGCACGGCCTTGCCGTCGGGCAGCACGTAGTAGAGTCGCCGCTCCTTGGTGACCACGATGACGGTTCCGGGCGCTTCCCGCGTCGGGTAGTCGACGGTGGCGCGGGCGATCTTCGGATCGACGGGGGCGGTGGGCGCGAGCTTCATCCAGGCCTTGTCGCGCTCCGGCCCGGCCAGGGGAGCGGCGGCGAGCGGTCCGATCGCCGGTCCCGTCGCCCCGGAATTGGTCTGGGTGTTGCAGGCGCCGAGCGGCAGCAACGCGCCGATCAGGAGCAGGAGGGCGGGCGCGCGCATGGGTCAGGGCCTGTCTCGACCCGCCCGTCATCGGGCGCGGTCTGATCGATTCGTGTTCAGACAGGTCTTGCACAACCCGAGCCGAGCGCGCATCCCAGCAACGTGATCACGCGTAAGATGTGATACATTGGCATCATCTGTTGTATCGAAGCGACAGGTCGGCGGCCGCAAGGGGATGATCGTGACGACGCTGTACGTGAGCCATCCGTCCGCCCTGGATCACGCGATGCCGGAGGGACATCCCGAACGCGCCGACCGGATCCGGGCGGTGGAGCGGGCCCTCGAGGACGAGCGCTTCGCCGGTCTTCTCCGGGGCCAGGCCCCGAAGGCCGAACCCTCGGTGCCCACCCTGGTCCATCCCGTACCCTACGTGCAGGCGCTCATCGAGGCGTCTCCGACGGACGGCTATGTCCAGATCGACGGCGACACCCTGCTCTCCCCCGGAACCATCGAGGCGGCCCTGCGCGGGGTCGGCGGCGCCGTGCACGCGATCGATGCCGTGATGGCGGGCGAGTGCGCCAATGCCTTCGTGGCCATGCGGCCGCCGGGCCATCATGCCGAGCGCATGACCGCGATGGGGTTCTGCGTCTTCAACAACGCCGCCATCGCGGCGCGCCACGCCCGCGAAGCCCACGGGGCGAGCCGGGTGGCGATCGTCGATTGGGACGTCCACCACGGCAACGGCACGCAGGACATCTTCTGGGACGACCGCGCGGTGATGTACGCCTCCACCCACGAGATGCCGCTGTTTCCGGGCACCGGCACGACGTCGGAGCGGGGCAACCACGACACCATCGTCAACGTGCCCCTGCGGGCGGGCGACGACGGCCCCGTCTTTCGCGAGGCCTTCGAGGCCGGCATCCTGCGCCGCCTCGACGCCTTTGCCCCCGACCTCATCATCATCTCGGCCGGCTTCGATGCCCATCACCTCGATCCGCTCGGCCATGTCGAACTCACGGAAGCGGATTTCGGCTGGGCGACCCGCCGCCTGATGGAGCTGGCCCATCGCCACGCCGGCGGGCGCGTCGTCTCGGTGCTGGAGGGCGGCTACAGCCTCAAGGGGCTCGGCCTCTCCGTCGCCGCCCACGTGGATGCCCTGATGGGGCGCTGAGCTTCCGGCGCAGGTCCACCCGTTCGCTCTCAGGCGACCGGCTCCAGGGTGAGGGCCGGATTGTCCGACGGATCCGCCATGGCGACGGCGATCTCGAACAGCAGAAGGTCGATCAGCCGCCGCATCACCGGCGTCCCGGTCTCCTCGATGACGGCGCGTGCCGCGATGCAATGGGCGGCGAGCACGTCGAGGGCTTCGCCCTTCGGCGGCGGGATCAGGGTGAGCATGGCAGGTCCTTTGCGGCCGCGCGTCAGGCGGCGAGGTAGGGGTAGGTCGGGGCGAGCACGGAGTCCGTGCGCCCCGTAAGGGTGCGCAGGCGCGCGAGGGTCCGGTCGTCGAACTCCGCGGTGGCCGCGATGATGTCCTCGCCGCTGATCGATTGCGGCAGGCCCAGCGGCCGGGCCCGGAAATGGAGCTGCACCACGTGCAGCAGGTAGAGGGTCGGCATCTGCAGCACGAGCTGGCGTACGCCGTTGGAGAGGCCCCACTCGACGATGCCCGAGAGCAGGGCGAGCGAGACCGGATTGACCGCCTTGCCGCGTCCGCGATGGGACCGGGCGACGGCCTGGCGCGTCCATTCCCAGGTGTCGTGGCCGCGGGGCAGCGCCCCCTCGCAGAGCTGGGGCAGCACGTCCGAGAGGAGGTGCGGTCGGGTCGTCGGCAGGAGCCGGCTGTAGCCGATGACCCGCCCCGCCTCGATGGCGAGGAAGTGCATCGCGTGGGCCGTGTCGAACTGGTCGATCTCGCGCCCATCGGGACGAGCGAGGTCGAGCCAGCGCTTTTCCTCCACGAAGATCTCGTGCCTCAGGCGCCAGACCTGTTCCATCTCTTCGCGGAAGCAGTATTCATTCGCGGGTGTCACGATCTGGATCATGTCGAAACCTCCGTTCCGAGGTCGCTTCTGACATGAGCGTGACAGTCACAAACCTACGGGAACCCGTAGGTGGACGCGGTGCGGCGTGCGGGATCGGCGCGGCGGACCGTGCGTGTCTCGTCGCGATGGTGCCCCGAAGGGGCCGTGTCAGGTGATCAGCCCGCGCCGCAACGCCACCGCGACCGCCTGGGTCCGGTTGGTCGTGCCGAGCTTCGTCCGGGCCGAGCGCAGGTGGAAGTCCACCCCGTGGGTCGAGATGCCCATGACCTCGCCGATCTCCCAGTCGGTCTTGCCCTCCGCCGCCCATTGCAGGGCCTCGCGCTCCCGCGGCGCAAGCTTGGCGGCCCGCGCCGCTCCGGCCGGGCCGCGCAGGCGCAGCAGGTGGCCGAAGGCGTAGGTGGCGATCAGGTGGAGCATGGGCCGATCGCCGGGATTCAGCCCGAGGCGCTCGCCCGAGAGGCTGAACCCGGCCATATCGCCGTCGAGGGTCATCAGCGGGACCGTGATCCCGTCGCGCAGCCGGAATTCGCCCGCCTCCGCCATCACGCGGCGGGCGCCGGCATCGTCGCGGAACCGCTCGCCCAGCTCGCTCCAGGCGAAGGGCGCCGTGCTGTCAACCAGGTGGCGGACCGTGGGATCGTGGAAGGCGTAGCCGCGCGTCAGGTAGCGCCGGCCCCATTCCTCCGGGAAGGTGTTGACGAGGATGTGCCCGTGCTGCTGCCGCGCCGGCGTCCCCTTCCGGGGAATGGTCCCCGCCATGGCATGGGACACGCCATGGGCGGCGAATTCCGTGACCAGCAGCCGACCCACATCGTCGGTGCTCGCGGTCCGGTCGAGCGCCCGGAGGAAGCCCAACGTCTGGTCCAGCGCCTTGCGCGTCATCGCAAATCCGACATCGTCACCCCACCGCAAGTGAAAACCGGATAACTCTAGATTGTCAACGCGCCGGTGGTGTGCGCGTGGCGAGAGCGATCGGCCTCAGCCGAACAGGTCCACGGTCGTGAAGCCCCGCGCCTGCATCCGCTCGGCGAGGACGCGGCGATGGCAGCGTGCCGGCTCACGCTCGAAGCAGAGCAGGCAGATCGGCGTGCGGTCGGCCAGGGTACAGAGTTCGTCGAGGGCGAGTCCGCCATCGGCGGTGTCGAGCACCTCCTCGCAATAAATGCGCCGCATCAGGGCCGCGTCGTCGGCGCGTGCCGCCTGCCGCCCGGCCTTCGGCGTACCGAGGCTGCGGGCATGGGCGTAGCCGATGCCGGCGTCCTCCAGGCTGGTGCGCAGGGCATTCTTGGAAAAGCCGCGCTTGCGGGAATTCGCCACGGCGCGGACATCCGCCAGGGTCCCCACCTGCGCATCCCGCAGGGCGGCGATCAGGCGCTCGGAATCGAGGCCTTCGTACCCGATGGTGAACAGAACCTTCACGGCACTCTCCTGTGTCCCAAACCCGCAGGCACGGCCTGCACTTAGGGGGTGGAGACCGTGGGGGCCAGGGTGGGCGTCCACCGGCTATGTGGCGCGCCCGACACGGCTTCCGGAAATCCGCCGCATTGCCGTCAAAGGTCTGTTAACCGCGCCCGGGCCATCCCTTAGCCATTGGTAGCGCGTAGAAGCTGGTGGGTCGGGCAACGATGCGGCTGTGGAACGGGACTGCCCCGGCACGTCAGAACGAGCGTGCGCCGCTGACCGCTTGGCGCGCCGGATTGCGGCGCGGCGCAGCGGTCGCCGTGCTATCCGCCCTGGCGGCCTGCTCGGGCACCACGGATTTCTATCCGACCAAGGGCGATGCCAAGCCCCATCCCGGCGTCGCGCGGGCCAAGCAGCACCCGGTCCAGGGCATCGACATCTCGAAGTGGCAGGGTCCCGTCGATTGGATGTCGGTGCGCGCGGCCGGCACCCAGTTCGCCTTCATCAAGGCGACCGAGGGGGGCGACCACGTCGATGAGCGGTTCCGCACGAACTGGGATGGGGCCGCGCAGGCCGGCGTGCCGCGGGGCGCCTATCACTTCGTGTTCTGGTGCCGCTCGCCGCAGGACCAGATGGCCTGGTTCAAGAAGAACGTCCCCAACGACCCGACCGCCCTCCCCCCCGTGCTCGACGTCGAGTGGAACGGCCATTCGCAGCTCTGCCCGAAGAAGCTGCCCAAGGCCCAGGCCCTGTCGATGATCCGCTACATGCTCGACGAGATGGAGCGCTACACCGGCAAGCGGCCGATCATCTACACCGACATCACCTTCCACAAGGACGTCCTCGAGGACGAACTGCCGGACTACCCGCACTGGGTCCGCTCCACGGCCGCCGAGCCGGAGCAGCGCTACGTCAAGCGCAAGTGGATGCTGTGGCAGTTCACCTCCACCGGGCGGGTGCCGGGCGTGCGCGGCGACGTCGACCGCAACGCCTTCTACGGCACCCCCGCCGAGTGGGCCTCGTTCCTGTCGACGGATTGTGACCCGCGCGAGCACCGCAACCTCGCCGACCGTGGCCTCTGCACGGACAAGTGAGGCGCAGCGATAGGGCGCGCCGGCCGTGTCCCGTCGACGCGCGATGCCCCTGCCCCGGACCGGGGCGCCCCTCAGGCGCCCGCGTTCATCACGGTGGCCATCACCGTTCCATAGTGACAGGCCGTGGCGGCGAGCACGAACGCGTGCCAGATCGCATTCTGGTACGGCAGGCTGCGCCAGACGTGGAAGATCACCCCGAGGGAGTAGAGGATGCCGCCGAACGCGAGCATCCAGAGCGCATCGCTGCTGAGCCGGCCGATCACCGCGTCGTAGGCGACGACCCCGCTCCAGCCGAGGGTGAGGTAGAGCCCGATCGACGCCCGATCGTAGCGGCCGGGCAGAAGCAGCTTGAGGGCGATGCCGATCGCCGCCACCAGCCAGACCGTGCCGAGCAGGCTCCAGGCCGGGAGACCGTCCCCGACCAGGGCCACCAGGGGCGTGTAGGTGCCGGCGATCATCAGGTAGATCAGGGCGTGGTCGGCCCGCCGCAGCAGCCACTTGCGCCGCGAGACCGGCCACATGTTGTAGGTGGCCGAGACGCCGAGCATCGAGACGAGGCCGGCCGCGTAGATCGTGACGCCGGCGCGCTCGAGAAGCGAGAGCGGCGAGAGCGCGGCGATCACCACGATGGCGATGGCACCCGCGACGCCGAGGGCGACGCCCACGACGTGCACGGCGCCATCCGCCAGGATTTCTTTCCGGGTATAGTTCCAGGTCACTCCCGATGGGCGTCCGTCGTCCGCTAAAAGCATCGCCGACCTCCGGTATTTCCGTAGAGGCTACGCTTCAACCTGTTGCCGCGTTCCCCGCGACAACTACCGAGTTGGAGCCATCAACAGGAATCTCTTCGGGCGAGGACTAGCCCGGAAGGATGTGCGGATAGCGGTTGGCGATGGCGACGGCCCAGACGGCGCCGAGCAATCCCGTCAGGCCGAGGGCCAGCCAGGCATGCTTGCCGTGGCGGCGCGTCGCAGGGGTCGGGTTCGGACGGGCGGCGGGGGGTATCCGGGTCTCGGGGGTGGTCCGCTCGGATGCGGGCGTGCGCCGGGTCTCGGTATCCTGCATGCAGGGGTCGTCCTCTCGCGGTTCAGGGGCGCCAGACACGGGGAGGCCGAGAGCCTCCGGCCGCGTCGTGACGGGGGTCGAACGTGCGGGGACCAGAGTGGTTCGTTGCAGTGCGGTCGCGATGTGGTGATCCGCACATGGCGGGCCGCGACGGCGGACGGGGCACCGGCGCGAGGCGCCGAGCCGGTCGCGCGCTCCGCCCGATCAGGCCGCCGCGTCGATCACGCCGTCCTGCCGGACAGAGATTCGTAGCCGAAGGGGGTCGACGGGCGCCCGAGGGGCGCCGCGACGTCGGAATGGGCCGCCCGCCGGGCATGAACCGTCGCCATCGTCAGCACCGCCATGGCGAAGACCTGATGGGCGAGCGCGGCCCAGAGGGGCACGGCCAGCAACAGGGTGGTGATGCCGAGGACGGCCTGGGTGAGGACGAGGGCGGCGATTCCGGTCGCCCGGCGGGCCATGCCGGAGCCCGGGCGCGCCCGGCGGGCATCGAACGCATGAACGAAGGCGACCGCCAGGAGCAGGTAGGCGGTGAGGCGGTGGTTCAGCTGTACCAGGGCGAGGTTGTCGACGAAATTCTCGATCCAGGGCGTTCCGGCGAAGAGGTCCGCGACCGGAGGGATGAGGTGCCCGTCCATGGTCGGCCAGGTGTTGTAGAGGAGGCCGGCCTTCGAGCCCGCCACGAGGCCGCCGAGGAAGATCTGCACGACGACGAGGGCCATGATGGCCAGGGCCGTCCGGCGCAGGCGGGATGGATCAGCTTCGACGGCGGTGTCCGGCGCCCGCAATCCGGCCGCGAGCCAGACCAGGCCAGCCAGGATCAGGCTCGCGGTGGTGAGATGCAGGGCGAGCTTGAGGGGCGCCACGGCCGTCATGCCGGGCTGCAGGCCGGAGGCGACCATGATCCAGCCGATCGCGCCCTGGAGGCCGCCCAGGACGCCGAGCCCGAGGAGGCCGAGGCCGAGGCGCCGGGTCAGGGCGCCGCGCCACCAGAACCAGAGCAGCGGCAGGAAGAAGACCAGGCCGACGACACGGCCCAGGAGGCGGTGGCCCCATTCCCAGGCGTACAGGACCTTGAAGTCCGACAGCCCCATGCCCTGGTTCAGGATGCGGTACTGGGGCGTATCGCGGTATTTCTCGAACTCCGCCGCCCAGGCCTCGGGCGAGACGGGCGGGATCGCCCCGGTGACCGGCCGCCACTCGGTGATGGAGAGCCCGGAACCGGTGAGGCGCGTGGCGCCGCCGACGGCCACCATGCCGACGACGAGGGCGGCCAGGACGTAGAGCCAGATCCGCACGCCCCGTTGTCCGGGAAACACGCCGGTCGCCTGTTCGCCTGCTCGCACCACGTCGTTCCTCGCATCCCGCACGGGCGCCGGACGGCGCGCCTCGGATGGATGCGGGTTAAGCGAGGTAGGCGCTGTGGGCAACGCTCAGCGACGACGCACCGCCGGGGGCCAGGGTCTCGGCATCCAGGTCGCGCTGGCGGCTGAGCGACAGCATCTCGAGCACGGCGATGACGATCCAGGGCCCCGCGATCCCGATGAAGAACGACATGCCTGCGAATCCTCCTGCGCGCCGCGCGCCACACCGAGAATAGGTGACGCACGGGGTTCGGCAAGACGAAACGCTGCCGTCAGAGGGCGGTGCGCGCCAGCTTCCAGACCAAGAAGGCCAGGACGCCCGCGCCGAGGCAGCGCCGCCAGGGATTCACGCCGCGCACGATCTCGTCGACGGCCCACCACGCCAGGGCTGCCGCACCGAGCACGCGGAGGTAGGGGCCGATCCGGCCGCCGGGACCGTCGAGCCACCCGAGCACCGCGCAGCCGATGAAGATCAGCAGCGGGGCGTTCGGCCATTGCCCGATGGTGATCGCACCGGTTCGCCGGTCGCGAAAAAACCAGTCGATCGCGTTCAGGTCGGCACCCCGCTCTCGGCCTTGCGGGCCGGGGCGCAGATCTGCGGCGACACCTTGTCGAGATGCTCGCAGGCATTGCGCAGGTACCAGGCCCGCAGGTCGGGCTGGCCCGGAGCCACGTACATGCCGACGAGCACGAAGGCGACCGCGCCGACGATGATGAGGGTGAGAAGACTACGCATCGGGGCAACTCCCAGGAGCGGTCTGGCGCCCCTTCCGTCCACCCCGCCGTCTGGGCGATCCCCGGATCGGGTGAGCCCTGGACAAAGAAACAGCCCGCGCGCCGATCACGGCATGCAGGCTGTGTAAGCTTGGGAGGATCGAGAGGCTGTTGAGACCTGCCTGACAACGGGCGGATCCCGCCGGGGTTCCCGTCCTCGGAATCGGAAAAAAGCGTCAGGCCGCCTCGAACAGCGGCACGATCCGCATTCCCGGCACCAGGACGAGCCCCTTGTCGGTGATGCGGATCTCCGGGATCACCGAGAGCGGGATCAGGTTGAAGCCCATATACGGGATGGTGCAGCCCGCCCGCATCCAGGCCTCCTTCAGAACCCGCACCTCCTCGGCCACGGCGGTGACGCGCTTGTCCGACAGCAGCCCCGCCACCGGCAGCGGCACCAGGGCGACCACGGCTCCGTCCTCGACCACGCAGACACCGCCCTGGATCGCACTGAGCGCATCGAGAGCGACGCGCATGTCGGCCTCGTTCAGACCTGCGACGATGACGTTGTGCGAATCGTGGCCGACGCTGCTCGCCACCGCGCCCCGCTTCAGTCCGAAGGCCCGCAGCAGCCCGTGGGCGACGTTGCCGGCGCGGCCGTGGCGCTCGATTACCGTCACGAAACAGAGGTCGTTGGCCGCCAGCGTCGCGGGCCAGTCGGGCCCGGGCACGAGGTCGACGACCTCGTGGGTGAGCTCGATGCCCGGCAGCGTGGTGCGGATCGCATTGATCCGACAGGGGCCCGTCGGGAGGTCCGGGGTCAGGGCCGGCAGCGGATCGGGCAGGTGCATGGTGGCGTAGGCCGGCGCCGGATAGCGGTAGGGACGCGACAGGGCGGCGTCGAGCAGGGGCGTGATCCGGCGGTTCTCGACCACGAGCGCGCCGCCGTACCAGGTGGACTGGGGGACGAGGTCGTCGTCGAGGAGGACGAGGTCGGCCCGGCGCCCGCCACCGAAGCCGCCGATCTCGCCGTCGAGGCCGTAGCGGGTGGCGGGGTGCAGCGAGCCCATCGACCAAGCCTGGACCTTCGGAATGCCCATGCGCACCGCCTCGCGCACGACCCAGTCGAGGCCGAAGGCGAGGAGGTCCTGCGCGTCGCGATCGTCGGTGCAGACGCAGATCCTCTTGGCCGCGGCGCCGTAGTCCAGGATGGTGCCGATGGCTTTCGGCAGGCTGTGCCAGGGCGTGGTCGGCGGGCCGCCGCGCAGGTAGATCCAGACGCCGGCCTCCAGCAGGTCGTCGGCGATGTCGCGATCGATCGCCTCATGGGTATCGGTGACACCGCTGGCGGCGTAGGCCGCCACGAAGTCGCGCCCGTAGATGTGCCCCGAGACCGGGCGTCCGCGCTCCAGGGCGGCCCGGATGATGGCGTGGGCACGGGGATCGCCCTCGCAGACCGCGACGAAGTCCATCTTCTCGCCGAGGCCGATCGCCTCCGGCCAGGCATCGAACAGGCTTGCAATCTTGGCGGCATCGAGGTCGCCGCCCGCGGTCTCCAGCTCGGGCGAGGTCGCCGGCACCGTGCTGGGCACCGTCAGGTAGATGTTCAGGGGCGCCGCGCGGGCATCCTCCAGCATCCAGGCGATGCCGTCGGTGTCGAGGACGTTGCCGATCTCGTGGCTGTCGCAGACGATCGTGGTGGTGCCGTTGAGGAGCGCGGCCTCGGCATAGGCACAGGCCGTGACCATGCTGCTCTCGATGTGTAGGTGCGGGTCGACGAGGCCCGGGGCCAGGAGGCCCCTGCCGAGGTCGTGCCGCGGCGCGCCGCCCCGGTAGGTCCCGGCCGGCTTCACCGCCGCGATCCGCCCGCCGGCGATCCAGACTTCGCGATCCGGCAGGATGCGCTCCGAGTAGGTCGAGAGCAGGCGGGCGCCGGTGAGGACACGGTCGGGTTCCGCCCGGCCCGAGGCCACCGCGGAGAGGTGTCGCGTCATCCGGCTCAACGGTTCGACGGAGAAGCGCGTCAGCGGTCGCGTGTCGGTCATGCGATCTCCCGGGTCCTGGGACTTGGCGTGCACCGGCGCCGCTCTGCCGGCCCAGCCGCCACGGCGGCGCACGCATCGTGCCAGACGGCGGGCGTGCCGGACAGGCGCCGCGGCTCGGCAAACAGGCGCCGCGCCTCGGTGAAACGGGTTGCCAAGCGGGAGCGGTGGCACCATCTAGGAGGCATACCGATCGCGACCCCGCGTCGCTCGATCGGAGACGGCCACGAGGCCGGGCCTGGGTGACGCCGGATGTACGCGCACCTGCCCCGCCCATTCGTGGCTGTCGGCGTCTCTTCCCCACCCCTGCAGTTCGAGCATCGTCCCGTCATGGCCAAGCGTACCAAGTCGAAACCGCAGGAGCGTGGCTCCGTCCTGTTCGACGTCGTCTATGACGACGAGTCCCGCGCCTCCAACCGGCGCGTCCCCATGGAGATCCTCGGCGGCCTCGACGGCGACGAGCCGGCCCGCCAGCTCATCGAGGATCAGGACCGTGCCATCTCGGAGAAGTCCGGCCGGCCCCTGCGGGCGATCCGCAGCCTGACCCGCTCGCCCGCCCGCGTCTCCACGGCCACGGACGAGTAGGCCCGCGCCGCACCGGCCTGTGGCGCGGGGCCGGCGAGGCCCCGCCGCAGGCCGGCTTGAGCAACCCGCCTCAGGCCTTCTTGAGGAATTCAGCCCGCAGCACGAGGCCCTTCACCTTCTCGGCGTTGCACTCGATCTCGGACGGGTCGTCGGTCAAGCGGATGTTCTTGATCAGCGTGCCGCGTTTCAGGGTCGTCGAGGTGCCCTTCACCTTCAGGTCCTTGATCAGCGTCACCGCATCGCCCTCGGCGAGCTTGGTGCCGTTCGCGTCCCGGGTCTCGTCCATGGTCCGCGCCCTCAGTTCTCGGGACGCATGTAGGGCCGGCCGGCATCCACCAGGGCCCGGTCCACGGCCTCGATCGCGAGGAGGATCCGGGTGAGATCGTCTGCTGCCGAGGGGGCCGCGACCTCGCTGCTGCCGATCCGGCGGGCGAGCGCACCGCGCTGACGGGCCAGGCTGTCCCGCGCCCGGTTCATCTGGTCGATCTCTTCCGCCGTCATGCTGTGCTCCCCTGAACGGCCCGGCAGGGCCGCGGGAGCGATGCGACCTTTGGGAGCCGAACGCAAGACGCCGTCGTCCCGCGGGGTCCGTCCTCAGAACAGAGCGCCCTGTGCATCCTCGTCGCTGGAACGCGGCTGCTCGGCGGGCGGCGCCGATCGCTCCGCCTCGCCCCTCTGCGGTCGGGCCAGAGGTTCGATCAGGTCCGGCGCGTCGATGCGGGCGTTGTTGACCCGCGCGCTGACGGGATCGAGGGTGAGCCAGTCGTCGGCACAGGGACGACACAGCCTCATCGCCTCGTCCGGCTCGGTGCCGCGTGTGTCGAGCCAGGGGCCGATCTGATCCGGCGCCAGGATCACGGGCATGCGGTCGTGCACGGCGGCCATGGTGCCGTTGGCGTCGGTGGTGACGATGGCGGCGGTGTCGACCTCCGAGCCGTCGGCGCCGAGCCAGTCCTCCCAGAGGCCCGCGAGTGCCATCGGCGCCCGGTCGGCACGGCGGATCATGAAGGGGGTCTTCGTTGCGGCCTTGCCCGTTCCC
This sequence comes from Methylobacterium sp. V23, assembly GCF_002917135.1. Lineage (NCBI taxonomy): Bacteria > Pseudomonadati > Pseudomonadota > Alphaproteobacteria > Hyphomicrobiales > Methylobacteriaceae > Methylobacterium > Methylobacterium sp. V23. The sequence goes on from NZ_PDHT01000006.1 coordinate 32,719, forward strand.
TCCCGGCGCCACTCGTAGAAGCCGTCGGCGAGGAAGACGCAGCGGCGGTGGCGCAGGGCGCCGCGGAAGGTCGGCTTCTCCCGCAGGGTTTCGGACCGGGCGTTGATGACGAGGGGGAAGTCCTTCGGGTCCTTGACCCAGCTCGGCCAGAGGCCCCAGCGCACCAGCCGGAACTGGCGTCGGCCGCCCGCGGACAAGACCACCGGTACCGGCTGCATCGGTGCCACGTTGTACCGGGGCGGAAAGTTCGGCACCTCGGGATAGCCGTAGAAGGCCCGGAAGATCTCCGGGGCCTGGGCGATGAAGAAGCGTCCACACATCCGCGGACGATCCGCAAATTCGACCCGATGGGCAAGGGACTCGTGCGGCGCGAGGGGCCTGCCGGGGTCGATGGCTCGGCGGGCCGCGGGTCCTGGGGTCGAGGCCCTCGGGAGACGGATCCCCCGGGGTGTGACGCCGGTCTCAGGCGGCGCGGACGCTCGCGAGGAAGCGGCTGACCTCCTGGCCGAGATGGTCGGACTGGCGCGAGAGGGCCGAGGCGGAGGCGAGGACCTGGCTCGCCGCGGCACCGGTCTCCTCGGCCGCCCCCGCCACACCGGCGATGTTGGCCGTGACCTCGCCCGTACCGGTAGAGGCCTGCGCGACGTTGCGGACGATCTCCTGGGTCGCCGCGCCCTGCTCCTCGACGGCCGCCGCGATGGTGGTCGCCACGGCGCTGATCTCGTCGATCCGTCCGCGGATGGCGTCGATGGCATGCACGCTCTCGGCGGTGGCGCCCTGGATCCGGGCGATCTGCGTGCTGATCTCGTCGGTGGCCCGGGCCGTCTGCCCGGCGAGTTCCTTCACCTCCGTCGCCACCACGGCGAAGCCGCGCCCCGCCTCGCCGGCGCGGGCCGCCTCGATGGTGGCGTTGAGGGCGAGGAGGTTGGTCTGGCCTGCGATATCGGAGATCAGCTTGACCACGTCGCCGATCCGCGCCGTCGCGCCGCTGAGTTCCTGCACCAGGGCGGCGGTCGTGCCGGCCTCGCGCACGGCGGCGCCGGCGAGCTCGGCCGAGCCCTGAACCTGGCGGCCGATCTCCTGCACGGAGGAGCCGAGCTCCTCGGCCGCCGCCGCCACCGTCTCGACGTTCGAGGCTGCCTCCTCGGCGGCGGCCGCCACCGATATGGAACGCCCGGCGGTCTCGCTCGCGGTGCCGCTCATGGCCTGGGCGGTGGCCTGCAACTCGCCCGCGGCCTTGCCCACGGAGGCGACGATGCCGCCCACGGCACGTTCGAAGCCATCGGCCATCTCCTGCATCGCCCGTCGGCGCTGGGCCTCGGCCCCGGCCCGGGCCAAGGCGGTGTCGTCCTCCAGGGCCTTCATGCGGACCAGGCTCTCCTTGAAGACCTGGACGGCGTCGGCGATGCGGCCGATCTCGGTGCCGGTGCCCTGGTGCGGGACCGTGACGGCGAGATCGCCGGCGGTGAGCGCCGTCATGGGTCGCACGACCGAGTCGATGCCGCGGGTGACGCTGCGGATGATCAGGGTCGCCAGCAGGACCGCGAGCACGACAGCCAGGGCGAGGGCCGCCAGAGCGATCGCTTGCGTCCGGGCCGTGAGGGCGACGCCCTCCGCCTCGGCCTGCGCAGCACCCGCGTCGTTGATCTCGATGAGCTTCTCCAGGGCGGTGGAGGCCCGCCGCCGCGGCTCGACGCCGTCGGAGAGGTAGAGTTTGTAGGCCTCGCCCTTCGGGGCCGTGTGCGCGGTGGAGACGATCCGGTCGGCCATGCCGAAGAAGGTGGTCACCTCCCGCTGGAAGACCTGAAAATGGCCACGCTCCGCGTCCGAACTGATCAGGCGCTCGTAGGCTTTCGACAGGGCCCCGATCTGCTCCCGCCGCTTGGTCATGTCGGCTTCGATCTTGGCCTGGTCGGCGGCATCCGTGGTCTGCGTCACGCGCAGCAGGCTCGTGGTGTAACGGGCCAGGGCGACGTCGATGCGACCGCTCGCCTGCACGCTTGGAAGCCAATTGTTCTGGACGGCGGTCAGTAGATCATTGATCCGTCCGACACCGGACATTCCGAGCCAGCCGATTGCGACGATGAAGACTGTAATGATCGCGAAGCTGGCTACCAACCGAGTGCGGATGGTCATGGTCTTCAAGGTCATGGAACCGCTCCAAGAGCATGCATCCGCCTTCCGGATCATGCCAAGCGCGGTTACATTGCATGAGCATCCTTAACAGGTTGCATCGAATACTCGCTACAGCCAGCGTTTCCAGCGGAAGAAAACGTACGGTAGCACGGCCGCGACGACCATCATGACGACCGCCATCGGGTATCCGAACCCCCAATCCAGTTCGGGCATGGCCTTGAAGTTCATGCCGTAGATCGAGGCGATCAGGGTCGGCGGCATGAAGACCACCGCCATGACCGAGAACAGCTTGATGATGTTGTTCTGCTCCAGGTTCACCAGCCCGAGGGTGGCGTCGAGGAGGAACTGGATCTTCGAGGACAGGAAGGTGGCGTGCTCCTCCAGGGACTGCAGGTCGCGCAGGGTGGAGCGGACATCCTCGCGCAGTTCGCGCGGTGCCTTGGCGGTGCGGTAGGTCGCCGAGAGGGAGAGCAGGATGCGCTCCATCGAGACCAGGCTCTCGCGCTGCTTCGAGATGAGGTCGCCGTGGCGCCCCAGGGCCCGGAGGGTGTCCTGCAGGGCGGTGTTGCGGGCGCTCGGGTCCTCCTTCTCCTCGAAGATCTTGCCGGAGAGGCGATCGATGCGCTCGCCCTGGAGCTGGAGCACGTCGGCCGCGCGGTCGATCACCGTCTCGATCAACCCGGCCAGGATGGTCTCGCCCGAGGGTACCGCCGACGGGCCGTTGCCCGTGGAGCGGCCGGCCCGCTGGGTATACATCCGGAAGGCCTGCGGCTCCTCGTAGCGCACCGTCACGAGGCGGTTGCCGCGCAGGATGAAGGTGATGCCGGCGAGGCCCGGCTCCTCGGACTCGCTGACCTTGCTCAGCACCCGGCCGGTCATGTAGCGCGCCCCGTCCTCGACGTAGAGGAGTTCGGAGGGCTCGATGTCCTTCATCTCCTCGCGGGTCGGCACCGAGATGCCCATGAAGACCTCGACCTTCAGGTCCTCCTCCCGGCTCGGCCGCACCATGTCGAGCCAGACGGTGTCGTCGGGGATCGGCTCCTGCAATTCGAGGGAACGGCGCTCGAGCAGGGTCTGCCCGGCGCCGGCGACCGGCTGGTGGATGAAGATCACGCGGGATGTCTCAGGCGAAGGCCCCGGGAGGCGGTGTGCTCGCATCCGGCACGAAGAAGTCCGGCGCAAGAGGGATGCCGGGTGTGACGCGGTATTTTGAAAAGTCCGTGACACCCTGCTCCGCCAGGAAGCTGTCGTCGATGAGGAAGCGGCCGGACACCGCCCGGGCGGGCAGGCAGAACAGCGCGTGGGCGGCATCGGCCAGGATCTCGGGCGTGCGGCTCGCCTGCATCAGCGCCTCGCCGCCCAGCAGGTTCTTCACCGCCGCCGTGGCGATGGTGGTGCGAGGCCAGAGGGCGTTCACCGCGATGCCCTGGCGCCGCAACTCGCCGGCGAGCCCGAGCACGCAGAGCGACATGCCGTACTTGGCGATGGAATAGGCCAAGTGCGGGGCGAACCACTGCTCGGTCATGTCGAGGGGCGGCGAGAGCATGACGATGTGCGGGTTCTCGGCCTTGGCGAGGTGCGGGATCGCGTACTTGCTGACCATGTAGGTCCCGCGCGTGTTGATGCCGTGCATCAGGTCGAAGCGCTTCATCTCGGTCTCGGGCGTCCGGGTCAGCGAGATCGCGCTGGCGTTGTTCACCACGATGTCGATGCCGCCGAAGGTCTCGGCCGTGCGGGCGATCGCCGAGGCGACGCTGTCCTCGTCGCGGACATCCACCAGGAGCGGCAGGGCCCGGCCGCCCGCCGCCTCGACGGCGGCGGCGGCGGTGTGGATCGTGCCCTCCAGCTTCGGATGCGGCGTGTCCGTCTTGGCGGCGATGGCGATGTTCGCGCCGTCGCGGGCCGCCCGCAGGGCGATCGCGAGGCCGATCCCGCGGGAGGCCCCGGTGATGAACAGGGTCTTACCGTTCAGCGATCCGCTCATGTCTCAGGTCTCCTCGGCGTTGATCTGGAACCGGGGCGGCTGCGTGCCGTCCGCATCGGTGAAGCCGTACGCGGCGGCAAGATCGCCCGCATGGAGGATCTGCCCGGCCCGGGCCGCGACCGCGGGGTCGGCGGCCAGGGCGGCGAGGGCCCGGCCGGCATAGAGCGGGCTCTCCGTCGCCCGGTCGGCGTGGCCGATGTCGATGGCGCGCTCGGTGCGCACGAAGCCGGGCGAGAGGCCCAGCGCCGTGACGCCGTGCGGCGCCAGTTCCTGGGCGCAGGCGAAGGCGAGCCGGTTCGTGGCCGCCTTGGTCAGGTCGTAGAAGATGTCGCCGAGATAGCCCGGCGCGGTGTCGAAGGAGACGAAGGCGACGAGCCCGGATCTCGCCGAGACCATCGCGGGGGCGATGGCGCGGGCGAGCAGCAGGGCCGGATAGGGGCCGCTCCCGAAGAACTCCGAGAACGGCTCGGCCGAGCGGCGCCAGAACGGCGTGCCCCAGGCGGCACCGTCGGCGTAGCGCTCGCCGTCATAGCCCTCGTTGCCGCCCCAGACGCCGGCGACGGCGACGTCGATGCGCCCGAACCGGCGCAGGATCCAGTGGACCAACGCGTCCACCGCGCGCTCGCTGGTGTGGTCGCAGAGATAGTGGTGGCCCTCGCCCCCGGCGGCATCGACGGCGCGGGCCGTGTCCTCCACGACCTCCGGCCGTCCCTCCGTGCGCGGCCCCGTCTCGCTGGACCGGGCCGTGACGATGACGGTGGCGCCCGCCTCGCCCAGGCCCCGGGCGATCCCCCGCCCCACCCCGCGCGAGGCTCCGGCCACGAGGCAGATCTTTCCGCGCAGATCGGGGTTCGGCGCGAGAACCGGGCCCGCACTCACGCCGGTTTGGCCCGGCCGAGAAAGCGCGCGAAGGCCGCCTGGGCTTCGGGCGCCCGCAGGCGCTCCTCGAAGGCGACGGCCTCGGCCTCGAGAGCGGCTTCCAGGGCGGCCTGGTCACCGCGGATCAGCGCCCGCGTCGCCTGCACGGCTCCCCGCGGAAGCCCGGAGAGGCGCGCACCCTGGGCCTGGGCATGCTCGAGGAGCAGGCCGGCCGGCATCACCGCGTTGACGAGGCCGAGGCCGAGCGCGTCGTCGGCGTCGAAGCCTTGGCTGAGGAGCAGCATCTCGGTGGCCTTCAGGAGCCCGACCCGGCGCGGGAGCAGGTAGCTCGACGCCGCCTCCGGTACGAGGCCGAGCTCTACGAAGGGCATGCGGAAGCGGGCGGCCGGGCTGGCATAGACGAGGTCGCAATGCAGGGTCAGCGTGGTGCCGATCCCCACCGCGATCCCGTCCACGGCCGCGATCATCGGCGTGCGGGTGCGGGCGAGCTGGCGGATAAATTGCAGGGCGGGCGCCTCGCGGAACGGCTTGCCGGCGCCCGCGACGAAGTCGGCGAGGTCGTTGCCGGCGCTGAAGGCGCCCGGAACCCCGGCGAACACCACGGCCCCGATCGCATCCTGCTCGTCGGCCTCCGCCAGGGCGGCGCGCATGGCATCGTACATGGCGCCCGTCAGCGCGTTCTTCTTCTCGGGCCGATCGATGCGGATGAGGCGGACGCCGTCGGCCGTATCCGCGATGGCGATGTGCTCGCTCATGGTGCCCTCCCCCCGATGATGGTCGATCGTTACGCGGCGGCCTGTCCGCAAGCCGCCCTCCTCAGCTCGCCAGGGCGAGCGCGGCGTCCTCGGTAAAGTGCCCGCCCGCCAGGATGCTCGCCTCCAGCCCCTCGGCCGCGGTGAGCAGGTTGTCGGCGAAGAAGCGCGCCAGGGCGATCCGGCCGGCATGGGCCGGGTCGGTCTCCCCCGTCTTCAGGGCCGCGTTGGCGGCGAGCGCCTGGCGGCCGAGGCAGGCGCCGCCCTGGACGAGGCCGAACAGGCGCAGGTAGGGCGTCGCCCCGGCCAGCGCCGCCTCGGGCCGGTTCGAAGCCAGGACCTTGAGCTGGAAGCTCGTCGCCCGGTCCAGGCTCGCGATCCCCGCCCGCAGCCGGGCGCCGATGTTGCCGAAGGCCGGGTCGGGATCCTTGAGGAAGCCCTCGGCGGTCCGGCGCAGGCTGGCGATCTGTGCCCGCACCGTGGCGCCCCCGTTCAGCGGCAGCTTGCGCGCGACGAGGTCGATGGCCTGGATGCCGTTGGTGCCCTCGTAGATGCCGAGGATGCGGGCGTCGCGCATGTGCTGCGCGGCGCCGGTCTCCTCCACGAAGCCCATGCCGCCATGCACCTGGACGCCCAGCGAGGTCACCTCGTTGGCGATGTCGGTGGAGAAGGCCTTGGCGACGGGGGTCAGCAGGGAGGCGCGGTCGTGAGCCGCCTGCCCCTCCGGGCCCTCCGCTGCGTCCAGGGCCGCGGCGGTGAGGTAGCAGATGCCGCGGGCGGCCTGGGTGAAGGCCTTCATGGTCAGCAGCATGCGCTGCACGTCCGCATGGGCGAGGATGGGGCTCGTCTCGGGGGCGCCCGGGGCCTTGCCCTGGCGCCGGTCGCGGGCATAGCCCAGCGCCTGCTGGTAGGCGCGCTCCGCGATGCCGACACCCTGCAGGCCGACATTGAGCCGGGCCGAGTTCATCATCGTGAACATGCAGGCGAGGCCACGATTCTCTTCACCGATGAGCCAGCCGATGGCGCCACCGTCGTCGCCGAAGGCCATGGAGCAGGTGGGGGAGCCGTGGATGCCGAGCTTGTGCTCGATGCCGGAGCAACGCAGGTCGTTGCGGCTGCCGTCCGGCAACACCTTCGGAACGAGGAACAGCGAGATGCCGCGGGTGCCGGCCGGCGCATCCTTGAGCCGAGCCAGCACGAGGTGGACGATGTTGTCGGTCAGGTCGTGCTCGCCGTAGGTGATGTAGATCTTGGCGCCGACGATGCCGTAGCGGCCGTCCCCGAGGGGCTCGGCGCGGCTGCGCAAGATGGCCAGATCGGAGCCGGCCTGCGGCTCGGTCAGGTTCATGGTCGCGGTCCATTCCCCCGAGACCAGCTTGTCGAGGTAGCGCGTCTTGAGGTCGGCCGAGCCGTGCTGGGCCAGGGCCTCGATGCCGCCCGCCGTGAGGAGCGGGCAGAGACCGAAGGCGATGCTGGCCGCATTCCACATCTCGTTGCAGGCGGCGTTGAGCACGAGGGGCAGGCCCTGCCCACCATGGTCGGGGTCGGCGCTGAGCCCGTTCCAGCCGCCCGCGATCCAGGTCTGGTAGGCCTCGCGCCAGCCCGGCGGCGTCGTGATGGCACCGTCCCTGAGCGGCGTGCCGTGACGGTCGCCCACCCGGTTGAGCGGGGCGATGACCGATTCGGCGACCTTGCCGGCCTCGGCCAGGACGGCTTCCGCGTCGTCGACGGCGAGGTCGCCATGCAGGCCGGCCGCCAGGGCTGCGTCGAGCCCGGCCACGTGGCGCAGGGCGAACAGCATGTCAGCCACCGGAGCGCGATAGGTCATGATGCTTCCTCCCGCGCCTTGATTGAATCGACGCGTGTCGCCCCGTGTTTGACGCATGGCCCGGCCGGGCGCTAGGCCCAAGGCTCTCCCCGGCAAAGGGGTGCCAGCGCAGATAGTTTAGATATGAACGATCTCGGGTCAATCCCCGACGATGCGATCCCGGCCATAACGACCGCCCGGCTTTCCGAAGCGGCCGACGGGATCGCGGCGGCCGCCTCTCTGCTCTATGCCGGGCAGGTCGTGGCCTTCCCCACCGAGACGGTCTACGGCCTCGGGGCCGATGCCACCGATCCGGTGGCGGTGGCACGAATCTTTGCCGCCAAGCAGCGGCCGCGCTTCAACCCGCTGATCGCGCATCTCGCCGACACGGCGTCGGCCTTCGCCGAGGGCGTCTTCGATGCGGCGGCGCGCAGCCTCGCCGAAGCGTTCTGGCCCGGTCCCCTGACCCTGGTGGTGCCGGCCGCCCCGGACTGCCGCGTCTGCGACCTTGCACGGGCCGGCCTGCCGAGCGTCGCCCTGCGGGTGCCGGCGCCCGCCCTGACCCGGGCCCTGCTGGCGCGGGTCGGTCGGCCCGTCGCCGCGCCCTCCGCCAACCGTTCGGGACGCGTCAGCCCGACCAGCGCCGACCACGTCCTCGCGGATCTCGAGGGCCGGATCGCCGCGGTGCTGGATGGTGGCGAGACGCCGGTCGGCGTCGAATCCAGCGTGATTGCCTGCCTCGGCGGGCCGCCCCGGCTGCTGCGGCCGGGCGGTCTCACGCGCGAAGCGCTGGAGGCGCGCCTCGGCTACGCCCTGGCCGGCCCGGAGAGCGGGGACACCGCCCATCCGGTCGGTCCCGGACTGCTCGCGTCCCACTACGCCCCTCGGGCGCAAGTCCGCCTCGAGGCGACCTCCGCTTCATCGGAGGAGGCGGTGTTGTTGTTCGGCCCGGAAACCCTTCCGGGAGCGGATGCCGCGCGGGCGCGCCTCAACCTCAGTCCCGCGGGCGATCTTGCCGAAGCCGCGGCTCACCTGTTTTCCGCCCTGCGCCAACTCGACGGCGTCGGAGCGCGGGTGATCGCGGTGGCGTCCATTCCCGAGCGCGGTCTGGGCGAAGCCATCAACGACCGGCTTCGGAGAGCCGCGGCGCCGCGCTGAGAATTTTCTGAAATCGGTTGGAACCAAGCTGCCGGCGGCGAGTTCACCCTTTACGAAGGCCAGTTCAGCCCCCAATGGCCTTTTCCCTTCTCGGGCTCGGAGCAATCCGAGCCTTTTTTCTTGTTCGATCATCCCGTGTTGCCGATGATCGTTCCCGAGGCGTTCTGAAAGTCGCTGTCAGGGGACTCAGGAGCCCCAGTCAGGCGATCTCCAGAATCTCGCTCTCGTGTCCGTTCACCTCGACGACGTCGCCGACGACCTTGCCGGTCAGCGCGCGCGCCATCGGTGAGAGGTAGGAGATCGTGCCCTGGGCCGGATCGGCCTCGTCTTCGCCTACGATCCGGTAGGTCCGGCGGCTGTCGTCCTCGGCCAGGATCGTCACCGTCGAGCCGAAGCGGACTACATCGCCCGGTTCCGCCTCGACCAGCTGCGCCGAGCTGCGTCGCGCGGTCCAGTAAGCCAGGTCACGGTTCACCCGGGCGACGTCGGCCTGGGCCTCGGGCGTCAGGGCCGAGAACGCCGCCTGGAGGCGCGCAACCTCAGCCTCGATCTGGGCCAGGCCCTCCGGGGTGACGAAATTCGGGTGCGGCGAGAGCGTGCGTTCGGGAAGATCCTCGAACACCGCCTCACCCTCACGCTCGCGAACGAATGCTTGGCTCATGGAGGTCGAAACGCCCGGCTCCTGCCCGACGTTCCGTAAAGCTCAGGCGACCTCGACCACCGTCCGTCCGCGGACCCGACCTTCGAGGATCGCCTGCGCCACCGTATCGACGCCGGGTAGCGGCACCGTCTGGGTCATCGCCGCAAGCTTGTCGTGATCGAGGTCCCGGGCGAGCCGGTCCCAGGCCGCCCGGCGCTTGGGTTGCGGCGTCGTCACGCTGTTGATGCCGAGCAACGAGACTCCGCGCAGGATGAAGGGAGCGACGGAGGTCGGCAGGTCCATGCCCTGCGCCAGTCCGCAGGCCGCGACCGCGCCATCCGCCTTCGTTCCAGCCAGAACGTTGGCGAGGGTGACCGATCCGACGGCATCGACGGCCGCCGCCCAGCGCTCCTTGGCCAGGGGTTTGCCGGGCTGGCTCAGCTCCGCGCGGTCGAGGATCTCGGAGGCGCCGAGGCCGCGCAGGTAGTCGGCTTCTGAATCGCGACCGGTGGAGGCGATGACGTGCCAGCCGGCCCGCGCCAGCAGGGCCACCGCCACGGACCCGACCCCGCCGGAGGCGCCGGTGACCAGAACCGGCCCCTGCGCGGGGGCCACGCCGTGATGCTCGAGCGCCATCAGGCAGAGCATCGCGGTGTAGCCGGCGGTGCCGATCGCCATGGCCTGGGCGGCGCTCAGGCCCTTGGGGAGCGGTACGAGCCAGTCGCCCTTGACCCGTGCGCGCTGCGCGTAGGCCCCCAGATGGGTCTCGCCGACGCCCCAGCCGGTCAGAACCACCGCGTCGCCCGCCTTGTAGTCGGGATGGTACGAGCTCTCGACGATGCCGGCGAAATCGATGCCGGGGATCATGGGGAAGCGCCGCACCACCGGCGATTGGCCGGTCATCGCCAGCCCGTCCTTGTAGTTCACGGTGGAGTGGGTGATCCGGACCGTGACGTCGCCGGGCATCAGGTCGGCGTCGTCGAAATCCTTGAAGGTGAGCGATTGCCCCGTCTCGGTCTTCTCGACGACCCAAGCCTTGAACTGACCCATGGCATACCTCCGCTGACCGGTCTGAGGTGTGGCACGGACGGTCCGAATCAAGCGGCCCCGGACGCGGCGGGCGTCCGGGGCCGGAGACGGGGCCGCGCCGAAGGGCTCAGTAGCCGTCGTAGATGCTGCCGGAGGAGAAGCCGAGGCCGACGCCGATATCGGCCGAACTGGCCCCCGTGACGCCGAAGGCGTCCGGGATCGAGCCGACGGCGAGGCTGGGGCCGAAGGCACCCGGATAGCCGCCCTGGCCGTAATTGGCCGGCACCCAGCCCGACCGGGCGGGCTGCACCAGCACCCGGCGGCGGACGCTGGCGTATTGCGGCGGGATGGTCTCCGGAACTGTCTGCGCGGGCTGCACGAGGACGCGGCGGCGGCGGACGGCGTATTGCGGCGGCACGTCCACCCAGCACCCGATCAACGCGCCATAGGCATCCCGACGGGTCTGCCAGACCCGGCCGCCGGGCGCCACGAGAACGCGCTCCGAGACGGTCTCGTAGACGGGGGGAATGGTGCGGTAGACGGTCTCGGCCGGGCGGACGAGGACCTGCTCGGAGACCGCGCCGTAAACCGGAGGGGTGTTGACGTGGCGGTAGCACTCGGCGCCACCGCAGCCACCGGCCTGGGCGGAGGACAGGGTGATGACGGCGCCGGCGATGGCGGCGAGACTGATACGGGCTGCGACCGGCGTGGTCATGACGGGTTCCTCGGCTCGAGACGCTGTACAGGACGGGATGGCGCGCGAAGTCCGCGCGCATCTCGACGTTCCAGAGGCCGCCAAGTTGCCGCTCGATCAAGCTGTATCGAGACTCAAGGTAAAATTAACCCAAGCTTAGGACTACTTAGAAGTTTCACTGCTTAGGTAAAAACGCAGGGAACTGCTTAGAACGTCAGGTCTGACCGCGCTTGAGCTGGTAGAAGATGTGCCGTCCGATGACGTCCATCTTCTTCAAGCGCCGAGACCAGCCGGGTTTCACGTAATCCGCATGGTAATGGGTCGCCCCCCCGACTTCGCTGAGGTAGGTGCGCCCGTCGATGACCGCGCTGGCGATCCGGGTGGCGGTCTGCCAGGACGGCCCGTCTGCGATGCGCAGGGACTTGCCTTCGCAGGCGAAGGAGAACTGGCAGCCCATGTAGCGGTGGCGGTTCTGATAGACGACGCCGCAGACGTTGCTGGGATAGAGGCCGCTCTTCACCCGATTGAGGACGACTTGGGCGACGGCCGCCTGGCCCTCCTCGGATTCGCTGCGCGCCTCGAAGTACACGGCTTCGGCCAGGCAGCGCTGCTCGCGGTCCATGGCGTCGGGCCCGATCAGGTCGGCGTAGCGGTGGCGTGCGACGTCCGGGGGCGCCGCCGCACCCGGCGTAGCACCATCCACCTGGGATCCCCGCGGCGACAGGCCCGGGAAGACGAGGCTCGCCGCGGCGATCTCGATCGGGGTCGCGTCGGCCGGCGCCGGGGTGGTCGACGAGAGGGCCTCCGCGCGGGGAATGGCGGGGGTCGCCCCGTCCTCCACGACGATCACCGATCCCTCGCCCTCCCCGCTCGGATCGAGGCCGAGGTCCGGCGCGGGCACGAAGCCGGCATCGAGGTCGGGATTCCAGGCGGCTGAGCCGGCCTGCAGCAATCCGCTCGCGGGCTCGGAGAGGCTGGTCCTGACGACCAGGGCATCGCCCCGGCCCTCGATCCCGGACAGGCCTTCGGGGGTGCCGCGGCTGTAGACTCGGTGCGAGTTATGCGAGCGGGTCTCGGTTCCGGCAAGGCGGGCGCCCGGCGAGGCCGTCGCCAGGAGACGGTCCGTGCCCGTCGCCCGTCCGACGGCACCCGGCGCCATGTCCGTACCGGCCGTGGCGGTAAAGGAGACGAGCAGGCCGATACCGGCCGCCCAGGGAGTCATCGCAGCGCTGAGCCAGCGCAGATGCGACGCGCGCCGTACCTGTTTCCTACCCACGCAACCGACTCGCACCAGGATGCCAAACGCTCAGACCGCCGGTCCCGGGAGGACACCGAACGGCCGTTGCGTTCAACTATCGTGCGGTATGGTTGCGGAGCGGTTAAGCCCGGCGGTCAGAGGGCGCCAGGGCGCCCATGCATCGCCGCCAAGGTGCCGACCAGCGTCGAGAGGCTCGAGCGTCCGCTCTCCTGGGCACCCGCGATCCGCTCGGCATCGGCTCCGCTTTGCGTGGCGATGGCGAAGACGAACAGCGCGACGGTGGCAAGGCCGCCGAGGCCTGCCACGACCCAGAGATAGGCCTGCTGCATCACGCGGGGCAGCGGGACGGCGACGGGATTTTCATTGAGAAACAGAGGGGGTGGGCTGGTGTCGTTCATGCCGGCGATCCCACGCGTTGGCTGCCGCCCTTGTGAGCAGGGTTGCCTGCGCGCAACGGTTTGGCACTAGCACTGAACGTGCCCGCGCGGAATCGGTTCGCCGCGTTTTCGACAATTTGTTGAACGGTTCGTTTATCGGGTGGACCGGGACGGCGCGTGGCCGTCCCGGTCCATGAGCGTTGGGGCGCGGCGACCCCGCTGGAGTCGCCGCCGTCCTCGACGCGCTCCTACTTGGCGGCCTTGGCGGCGAGGGCCGCCTGGGCAGCCGCGAGGCGGGCGATCGGCACCCGGTAGGGTGAGCACGACACGTAGTCGAGGCCGACCTCCTGGCAGAATGCCACCGAAGCCGGGTCGCCGCCGTGCTCGCCGCAGATGCCGAGCTTGATGTCGGGACGCACTGCCCGGCCACGCTCGACGCCGATGCGCACGAGCTCGCCGACGCCCTCCTGGTCGATGCTGATGAACGGATCGGCCGCCAGGATGCCCTTCTGGGTGTAGGCGCCCAGGAAGGTCGCGGCATCGTCGCGGGAGATGCCGAGGGCGGTCTGCGTCAGGTCGTTGGTGCCGAAGGAGAAGAACTCCGCCGTTTCGGCGATGTCGCCGGCCCGGAGCGCGGCCCGGGGCAGCTCGATCATCGTGCCGACCTGATAATCAACCGTGCTGCCCGTTTCAGCAGCGACGGCCTTCGCCATGGCATCGATGCGCGCCTTGACGATGTCGAACTCCATCTTCGTGAAGACGAGCGGCACCATCACCTCGGGGGTGACGGGCGATCCCGTCTCCTTGGCGGCCTGGACGGCCGCCTCGAAGATCGCCCGGGCCTGCATCTCGGCGATCTCCGGGAAGGCGATCGCGAGGCGGCAGCCGCGGAAGCCGAGCATCGGGTTGAACTCGTGCAGCTCCGTCATGCGGCGGCGCAGCTTGTCCTCGGAGACGCCCGTGCTGGTGGCGACGTCGCGGACCTCCTCGTCGGTGTGCGGCAGGAATTCGTGCAGCGGCGGATCGAGCAGGCGGATCGTGACGGGCAGGCCCGACATGATCGTGAACAGCTCGACGAAGTCCTGACGCTGGTAGGGCAGGATCTTGGCGAGCGCCGCGCGGCGGCCCTCGACGTCGTCGGCGAGGATCATCTCGCGCACGGCGACGATGCGGTCACCCTCGAAGAACATGTGCTCGGTGCGGCACAGGCCGATGCCCTCGGCGCCGAAGTTCCGGGCAGCCCGGGCGTCGGTCGGGGTGTCGGCGTTGGTGCGGACCTTCATGGTGCGCACCTTGTCGGCCCAGCCCATCAGGGTGGCGAACTCGCCCGACAGGGACGGCTCCAGCATCGCCACCTCGCCGAGGAGCACTTGGCCCGTCGAGCCGTCGATGGTGATCTTGTCGCCGGCCTTCAGGGTGGTTCCGGCCACGGAGAGGGTGCCGGCCTTGTAGTCGACGCGGATCGAGCCGACGCCGGAGACGCAGGGCTTGCCCATGCCGCGGGCCACCACGGCCGCGTGACTGGTCATGCCGCCGCGTGTGGTGAGGATCCCCTCGGAGGCGTGCATGCCGTGGATGTCTTCCGGCGAGGTCTCCACGCGCACCAGGATACACTTGCGCTCGGCCTTGCGGGCGGCCTCGGCATCCTCGGAATTGAAGACGATCTCGCCGGTGGCGGCGCCCGGCGAAGCGGGCAGGCCGGCGGCGATGACCTTGCGCTCGGCCTTCGGGTCGATAGTCGGATGCAGAAGCTGGTCGAGGGCGGCGGGTTCGACGCGGCCGATGGCCTCCTCCTCGGTGATCAGGCCTTCGGCGGCGAGATCGACGGCGATCCGCAGGGCGGCCTTCGCGGTGCGCTTGCCGTTGCGGGTCTGGAGCATCCAGAGCTTTCCGCTCTCGATGGTGAACTCCATGTCCTGCATGTCGCGGTAGTGGTTCTCGAGGAGGCCGTAGATCCGTACCAGCTCGGCGTAGGAGTCGGGCATGGCCAGCTCCATCGACGGACGATCGGACTTGGCCTCGATGCGGGCCTTCTCGGTGATGTCCTGCGGGGTGCGGATGCCCGCCACCACGTCCTCGCCCTGGGCGTTGATCAGGAACTCGCCGTAGAGGGCGCGCTCACCGGTGGACGGGTTGCGGGTGAAGGCGACGCCGGTGGCCGAGGTATCGCCCATGTTGCCGAACACCATGGCCTGAACGTTGACGGCCGTGCCCCAGCTCTCCGGAATGCTGTTCAGCTCACGGTACTTCTTGGCGCGCGGGATCATCCAGGAATCGAACACCGCACCGATGGCGCCCCAGAGCTGATCTTCGGGAGCCTGCGGGAAGTCGGAGCCGTGCTCGGCCTTCACGATGGCCTTGTACTTCCCGACGAGGTGCTTCCAGTCCTCGGCCCCGAGTTCGGTGTCGAGGCTGACGCCCTTGCCTTCCTTGTAGTGCTCCAGCGCCTCCTCGAAGGCGTGATGCTCCACGCCGAGGACGACGTTCGAGTACATGGTGATGAAGCGGCGGTAGGAATCGTAGGCGAAGCGCGGATCGCCGGCGCCCTGCGCCAGGGCCTCGACGGTGCGGTCATTGAGGCCGAGGTTGAGCACCGTGTCCATCATGCCCGGCATCGAAGCGCGGGCGCCCGAGCGGACCGAAACGAGGAGCGGGTTCTCCGGATCGCCGAAGCCGCGTCCGGTGAGCGCACCGACGGCGTCAAGGGCGGCCTTGACCTGGCCCTTCAGCTCTTCCGGATACTGCTGTCCGTGATCGTAGTAGTAGGTACAGACTTCAGTCGTGATGGTGAAACCGGGTGGCACCGGAAGACCGAGATTCGACATCTCCGCGAGGTTCGCGCCCTTCCCGCCCAGCAGGTTGCGCATGGACGACTGGCCCTCGGCCTTGCCGTCACCGAAGGAGTAGACCCACTTGCCCATCTGTATCCGTCCGCTTGCAGGAGTGAAAACTGCCCCATGCCTAACACGGCGGGTTGGACCATCTTCTGCTGCAACGCAAGATGAACGGCTCGTCCAGGCGATGACAGCGTGACGCTTCGGGCCCGCTGTAACGGAGCCGTTGCCGGATCAGCCGAGCGACCGGAAGACACCGAAGCCGATCAAGCCGACCAGGATCAGGTAGATCGCCACGATGTAGTTCAGCAGCCGCGGGACGATCAGGATCAGCACGCCGGCGGCTAGGGCGATGACGGGCTGAAGGCTGGAAATCGTAATGGTCATGGGTCGCGCTCCGGCACGCCATTGGGACTTGTCTGCGCCGCCCGGGACCTCAGACGCGGTACTTTCCGTTGCGCTTGATCAGCACCTGCGTGCCCACCGGTACCCGCTCGTAGAGGTCGACGATGTCCTCGTTGAGCATGCGCACGCAGCCGGACGACATCTGCTCGCCGATGCTCCAGGGCTCGTTGGTGCCATGAATGCGGAAGAGGATGTCGCGGTTGCCCTGGTAGAGATACAGGGCACGGGCGCCGAGGGGGTTGTCGACGCCACCCTTCCGGGTGCGCGGCAGGTCGGGGTTGAGGGAGACCATGGTGGTGGTGGGGCTCCAGTCCGGCCAGACGCCCTTGCGTCCGACCCGCGCCTGGCCCTTCCAGGAGAAGCCGAGCTTGCCGACGCCGACGCCGTACTGCACCGCCGTCCCGTCCTCCTGCACCAGGGCGAGCTGCCGGTTGTCGATATCGACGACGATCGTGCCGGGTTTCTCGGGCCCGGTGTAGCGCACCACCTGCCGGCGATACTTCGGATCGAGCCGGGACTTGTCGACCAGGGGGACGTCGTAGGGCTTGTCCGGCATCGTGCCGGTGTACCAAGCTGCCTCGTCGTCCTGCGCCAGATTCACGGGGCCACGGGACTGGCACGCCGCGAGGGGCGCGATCAGGATCAGGCCGAGGATGAGACGGCGGGACGGCATGGACAGCTCCACGTTTCGACGCGTCGGAGGACGGCTCTGTCCCATGACTACCGCTCTCGGACCTCCGACGTTGTGTCATTCCCGCCGCAGGTCGGACGTTGCGTGCGCGGTTCATCGTGCGGCGGAGGGGTCCGAGGCCGGACGAGGCCGGGCCGCCCGGGCGGCCTTGCGCCCCGCGCATTGCATCGCGCGTACGAGACTTTCATGATGGCTCCGGGCTGCCGCCGGCCCCGGAGCACAGGTGACGATGGTCGAGACGCAGGTGCTTTCCGAGATCGATGCCGACGCTCCACTGGCCGACCTCGCCCCCGCCGTTCATCTCGATCACTGCGTCATCCACGTCACGGACTGGGAGCGCTCGAACGCGTTTTATCGGGATGTGATGGGGGCCGAGATCATTCCGCGCGGCTCGGCCTTCGCGTATCGCTTCGGCGGCGTTCAGCTGAACGTGCACGGGCCGGGCGTGGACGCGACGCCGTTGGCCAGGATTCCCGTGCAGCCGGGAAACAGTGACCTGTGCTTTCGCTGGTCGGGCTCGATCGAGCAGGCCGCCGACCATCTCGCCTCGCTGGGCGTGACGGTCGAGCTCGGACCCGTGGAGCGCAACGGCGCCGCCGGCGCCGGGGTCAGTCTCTATTTTCGAGACCCTGACGGATCCCTGATGGAGTTCATCACCTATCCGCCCTCTCCGTAGGACGCGGTCCGACACCACCGTCGGCTTCAGCCTCGACTTTGGGCGAGCTGTTGGTTGGTCTGTTCGAGGCGGAGTGCCAATTCACGCATCACCGCGATGGCGATGGGCGGGAACTGTGCCAGCAACTCCAGGAAGACGGTCCGGTCGATTCGCAGGACGGTGGCTGGATCGACGGCGGCGACGGTCGCCGAGCGTGGCTGGTCGGCGAGGATGCCCATCTCGCCCACGAGGGCGTTCGCCCCCAGCAACGCCAAGCGAAAGGGCCCCTGCGGTCCGTCGATCGAGACCTCCGCCGAGCCTTCCAGAAGGAGATAAGCCGCATCGGCCGCGTCGCCCTGGGCGAAGAGCTGCTGGCCCGCTTCGAAATGGACGCGCTCGCTGGTGAAGGCGAGGAGCTTCAGGCGCGACGGCTCGACACCACGGAACAAGGGCACCTGGCGAAGAGACGAAACCTCGGTCTCGAGGGTCATTGAGTCAGGCTCCCGTGACGCGACGTCCCTCCTGGGGCGGCACGATCCTGGCGCATCCAATGCGGCTCCGTGCCAATTTGTCCAGACCCCGTCGCCCCACGGACCGCGACGCCCCCAGCGGACGCGATTCGTGCTGCGCCACCGCCCACCAGTCCAACCGTTCCGTCTAACGGTTAAGCTTAAATTAATCGCCAATCCTTGGCGCATGGACTGCTCACGCCGTGATCAGATGAGGAACCATCGATATTGGCAAAGGTTGTCCTGGCAGTGAACGCAAAGCTGAGGAGGCGCTGATGGCATCAGGAAATTCCACCTCGAAGCGAGGTTTCGCATCGATGGACCTCGAACGGCAGCGGGAAATCGCGAGCAAGGGTGGCCGCAGCGTGCCGGCCGAGAAGCGCTCGTTCTCGCAGGATCGCGAGCTGGCCTCGAATGCAGGTCGCAAGGGCGGACAGTCGAGCGGCTCCGGTCGTCCTGGCGAAGAGTAAGACGCCTTATGGCGCGTGGCCCTCAAGGGTCGCGCGCCTTTTTCTTTGCTTTGCACCTACCAATACAAACGCCCCGTCCAGATGGAACGGGGCGTTTGTGTTGGACCATAAATGTCCAGCGTCTCGTCAGGTCATGCAGCGGCCCGGAACCATGCGGCGCGCTTCCGGTCCGGCCAGTGAGCTGATCGCCCGCTCGCAGCCTTCTTGAAGCGGCTTGCGCAAGCGAGGCATCTCCTTGTCGCTGGCGGTGCGACCCAGGGCGGGTGCGACCGGCTCCGAGCGCGGGGCGGTATTCGGGACGGAAGCAAGATGGATCTGTCCAGCGGTCGCCGGAACGACACGGATCTCGGGGATCTCCTGCTGCACCATCGACAGGACCGGCTTGGCGGATGGCGCCCACTGATCGGCGGCCTGACGGACGGTCGGTTGGATCAGCAACGCCAGGACAGCGGCCGGTCCACTCACGCTGAGGAAGAAGCCAGACCGAGACATTGCCGTAATCTCCGCGCAGAGCTTGACAGGTTGTCAGTTCAACGCAGTTCGAAAACAACGGTTCCTTAACCCTTTTGATCTGGATATCCAGTCCTTAAGGCGATGCATCGCATTGTCTTAATTGCCACCGGCTCGGCTCCCTGCCTTTCTCTTCCCGTGGCGATTTTGCATCGACGTCGAGAAAAATCACACGTCGCAGACCGGGGTCGGAACCCTCGCGGTCGAACTTCGTTGTTCCAGCACCCGGCCGCCTGGTCCTCCCCCGCATTCCCCTTGTGCATTGGCCGGAACCTTTCGACGGGTCGGAGTTAATCCGACCCGTTTTTTTATGTCCGTACGGCGGGCTGCAGAGACCTTTGGCGAACGGCATGAAAAAACCCCGGTCGTTCGACCGGGGTTCGTTCAGCTGTTTCCGCAGGAGTTCAGAGCGCAACCGGCGCTCCCATGCAGAGCGATCAGGCCGACTTCGCCTCGCGGCGACGGGCGCTCTGCTGGAAGAACAGGGCCTGGCTGATCACCGCCGAGACGTTGGCAGGCTGGAAGGGCTTGGCGATCAGGAACGCCGGCTCGGGGCGCTCGCCGGTGAGGAAGCGCTCGGGGTAGGCCGTGATGAAGATCACCGGAACCTCGAAGGTCTTCAGGAGATCGTTCACGGCGTCGAGGCCGGAGCTACCATCGGCGAGCTGGATATCGGCCAGGATCAGGCCCGGACGCGTACCCCCGGAGGCGATCTTGATCGCCTCGGTGCGGGTGCGCGCAACGCCGATCACGTTGTGTCCGAGGCCTTCCACGAGCGCCTCGAGATCCATCGCGATCAGCGGCTCGTCCTCGATGATGAGGATCTCGGTGGCCATGTCGGCTGCAAGCTCGCGTCCGGCTTCATCGACCAGGTCGCGGACCTGGCTGACGTCGACGTCAAGGATGATCGCGGCATCCTCCTCCGAGAAGCCCTCGAGGCAGGAGAGCAGGAAGGCTTGGCGCGGCAGCGGCGTGATCTGGCCGAGGCGGACTTCCGCCGGCAGATCGTGCTGAACCTGCTCGCTCTGGCCATTCACCGACAGCGAATTCCAGATGCGGGTGAAGACGCGGAACAGATCGGCCTTCACGTTGGAGCTGCGACCGAGCGTCTCCGGCTCGTTCACGAGAGTTTCCAGGGTGGCGGCCACGTAGGCGTCGCCAGCAACCTGGCTGCCGGTCAGCGCCCGCGCGTAACGGCGCAGGTACGGCAGATGCTGAACGACGAGTTGAGCTGTCGACATTATATCCCCTTGGCTTTGCCGTTCTATCGGGCGCCTCCGCCACAACGCGGAATGCAGGGCTCCGTTCCGCTGGGCGGGAACCGATTGTTCACACCAGCGTTGCAGGTGCAGCCATGGCCTATGTGAAGCCGCAAAACAATCGCGGCGATGTCGCTTGTCGACATCCAAGGGGACCGACGTATGGACGATAACGGACCGGGTGCCGGCCCCTCACCCGAGGGAGTCGACCCGAAGACAGGCGACGCTGTGCCCGGACAGGGCCTGAGTGATCATACCCAGAAGCGGATCGGGCATCACCTCCGGGCCATGTACGATACCATCGTGCAGCAACCGGTCCCCGATCGATTCCGCGACCTCATCGCCAAGCTCGACGCGTCGACCCCCAATTCGGACACTCAGGGCTGAAGCCACCCGCGTCGCAGCTGCGAGAGATCGTCGGAAACGAAGGCCCGGGTCGTGAACTCTCACCCGTCGCGAAAAAGGGCCGCTCGTTGCGAGCGGCCCTTTTCACGTCTTTCGGTGCTCCGGCGCCACCGCGCCGAGAGGCATCAGAGCGTCGGCGAACGACCGCGCATCAGGCCGATCACGGCCGAGATGGCGAACAGCACGATGGCGACGAAGAACACGAGCTTCGCGGCTTCCATCGCCGTGCCGGCGATTCCACCGAAGCCGAGCAGCGCCGCGACGAGGGCGACGACCAAGAACGTAACGGCCCATCCGAGCATGTGACTCTACCCTTCATCAAGTACGGTGCAGCATCGGCTGCGACCTCATGACAGCATAACGCCAAGTTAGCAGGACGGTTCCTGGGTTCGCCACAGGTTCGCCACGTTTTCCACCGGTGGCGCGCAAAGCCTTTCACGCGGTTCTTCGGTGCTGCCGATGCACGGACACACCGAACGCCGTCACAGAGCGTTGCGGCGAACCGCACGGCACCAAACGATGCCGGATACGACGAGCGCGAGGCCGTATTGGCCGAAGCCGTTCTCCGCGAGATCGCCGACGGAGCCATGGATTTGAAGCAGAAGGTGCGTCAGGCCGTTCAGCACGATGACGGTGGCACAAAACAACGCGGACGCGGCAAGGACAGCGATGAAGTCGGGCATGGCGGTGCATCCGGTTGACCCGGATGTCCTCACGCAAAGCTTGCGCCAGCCCGTAGCGTCCGCACGACGGAGGGGGTGCGCCGTTCGCCGGACCAGCGGGACTGTCAGCGCGCGTCAGGGACGCCGCGATGCGGCCGGCTTGGGACGGGCGCCCGTCGACGCCGGGGCCGGCGTGGCGACGGCCGGCTGGACCGCCGGCGGACGGGGTGTTTCCACCACGAGGCGCTTGACCGGCCAGCCGTCGGCCCACCGCTCCATGTCGCTGAAGCGCGGATTGGCCTTGAGGCCCGCGGCGTCCGTTCCGCCGAACGCCGCAGCGGCAGCGAGGTCGAAGGTCTTCCAGTAGGCCAGATAGTCGAGGCTGTCGGCGCGAGAATTGTTGATCTGAGAAACCAGCGTGGTCTGCTCGCCCGTGAGGGCCATATCGGGCGTCCATTTGAACGGCGGAGCCGGCTGCTTCGGGTCGCGCGGCGGCTCCGGCGGCAGCTTGATGGCCGATCCGTCATAGGCGGCATCCACGCCGGCCGGCGACGTGAGCGTGGCGGCCAGAGCGGGAAACCCGTGGTCGTCCGAGAGCGCGCGCACGAACAGCTTGCGCTCGCTCGGCACGGCACTGGCCTCCCGCAGGAGGCGTCGTCCGGCCAAATCGGCGGCCCGCGCGTCGCGGTCGCCGATCACCGTGATGACCAGGGTCTCAGGGGCGATCCGGGCGAGATCGTGCAGGACGATCCCTCGGGCGCGCGCGTCGCTGGCGATACCGCCCGGCATGATTGCGAACACGAGGCGCGGAATGGGCAGTCCCTGCTCGGCCGCGTCGGCGGCGATGTTGGCGGCGATCGGTGCGCCGGCGAGGTGCCCGATCACCGCGACCCGCTTCGGGTCGGGTTTTGCGTCGGGATCACCGGCGAGGTCGGACAGCGTGGACTTCAGGATGCGCTGGGCGATCGCGCTCGCCTCCGATGGACGCGTTCGGTTGAGGTCCTGGAAGCGTGGAAAGACGACGAGGGAGCCGGTCCGGGCGAGGTGATCGATCCAGCTGCCGTAGGCCTGCGGATTGGGGGCACCCCAGGCATGCAGGAAGACGACGACGGGGCGGCCCTCCGCCGGGGCGGCGCCTGCCTTGTAGAAGACGAAGCTGCCGGAGCCGGCCTTGCCGAGACCGCGCTTCACGATGGTCGCGGCGCGATCGCCGATCCCGCCCGGGCCCTCTGCGGGCTGGTTCGGCGGGGCGGCGGCGATGACCGGAGCGGCCGCCGCCAGCAGCGCGGCGAGACCCAGAGCGGCGACGCCGAGGCTCAGTGTGGAACGCATGGACAGTCCGATGACGCAGCCCGTGAGCCTCGAAGGCCAGTCCTCGCGAAGCACGGATCAAATGTGGGCCGAACCATACGGCAATCCGTACCGCCTGAGTGCGGTATTCCCGCCGCACTCGCTCAGCGGAATTTGCGGCTCAGCGCTTGGTCTGGCCGCGTCGGTCGTCGATCATTGCGGCGAGCCGCATCAGATCGCTGGGCTGAACTGCGTCGGTGACCGCCTGATAGACGTCGCGAAGATTGCTTCCGAGTGTCGCCATCAGGCGATCTTCGGGCAAGCCGGTCAGGGACGACCACGCTTCATCCGGACGCTGGGCGCTGACCGATTGGGCAAAGTTCATCGTCGGCTTCCGGGCCATCGCGCGGCCTCTCGATTGCGGGAACCCGTTCAACGGCCTCGCGACCCGATGTTTCCGTTGATCTATGATAAATTTAGTTGCCGCGCAGGGGGGAGCCGATGACGTCCGGCCCGGCAGCGGAGCCGTCGGTGCGTCCGGCCGCCTCCTCGACCCAGGCCAGGATGTCGGCGGCGCGCCAAGGCTTCGGGATGAAGGTCGCCGAGACACGCAGGTCACTGGGCTGGTCACCGGCATCGCCGGAGGTCAACAGCACCCGGACGCGCGGCCAGGTGACGCCGATAATGCGGGCCAGTTCGAAACCGCCGATCGGCCCCGGTGTCCTAACGTCGGAGAAGACGACGCTGACCTCGTCGCCCCGATCGTTGAGAATCGCCAGGGCGCGTTCGGCCGTCTCGGCTTCGATGACCCGGAAGCCGGTCTCTTCGAGAAGCTCGGCCGCAAGGAACCGCTCATCTGGCTCGTCCTCGACGACGAGGATCACGGGACGTGCGTCAGATGGGGTCACAGCACTCATGGGTCCGGTACGCTCTTCGGGCCAGAACGGCGGGCCAAGTGCAATCTTGCGCCACGGAGGCGCGAAGCTGTCAATGTGGCGGAACCGACCAATAACCCTGGATGCGCGCCGCGTGGGCCCGTTGTGCTTTCAATGCCACGCTTTCGCGAGGTTTTTAGCCAACACCGTGAGATTTGAGAAAGGCTAGAGCGCGCGCCCAACCATCTTTCGCATCCGCTTCATGATAGCTCGGCCGATAATCCGCGTGGAATCCGTGCGGGGCATCCGGATACACGACGAGTTCTACCGACTTGCCGGCGGCCTTGGCCTTGTCCCGCGCTGCCTCCACGGCCGCGACGGGAATGCCGGTATCTGCACCGCCGTAGAGGCACAGGAGCGGTGCATTGAGCTCGGCCGCCAGGTCGGTGGCCGTGCGTGGCTGGATCTCCGTACGCTCGCCGCCGACGGGACCGTACCACGCGACACCCGCCTTCAGATCCTTCCGGTGAGCGGCATAGAGCCAGACGCCGCGCCCACCGCGGCACCAGCCCATCGTTCCGATCCGTGACGGATCCCCATGCGAGGCCGAAACCGCCCAGCTTGCGGCGGCATCCAGATCGGCGATCCATTGGGCGTCCGGGGTCTTCGAGATGATGTCGCGGATGATCACCTTCGCATCCGTCATCGTCGAGAGATCGCCCTGGCGGGCATAGAGCTCGGGTGCCACCGCGCAGTACCCGACCTTGGCGAGCCGGCGGCAGATATCCTTGATGTAGTCGTGCACGCCGAAGATTTCCTCGATGACGAGGATGATCGGAAACGGCCCCTCCCCCTTCGGCATGGCCCGATATCCGGGCATCGGACCATCGGCGGCGGGGATCTTGACCTCACCCGCTTCGATGCCCTCGACATCGGTCCTGATCACCTGGGCCTCGACGGAACTCGTTGCCAGGGTCAGTCCCGTCATTAGGCTCGTCATGACGAAGCCACGTCGGGAAAAGGGCGGCGTCAGGAGGCCGTCGAGACCCTCGAGCGGCGTGGCGTCTGCGCGGTGATCCGACGTGTTCGACATGATGGTCCCGGGGCGATCTGGGAGAAGCGATCTCGTCGGACGAAGACATCCTGGATCGCAGCCGAGAAGTTAGGGCTCGACGCCGGGCCGAACAGTCTCAGAGCGCGATGCGCTGGCGTGCCGCCTCGCCCGTTCGCGAATCCACCGGCGCGCCAACGCGCCGCGTCGCCAGCCGAGCCTCGCCGGTCGGGTTGCGCTTCCGGGCCGCCCCGGCGCCCGCGGGCTTCGGCCGAACGAGATCGCCCAGCGCCACGAAGCCCGCCTCGCCCCGTCGCGTTCCGGTGCCGGCGACCAGCCCGAAGGCCATGGCGAAGGATTGCGGGAGGCCCGAGTCCGTCTCGATCCCGAACGCCGTTACGGCGGCAAGGAACGCCTCACGGAAGCTGCGCGGCGTGCACCAGCTCTTCTCGGCGAGATGCATCGGCCATTCCCAGAGATCGCCCCGCCGTTGGGCAAGGGTTTCCCGCGCGATGAAGTAGCCGGTCCCGCGATGCTCCAGGCCGTCGGCGGCGACACGCCAGTCGGCGTTCTCGAACAGGACCGCGACCGGCTTGCACCCAGCACTGGGCGACAGGTCGTCCTGGGTGAAGTCGTCTAGAGGCAAGTCGTCCAAAGGCAGGTCGAACATGATGTCCCCTCGTCGCCAGGTTCGGAGCCGCCGCGTGGCCGTCCCGAAATGGATCAGAACATTGAGGGAACAGTGGGGATAAATCGCCCAGGCGTCAAGCCTTTGTTCTTGGTGTGTTCGGGTGGGCGACGATAACCCTAGCGTGGCTTCCGCGCGAACAGCGCGTGCTCCACGCGATCGCCGGCATGGATCCTGAGGCGCGCGGCCGTACCGGCATTCAGCTCCAGCACGGAGAGGACAGCCTCGTTCGAGGGGATCACCTTGGTGGAAAGCGGCTCTGTATCGGCCGCAATCTTCGCGATGGTGCCGTCGGCACGAATGAACAGCATGTCGAGCGGCAGGTAGGTGTTCTTCATCCACATCGCCACGGGCGCAGAGGCTTCGAAATCGAACAGCATGCCGTGATCGGGCGCCATCGTGCGCCGGTACATCAACCCTCGCGAGCGCTCCGCGTCCGTTCGCATCACCTCGACCGTGAAGACGTGCCGTCCCTCGCGACCGACGATGCTGAGCGGTTCTGCCGGCCCGGAGGCCGCATCCTGCGCGGCTGCGTGACCGAGGATCAGCCCGAACAGGGCAAGGGCGAGGAGCGCGCGAAACCCATCGCGCCAATCGATCAAACGTCGCGTGACCACCGGACCATCCGTCAGTGTGAGGCGGGCAGCGCACCGTCGAGCAGCCGGACTTCGGCGGCCATCTTGCCCTTGGAACCATCGCCGTAGCGGACGAGAACGGTCTCGCCCGGCTTGAGTTCGGCGATTCCGTAACGGCGGAGCGTCTCCATGTGAACGAAGATGTCCGGCGTCCCGTCGCCGCGGCTGAGGAATCCGAAGCCGCGCAGGCGGTTGAACCACTTCACCACGGCGGTTTCGAGGCCGCTGGTCGGCGTGACCGTGACGTGGGTGCGCGGCAGGGGCAATTCGGAGGGGTGAAGCGCGGTCGACTGATCGAGGGAGATGACCCGAAAGGCCTGCCAGCCGCGAGGCCGCTCCGTAGCCTCCACCACCACGCGGGCGCCCTCGCTGGCACTCTGATGCCCGTCCCGGCGCAGGCAGGTGATGTGGAGGAGCACGTCGGCCGAGCCGTCGTCCGGCACGATGAAGCCGAAGCCCTTCGCCACGTCGAACCACTTGATCCGGCCCGAGACCTCCGTGAGGTCGAGCGGTCGCTGCGCCTCGGCGCCCTGACCCTCGAGGGCGCGGGTGTCGTCCTGCTCGCCCGACGAACGCTGCCCGAAGGGGCCTGAACCGAAATCGTCAGACATGTAAGCAACCCACACCGAATCACGTCTCGCGACCCGCACCAGAGATTAACAAAGTCATGACTCGGCGGAAGCCCGTTTGGCGATCCGCGCTGGACTTCAATGCCGCATTGTTCGGCAGGGCGGTGCGGAGGCAACAGCCCACCCCCACCGACTGAACCCTAAGCCCTGGCCAAGCTTTAGTATTTTTAGGCTTTGCGTGTGGGTGATCAAAATTTGTTAAGCACCGGAGCGGAAGAGCATAGAGTCTGTGATCCAGGCCCGGCCGTCGCGACCGTGCGGGATCGATGCTAGGGCCTGCGCGATGATGCGCCCGCTTCCTTCTTCCGTTTCACCCCGGTTCCGGTACGCGGCCCTCGACGTCGCGCGTGGCATCGCCCTCGTGGCGATGGCGCTCTATCACGCCACCTGGGATCTCGGGGCTCTGCGGCTCACGCCCGAAAACTACGCGTTGACACCGTCGGGCAGGCTCGCCGCGCACGGGATCGCCGGAAGCTTCCTGATTCTGGTCGGGATCGGTCTCGTGCTGATGAACGACGAGCGCTTCGCGGCGCGGCCGTTCGTCCTGCGGCTGGCTCGGATCGCCGGTGCGGCGCTGCTCGTGACCGTCGCGACCCTCATCACCGATCCGTCGAGCTACATCTTCTTCGGTATCCTGCACTGCATCGCCGTCTCAAGCGTGCTGGCGCTTCCCTTCGTCAGGAGACTGCCACGCTGGGCTTCGGTACTTGCCGCGGCGCTCGTCCTCGCGGGACCGCACCTGATCGCGGGGGAGATCCTCGACACGCCGTTGCTGTCCTTCCTCGGCCTCGGTCGCACCATGCCGCAGACCAACGATTACGTGCCGCTGTTTCCCTGGTTCGGGATGGTTCTCGCCGGTGTCGCGATGGCCCTGTACGGGCTGGCCACCGTCCGCCGCTCGCGGCTCGCGACCTGGAAGGCCTCCGGCCGCCTCGCGCGAGGGCTGGCCTGGGCCGGGCGTCACAGCCTGGCGATCTACCTGATCCACCAGCCGATCCTGATGGGACTCTTCACGGGCATCGTCAGCGTGACGGGCCCGCACCCGCAGGCGGGGGTGGCGGAGTTCCGGGCGCTCTACGTGCGCAACTGCCTCGCGACGGGGGGCCAGACCCAAGCCTGTACCCGGGCGGCGGCCTGCGTCTCGGACGCGTTTCGCCGGGAAAACCTCTGGGCGGACCGGCCGCGCAGCTTCACCGCCGAGGAGCGCCTGCGGGCCCAGGGGCTGTCGCAGGGCTGCTACGAGGCGGCGGAGGGATCGGCGCCGGCTCCGTGAGGCCGGCGCGCGATCCCGGGGGCGCTCAGTCCTTGGCACGCTCCACGTAGGAGCCGTCCTCGGTCATGATCACCACGCGGGTGCCGACGGCGATGTGCGGCGGCACGGCGGTGCGGACGCCGTTGGAGAGGATCGCGGGCTTGTAGGACGAGGAGGCTGTCTGACCCTTCATCGCCGGCTCGGTCTCGGTGACTTCGAGGACGACGCGCTGCGGCAGGTCGAGGGTCAGCGCCACACCGTTATGGGTGGAGACCATGACGGCCATGCCTTCCTGCAGGTACGGCGCGGCGCTGCCGACGACGTCCTTGGGGATCGCGACCTGGTCGTAATTCTCGGGGTTCATGAAGTGGAAGCCCTCGCCGTCCTCGTAGAGGAAGGTGTGCTCCCGGTCCTCGACGAAGGCGCGCTCGACCGATTCCGTGGTGCGGTAGCGCTCGGACACCTTCACGCCGTCGGTGATACGGCGCATGTCGAGCTGGGTCACCGGGGTCCCCTTGCCGGGGTGGATGTTCTCGACCGTCAGGATGACGTAGAGCTTGCCATCCTTGTCGACGACGTTGCCCTTGCGGAGCGTAGAGGCGATCACCTTCACGGGGTCTGGTCCTACTGTGTTCGTTGAGAGAAACGACTCGGCGCCCCGACGCGGATCTCTCCGCGGGAGCGACATCTTGGCTCCGCCACTAACCTATCCGCGCCACCGTTGCCAGTCGCTCCGCGAGACGCCACTCCCGGGATGTCGATTTCAGATCTGAAGCAGGTCGCAAAGCTCGCCGCATGAACACCCCCTCCCCCTGGTGGGCGCCCCATCGCCACGCCGACCGCCGGCCGGCCCTGATGGTGCGCAACCGTATCGTCGCGGCGTTCCGGGCGCATTTCGCGGCGGCCGACTTCGTCGAGGTCGAGGCCGCCGCGCTGCAGGTGTCGCCCGGCAACGAGGCCCACCTCTCGGCCTTCGCCACCGAGTCCCTGGGGCCGGACGGCGCGCGGCGGGCGCTCTACCTGCACACCTCGCCGGAATTCGCCTGCAAGAAGCTCCTGGCCGCCGGCGAGCCGCGCCTCGTCAGCTTCGCCCGCGTCTATCGCAACCGCGAGCGCGGGCCCCTGCACCACCCGGAATTCACGATGCTCGAATGGTACCGGGCCGGGGCGGACTATACCGCGCTGATGCGCGACGGGGCCGAGCTCCTGGCGCTCGCCGCCGAGACGGCGGGGGTCCCGACGCTGCGCCATCGCGGCCGCGCGGCCGATCCCTTCGCGGAGCCCGATCGCGTCACCCTGGCGGAGGCCTTCGCCGCGCGTGCCGGCATCGACCTCCTCGCCACCATCGATACCGACGGGACCACCGACCGGGCGGCGCTCGCGGCGGCCGTGGCCGGGGCGGGGCTTCGAGTCGCCGAGGACGACACCTGGGCCGACCTGTTCAGCCGGGTCCTGGTGGCGCGGATCGAACCGCATCTCGGGCTCGGGCGCCCGACGATCCTGTGCGAGTACCCCGTCAG
Organism: Methylobacterium sp. V23; assembly: GCF_002917135.1. Lineage (NCBI taxonomy): Bacteria > Pseudomonadati > Pseudomonadota > Alphaproteobacteria > Hyphomicrobiales > Methylobacteriaceae > Methylobacterium > Methylobacterium sp. V23. The sequence continues at coordinate 61,773 of NZ_PDHT01000006.1, forward strand.
CGAGGCCGCCCTGGCCCGGCCGAGCCCGCGCGACCCGCGCGTGGCCGAGCGCTTCGAGCTCTATGCCTGCGGCGTCGAACTCGCCAACGCCTTCGGCGAACTCACCGATGCCGACGAGCAGCGCCGGCGTTTCACCGTGGAAATGACCGAGAAGGCGCGCGTCTACGGCGAGACCTACCCGATCGACGAGGACTTCCTCGACGCCCTGGCGATCATGCCGGAGGCGAGCGGAATCGCCCTCGGCCTCGACCGCCTCGTCATGCTGGCGACCGATGCCCGCCACATCGAGGACGTGCTCTGGACGCCGGTGGCGGGGCCGGCGCGATGAGCGCGTCCCTGCGCCGGCCGGCCGACCTCGCCCGGGCGGGGCTCGTGGCCCCCGCCGACCTTCCGGCCCTGGAGGCCGTGGCGGCCCGCTATGCCGTTTCCGTTACGGCCGACATGGCCGACTTGATCGACCCGCACGATCCGGCGGATCCGATCGCCCGCCAGTTCCTGCCCCGGGCCGAGGAGTTGGACACGCAGGCCCAGGAGGAGGTCGATCCCATCGGCGACGGGGCCCACAGCCCTTTGCCCGGCCTTGTCCATCGCTACCCGGACCGGGTGCTCCTGAAGCCGCTGCACGTCTGCCCGGTCTATTGTCGCTTCTGTTTCCGGCGCGAGATGGTCGGGCCGGAAGGGCTCGGCACCTTGAGCGAGGCCGATCTCGCCCGGGCCTTCGCCTATATCGCGGAACGGCCCGAGATCTGGGAGGTGGTGGTCACCGGCGGCGACCCCTTCGCCCTGGCGCCGCGCCGGCTCGCCCAGATCGCCGCGTCCCTTGCGGCAATCCCGCACGTGCGGGTGCTGCGCTTCCACACCCGGGTCCCGGTCGTGGAGCCGGGCACCGTCGGCCCCGACCTCATCGCGGCCCTGAAGCGCTTCGACGGCGCGGTCTTCGTCGCCCTGCACGCCAACCACCCCCGCGAGTTCACCCCGGCGGCCTGCGCGGCGGTGGCGCGCCTCGTCGATGCCGGCATCCCGACGGTGAGCCAGACCGTGCTGCTTGCCGGGATCAACGACGATCCGGAGACGCTCGCCCTCTTGATGCGCCGTTTCGTCGAGAATCGGATCAAGCCGTACTACCTGCATCACGGCGACCTCGCGCCCGGGACCGGGCACCTCCGGACCGAGCTCGCCGCGGGACGCGACCTCGTCCAGTCCTTGCGGGGACGCCTCTCGGGCCTCGCCCAGCCCCTCTACGTCCTCGATATCCCGGGCGGGCACGGCAAGGTCCCGGCCGGGCCCGATTATCTCGCCGCAAGCGGCACCGGGTGGCGGGTGACCGATCCGCAGGGGGACGTCCACGATTATCCGCCCAAGGCGCGCAAGCCGTGAGGCAGGAACTGCGTTGACACGCCTCCGGCGCCAAGCTCTTGATGCAAAAATCTTGTCATGGGATGGCCCGGCCGGATCCGGGTGGCGCCCAGTGTGAACGTCTTCGGGGAAGCGGATGGGTGTGTTTCAGGACTTCGTCGGACGCTTTTCCCAGACCATGGGCGCCTATCTCGGCGACCGTGCGCTGATGGAGGCGGCGGTCTCGGCCTCGGCCAACGTCATCCTGGCGGATTACGAGATCGACGAGGAGGAGATCGAGGTCGCACTCGCCGGTATGCGGGCCAACCCGATCCTCGAGCGGGGCTACGACACCCTGAAGCTGGAGGCCGAGCTGTTCGAGGGGATCGCCCGCGCCCGCACTCGCGCCGGACGCGCCGAGAACCTGCGCTTCGTCGCCGCCATCGCCGAGCGCGAGATTGCGCAGCGCACCAGCGTGTTCCTGATTGCCGCGGACGTCGCCGATCAGGCGGGGATCAGCGAGCCTGAGCACGCTGCCCTGGCCGAGATCGCGGCGGCGCTCGGCGTCGACAAGGACGCGTTGCTCGGCACCATCCAGAAGGCCTGAGGCTCAGTCGGCGACGCGGCCGGTCACCAGGGCGGCGTCCTTCTCGACCTGGCGCTCGAAGCGGCGCGGCAGCAGGTTGGAACGGTCCATCCGTCGCAGGCCGAGCACCATCAGGACGAGGGCGATCCCGGCGAAAGGCGCCCCGACGATCAGCGCCGCCAGGATTTCGGATCCGATCAGGGCGGCGATCCCTTTCACCAGCGCGACGAACAGCATCACCAGGGCGGCGACCACGAGGGTGAGCGCGGTGCCGAACCGGGCGACGAGGCCGAGGATCGCGCGGATGTTCCCATCCGTCTCGCGCCGCATCAGCTCGAGTTCCTGGCCGACGAGATCGCCGCCATGGCGCAGGCCCTCGCTGATCAGGCGGGCAAGGCTCGGCGTCGGTCGTGCCATCGGGGCGGTCCTCGTTTCGTCGCGTGCGGGTCGTCTGCGGAGACGGGACCCTGATGGCCACAACCGTGGCGGTTCGATCCCGTTCCAGCGAAAGGCGGTCGCGCTCAGGCGGCCGCGCCGCTCTGCACCTCGGCGATGGCCTGGGCGATCGCGTCGATGAGCGCGGTGTCCTCGCCGGCCATGGCGTCCATCGAGGCCATGCGCCCGACGACGGTCGCGGCGATGCTCTCCTCCACCGTGCCCTCGGCCAGGGCGTAGTAGATCGTCGCCTGCTGTCCATCCCGATGGCAGCGGCCCTCGATCTGCGTCAGCTGGATCGCGCTGTGACGCAGGTCGTGGACGATGAGTGCGCGGGGCTTCTCGCCCCCCGGCATCTCGTGGGCGTGCAGCGAGATCGATTCCGTCACCGTGAAGACGACGGCGTCGAGCGCGCCGGTCTGAAAGGCGAGCCGCACCGCCTCGTTCGCCTCGCCGGACTGCGTGCCGGTGATCGCGTCGGCTCGCCAGCCCGCCGCCCGGAGGGCCTCCACCAGCGCGGCGGCCGTCTCCAGGAAAGCCACCGAGATCGCAACCGCGTGGCCGTCCTCCATCAGGAGATCGGCGAAGGCGGTGGTACCCGAGACCCGGAGCAGGCTCGCCTTCTGGCGGAAGCGCAGGTCCGCCGCCCATCCGGCCGGCTTGCGGGTGCTGCCGCCGAGGAGGCCCCATTCCCGGCGGAACTCGCGCCAGGTGGCGTCGTAGAGGCGGCGTTCGGACGGTGTGAGAGCGACCGCACTGAGGGCGCGTTGCACCTCAGGCCAGCCGGCGATGTCGCCGGGGCGCCGACGCAGGCCGATCGCCCGATCCCCTTTGAACAGCAGATCGGCCATCACCGTACAATCGCGCGGGTTCGCGTCCCAGGACCAGTTGGTCCAGCGGCCCTTGGCCCGGCCGATGCCGAGACGCTGCATGAGCCCCCGGAATTCTGCCAGGGTCGTGGTGGGCTGGCCCGCGGCCTCCCCCAGCAGGCGCCCGAGATAGGAGAGCTCGTGCGGGGCCTGTCCGGCCGTGGCGCTGAGATAAATCGTGAAGGCGGCCGTCTCCGCGATCTGCCGACAGACGAGGCTCTGCTGGGCGTACGGGTTCCGGATGCGGTGGCTTTCGTCGAAGATCACGAGGGGCCAGGTCCGCTTCGGTGTGCCGTGCCGGGCGAGCGCATTGTTCTTCGCGCGGGTCGAGCGTCTGTTGCTGGGGGGTGGCGGTGCCATCAGCGCCTTGGTGCGCTCGTAGTTGGTCAGCGTCACCGCCTTCTCGCCCAGACCCGACAAAGCGATCGTGCGCCGCCACTGGGGCATCGCGCCCTTGGGGCAGACGATCAGCACCTCGCGCTCGGGCATGGCCGCGACCGCACTCCAGACCGACAGGGTCTTGCCGAGGCCGGTCGTGTCGCCGAGCAGAAATCCCGTCCGGCCTGCCGCGCGGGCAGCCAGCATCGCATCGCGTGCCGATCGCTGATGCGGCCGTGGAATCAGATGTTCGCTGGCGACCATCAGGCGGTCGGTCCGAGGACGCGGTCCGCAGCGGATTTTATTCTCTTCGCGGCTCCGAAAGCATGCTCGCGAAGTCTTGGCGCAGCCCTCACCATCTTTTGAAAACCTTGGAACTGTTCAGGTTGTGCTTTTGTTAAGGGGTCATCTCGACGCGCAGTCGGGCGCCCCACTCGGAGACATCGATGCCGACGATTCCGCTCTCCGCAGCCTCGCGCGCTGTGGCCGCCCCCGTTTTCGGACTGATGATGCTCACGGTGCCGGCGAGCGCCCAGAGCGCCGATGGGAACCTGTTCGACCTGCTCTTTGCGCCCGCACGGCCGGCGCAGCAAGTGGCACCCACGCCGACGGCCGATCCCGGCTTCGACTACCAGCAGGCCCGGCGCTCGATCCGGAAGGCCACGCGTCAGCGTCCGAAGATCCGCTACGCTGCGCTTCCGAAGTCCGAGCCCCTGCAGATCAAGGTCACCGATCGCCAGACGCCCCTCGATATGAAGGCCGGGCCCGCGGCCGCCTTCATGAAGGACGAGACCCTGCGACCGGGCGACATCGTGGTGATGAAGGACGGTCCGAAAGTCTTCACCGGGCGGCGTGACGACCAGCACACCGCCCGCGATTTCGAGAGCATCGGCCGCTCCGACTTCGTCGATCGGCGAACCCGCAACCAGCTTACCGCGATGATGCTCCCCATCGGCGCCCTCCCCGCCGATCAGGCCCGCAAGGTCATGGTGCAGGCGCGTAAGGTGATGCCCGCCAGCGTCGACTCGTCCGTGAAACCGGAGCAGACGGCGATGCGCATCATCAATCCTTGGAAGACCACTCCGTAGGGCAGATCAGGCGGCCCGGACCGTCACCAGGAAGCCGTCGACTTCCCGGCGCAGGGCCGTCGCCTGACGGGCGAGATCGCTCGCGGCATTGAGCACCTGGGCCGATCCGCTCCGGGCGGATTCCGCCGCGTCACGGACACCGACGATGTGGCCGGATACCGCCCGGGTGCCCTCGGACGTCAGCACGGTATTCCGAGCGATCTCCTGCGTCGCGGCTTCCTGTTGGTCCACGGCCGCCGAGATGTCCCCCGAGATCCGGCTCAGGCGCTGGATGACATCGGTGATGCCGCCGATGGCCGTGACGGACGCGTCGGTCGATTGGGCGATCTCGCCGACCTTCGCGGCGATTTCCTCGGTTGCCCGAGCCGTCTGGGTTGCCAGGCTCTTCACCTCCGCGGCGACGACCGCGAAGCCGCGCCCCGCCTCGCCGGCCCGGGCCGCCTCGATGGTGGCGTTCAGGGCCAGAAGGTTGGTCTGTGCCGCGATGCTGGTGATCAGGCCGACGATCTCGCCGATGCTGTTCGCTGCCTGGGCGAGACGATGGACATCCCCCGCCATCCGCGCCGCGTCGCGCTCCGCTTCGCTGGCGACCGCGGTCGAGGCTTCGACGCGGTTGCCGATCTCCCGCACCGAGGCGCTCAGCTCCTCCGTCGCCGCCGCGACGGTGTCGGCCGTGGCCGCGGTTTCTGCTGAGGCGGCGGCGACGGACCCGCTCAGGGATGAGGTGTCGCTCGCGGCCTGGGTCAGGGCATAGGCCGCCGTCTCGAGCTGGCTCGCGGCGGCCGAGACCGCCTCGACGATCCCGCTGGCTTGCGCCTCGAAGCGATCGGCCAACGCCACCATCTCGGCACGGCGGGCAGCCGCGGCATTGGCGGTGAGATGGTCGGCCTCCGCGGCGATGCGCCGGCGCTCGGCGACGCTGGCCTGGAAGTCGACGGCCGCCGCCGCGATGGCGCGGACCTCGCGGGCGCCGTGCTGCGGAATCGGCCCGGACTCCTCGCCCCGGCCGATGGCCGTGAGGGAGGCGGCGATGCGGGTGAGCGGACGGGCGATGGCGGTGCCGAAGGCGAAGGCCAGGCCGCAGGAGAGGCCCAAGGTCGCGAGGCCGACGGCCATCCAGACCATGACGCTCTGTTCGGCGTCGGCCCGGGCGGCACCGGCCGCGGCGCCGAGATCCGCGGTGAGCCGGTCCTCGATCGTCTTCAGGGTATCGATGCGTTGGGTGGCGAGGCCGAACCAGGCGGGCGCATCGGTGAAGGCGAGCGGAGTGCCCGGGGGCGTGTCGAGGACGAGGCGGCGCAGACGATCGACCTCCCGGGCCGCGGGCGCCGCCTTGGCGGCATCGAGAAGGGCGGCTTGCTCCGGTACGGCCCCGAGCCGGAACAGGGATTCGTAGGTGCTCTGGCCCGCGCTGAGACCGGCCAGACGCTCGTGGCCGGCGAGATCGATCTGACCGGCACCGAAGATCGCCGAGGCCGCCGCCCGCTCCTGGCCCGCCAACTCCTTGAGCGCGAGGAACGACGAGTAGGAATTGATGCGGGCGGCGAGATCCGCGCTGGCCGCGACTTGGGAGACCTCGCGCACGAGGTCGAGCGCGTTGGCGATCAAGCCCGAATACAGCGCCATGTTCTGGGCCGGCGTACGACCGAGCCCGTCGACGGCCGTGCGGTGGGGGTCGATCGACGCCAATTGCTCGGTCAGGGTCGCATTCCGACGAGCGACGCCGGCCCCGAAGGCGGCGAGGTCGAGGCCGGTCCGGCCCGCGTCCAGGGCCGCCCGGGCCACATCGGTCCGCGCACGCTGCGCATCCAGCTCGGACCGGAACTTGTTCCCCTTGGCGGCCAGATACAGGCTCGATGCCCCGCGCTCGCGCTGGGCTTCGTGCACCAGGGCACTGATCTGGCCCGCCATGCCGACAAGCTCCTGCACATGGACCATCCGGGTCCGAGCGCCCATCCGCTCAGTAATGGCAAGTCCAACAACCATCGCAAATGCAAGGCACGGAGCGAGCGCAACTAAGAGAATCCGAAAGCGCAGCGATGAGAAGAGACCGGCGGACATCACATGAAACCTGCTTCGAAACGTTGCAGCACTGTGAGAGCAGCCGGTAAAGGTTGTGTTTCAAAATTAGCCTATGATCAATTTTTAATCATTGTCTGTCATTTTTAAGCTGGATAGGCGAGGAGTTTTCCTGGAACGTCCAGTTGTTCCGCGCTGCTGCTTCCGTCGCGGCTCCCCGTGCCGGGACGCATGATTGGTGCACGACAACGCTGCGTTCCGCATTGGAGGGAGCGGCAGGCACATGCCCAATCGCGAGGCAGGATCCGCGTAGCGCCATCGCTTCCACCCATCAGCGTCAGTTCCCGCCAGATCAATCGGCGAGGCCCCAGGTTCTGAAACCTCGGCCGAGCGCCCACGATATTGTCCGCGTACGCTTTTTGTTCTAGCTGAGGAGCGGATATGCGTGGCGCGTGCCTTGCCCGATGCGATGGCGCGCCCGACATGCCGCGGGGGGCTCTGGTCGAGTCCTGCCGCGTTCCGCGCTGAAGACGTTCCGAAGAGACTCCATGGCCAAAGCCAAAGCCGCTGCCAAGAAATCGCAAGCCGAGGCCGAGCGGGTCGAAGCCAAGATCGAGGCGTTGTTCGATGGCGCACGCGATGCCCGGGTCATCTCGGTGCGCGGTGCGCGCGAGCACAACCTGAAGAACATCGACCTGACGATTCCCCGCGATCGCCTCGTGGTCTTCACGGGTCTGTCCGGCTCCGGCAAATCGTCGCTCGCCTTCGACACCATCTACGCCGAGGGCCAGCGCCGCTACGTCGAATCCCTCTCGGCCTACGCGCGCCAGTTCCTCGAGATGATGTCGAAGCCCGACGTCGACCAGATCGACGGGCTCTCGCCGGCGATTTCGATCGAGCAGAAGACCACCTCGAAGAACCCGCGCTCGACGGTGGGCACCGTCACCGAGATCTACGACTACATGCGCCTGCTCTGGGCGCGGGTGGGCATACCCTACTCGCCCGCGACCGGACTGCCGATCGAGAGCCAGACGGTCAGCCAGATGGTGGACCGTGTACTCGCCCTGCCGGAGAAGAGCCGGCTCTACCTCCTGGCCCCTGTGATCCGCGGCCGGAAGGGCGAGTACCGCAAGGAGATCGCCGAGTTCCAGAAGAAGGGCTTCCAGCGCCTGCGGATCGACGGCGAGTACTATGCCATCGACGACGTGCCGAAGCTCGACAAGAAGCTGAAGCACGACATCGACGTGGTGGTGGACCGGATCGTAGTGCGGGCGGACATCGCGGCGCGGCTGGCGGATTCCTTCGAGACCGCCCTGGAGCTCGCCGACGGCATCGCCCTGATCGAGTTCGCCGATACGCCCGAGGGCGAGGCGCCGCGCGAGGCCATCACCTTCTCGTCGCGCTTCGCCTGCCCCGTCTCCGGTTTCACCATCGCGGAGATCGAGCCGCGGCTCTTCTCGTTCAACAATCCCTTCGGCGCCTGTCCGACCTGCGGTGGCATTAGCCACGAGATGCGGATCGACCCCGAACTCGTGATCTCGGATGCCAAGCTCAGCCTGAAGCGCGGGGCCGTCGGTCCCTGGGCGAAGTCGACCTCCCCGTATTATGGCCAGACTCTCGACGCCCTCGCCCGCCACTACGGCTTCAAGACGACCGTTGCGTGGTCCGACCTGCCCGCGAAGGCCCGGGACGTCGTCCTGTACGGAACCGGCCCGGACGCGGTCCGCTTCGCCTACGACGATGGAATGCGCGCTTACGAGGTGAACAAGCCCTTCGAGGGCGTCATCCCGAACTTGGAGCGGCGCTACAAGGAGACGGAGAGCGACAGCTCCCGCGAGGAGATTGCCCGCTTCATGAGCGAGACGCCCTGCGCCAGCTGTGGCGGCAAGCGCCTGAAGCTCGAAGCGCTCTCGGTCAAGGTCGCGATGGAGGATGTGGGCGAGATTACCGCCCTCTCGGTCCGGGACGCCCATGCGTGGTTCTCGGCGCTTCCGGGCAAGCTCACCGACAAGCAGAACGAGATCGCCTACCGGATCCTCAAGGAGATCCGCGACCGGCTGACCTTCCTGATCGATGTGGGGCTCGAGTACCTGACGCTGGCGCGCGGCTCCGGCTCACTCTCGGGCGGCGAGAGCCAGCGCATCCGCCTCGCCTCGCAGATCGGTTCCGGGCTGACGGGCGTGCTCTACGTCCTCGACGAGCCGTCCATCGGCCTGCACCAGCGCGACAACGAGCGCCTGCTCGGTACGCTGAAGCGCCTGCGCGACCTCGGGAACTCGGTGATCGTGGTCGAGCACGACGAGGACGCGATCCTGCAGGCTGACTACGTCGTCGACGTCGGCCCCGGTGCGGGCATTCATGGCGGGCAGATCATTGCCCAGGGCACCCCGGAAGAGGTGCTGAAGAACCCGGCCTCGCTCACTGCCAAGTACCTCACCGGCGAGATGAGCGTTCGGGTCCCGACCGCCCGCCGCAAGGGCCGCAAGGGCAAGCTCAGCCTCGTCGGTGCCCGAGGCAACAACCTCAAGAACGTGTCGGTGGATATCCCGCTCGGGACTTTCACCTGCATCTCGGGCGTCTCCGGCGGTGGCAAGTCGACCCTGATCATCGACACGCTCTACAAGGCGGTGGCGAAATCCCTGAACGGCGCCCTGGAGCACCCGGCGCCCTTCGAGCGGCTCGACGGGCTGGAGCATCTCGACAAGGTCATCGACATCGACCAGTCGCCGATCGGACGAACCCCGCGCTCCAACCCCGCGACCTATACCGGTGCCTTCACGCCGATCCGCGACTGGTTCGCCGGGCTTCCCGAGGCCAAGGCCCGTGGCTATCAGGCGGGCCGGTTCTCGTTCAACGTGAAGGGCGGTCGCTGCGAGGCCTGCTCGGGCGACGGCGTCATCAAGATCGAGATGCACTTCCTGCCGGACGTCTACGTCACTTGCGACGTTTGCAAGGGGCGTCGCTACGACCGCGAGACCCTGGAGGTGAAGTACCGCGAGCACTCCATCGCCGACGTCCTCGACATGACCGTCGAGGAGGCCGCCGACCTGTTCAAGGCGGTGCCCACCATTCGGGAGAAGATGGAGACCCTGGCCCGGGTCGGCCTCGGCTACGTCAAGGTCGGGCAGCAGGCGACCACCCTGTCGGGTGGCGAGGCGCAGCGGGTGAAGCTCTCGAAAGAACTTTCGAAGCGTGCCACCGGTCGCACGCTCTACATCCTCGACGAGCCGACCACTGGCCTTCACTTCCACGACGTCGCCAAGCTCATGGAGGTGCTCCACGAGCTCGTCGACCAGGGCAACACCGTGGTGGTGATCGAGCACAACCTCGAAGTCATCAAGACCGCCGACTGGGTGATCGATATGGGTCCCGAAGGCGGCGACGGCGGTGGTGTCGTCGTGGCCGAAGGAACCCCGGAGCAGATCGCCAAGTCACGCGCGAGCCATACCGGCCGATTCCTGCGCGACGTCCTCGCGCGACGGCCGGCTTCGGCGCCTGCCAAGGGCCGCGCCGCAGCCGAATAGCGCCTCGCGGGGTTGCGATACCCGGCGATTCGCCGGGTGGTGCGCTCCGAGCGTGTGGCGCGGCGCATCAACATGCCGACCGGGAGCCCGATCCGGCCCGGTCGAGAGCGCCGGACTGCGCAATGGTCCGAGGGCGCTTGCCGGATCGTCCCAGAGCGGAACCGTAACCATAACAGCTTGAGTGTTCAGCGGTATTTTGCCGTTCTGCTGCGTGGTCGGGGCGCAAAGACGCCCGCCAACCTGCTCAAAAGGTTAACAAATCCTTCCGCTGCACTGCACCAAAAATGCGACTTTTGCGCAACGGTCGGATCCGAACTGCCCCGTTTCCAAGCATTCCGCTGTCCTTCCGCGGCGTCCTGTAGAATAGTTCTCGACGTTGAGACTTGAGAACGGGCCGCAAGGGGGGCCGCCGAACCAACTGCAAACAAGCTGCGAACAAGCGGCGCATCGGCAGAATGGTTCGGACGGCTGCGTGGCGGACGCCTGAAATCCTTGGGAAGGAAGAGTAAAAATGTCGAAGAACTGGCTCGTTGCCGGAGCGCTCGCGCTCACGGTCGGCATGACCGCCACCGCATCCTACGCGCAGACCACGACGGTTCCGGGCGAGCAGGTCGGCCTGGCCACCGGCGCCCCGCTGCCCGAGGGCATCTACGCGCTGAACACGTTCGTCTATCAAAATCGCGACCGGCCGTCGGCTGTCGATGTGGGCATCAACGTTCCGGTGCTGGTCTGGTCGACCCCGTTCGTCCCCTTCGGCGGCCGCGTCGAGCTCCTCGTCGCTCCCCCGACCGTGTTCGTCTTCGGTAAGAGCGGCGGCCCCACCGGCGTGCGTGATCTGTCGATCAACGTCGGTACCTTCGTCGGCGGCATCTGGGCCTTCGATCTGGGCGGCGGCTTCGGCGTCAGCTTGCTCGGCGGTGTCTACCTGAACGAGCTGAACGGCGACCGCGGCGTTCTGGTGCAGAACAACGGTGTCCTCGGCGGCGGCGCCGTGCTGCCCCAGCTCTCGTCGAACACCTACCGCGCCGGCATCGCTGCTAGCTACACGGCCGACGGCTATAACATCACGGCTAATCTGACCGGAAACTTCTACGATTCGCCGTCGTCGTTCGGTGGTGGCCGGAACTTCGGTCAGGTCTACACCCTGTCGGACTCGCTCAACCTCGACCTGACCGCGACCAAGAAGTTCGGCAAGTTCGAGATCGGCGCCATTGCCTACGGCACGGTTAACCTCAACACCGGCCTGGGTCGTGCTGGTACTATCAACGCCGCCTTCAACGATCGTGGCCGGTTCCTGATGGGCGGCCTCGTCGGCTACGACTTCGGGCCCGTCACCGCGCAGGTCTACGTCGCCCGCACCGTCGCGACCACCAGCTTCGACAGCACCGAGATCTCGGGCCGCCTGATCGTGCCGCTGTACTCGCCGACCCCGGTCGCCGCTGCTCCCGCGCCGATCATCCGCAAGTACTGATCTGACATTCGGCGGCGGGGCCTTGTCCCGCCGCAGATGGGATCAAGCAAAGCCCGTCCGACCACGTGTCGGGCGGGCTTTCGCATGTTTGGCCGCCCGCGCGTTCCGGGGGTGGATCCGGTTCGGTGCCTCGCGGGCGAGAGCCGCCGCGTTCGCCCCCACACGCAATCCGCCTGCCGCTGAAACTTTTCCCGAACATCCTCCGTAACGGACGATGACCCCCACGAAGGGGCAATCGTTCCTAAGGATGCGCTCCATGATCACTCGTCACGCCCGTCGCCCGGTGGCTTCCAAGATCGCCGCCGTCGTCCTCGCCTTCTCCGTCGGCGCCGCCTTCCCGGTCGCGGCCTTCGCCAAGAACCCGATGGTCGGCGGTGCGCCGATGTACGCCTCGAAGAACATCGTCGAGAACGCGGTGAACTCGAAGGATCACACCACCCTCGTCGCCGCCGTGAAGGCCGCCGGCCTCGTCGACACCCTCGCCAGCCCCGGCCCGTTCACGGTGTTCGCACCCACCAACGCCGCCTTCGCCAAGCTGCCGGCCGGTACGGTCGAGACCCTGGTGAAGCCCGAGAACAAGGCGACCCTCACCAAGATCCTGACCTACCACGTGGTCCCCGGCACCTACACGGCCAAGGACCTGATGAAGCTCGCCAAGGACGGCGGCGGCGAAGCGCAGCTGAAGACGGTCGAGGGCGAGCCGCTGACCGTTCAGACCAAGGGCAAGAAGGTCTACGTGACCGATGCCAAGGGCAGCACCGCCACGGTCACCACGGCCAACGTGATGCAGTCGAACGGCGTCATCCACGTCATCAACGGCGTGCTCCAGCCCTGATCGTATCGGGCCCTTCGCTCGGCTTACGGAAACGCCCGCGATCCTGCAGGATCGCGGGCGTCACGCGTTTCGGGCCAAGCGATCGTCGCGGTCGTCAGCTCACCCGGTTGAGGCGGCGCGCGCCCTCGAATCGGTTCAGGAAGCGTGGCTCCTTCTCCGGGGCGATGCGAATGGCAAGGTGCATCGTGCCCCCCTCCTCCTCACGCCTGTCGAGCACCTCGGCGTTTTCATAGAGCCAGTGCAGCGCGGCGCCGTCCTCCGGCGGCAGGATCACCGCGAAGGTCGAGCGCTGGCGCGCGATCCGCGCCTCGATCCGTGCCGTCAGGACTCCGAGTCCCTCACCCGTCACGGCCGAGACCAGCACCGGAGCATCGCTGTCCCGATCGCTGCGCCCCTGCCCGCTGAGGTTGAGGAGGCGCGTGCGCTCATCCGCATCGAGGAGATCGGCCTTGTTCCAGACCTCGATGATGCGCGAGGCCGAGGTCTCGATCCCGAGCTCACGCAGCACCGAACCCACATCCTCGGCCTGGGCGGCACTGTCAACGTGAGACACGTCGCGGACATGGAGCAGGATATCGGCGTGGATCACGTCCTCCAGGGTCGCCCGGAAGGCGGCGATCAGGGAGGTCGGCAGCTCCGAGATGAAGCCTACCGTGTCGGAGAGGATGACGGTCTCGCCGTGCGGCAGCTTCGTCGCCCGCGCCGTCGGATCCAGGGTGGCGAACAGCATGTCCTGCGCCATCACCTGGGCCTTGGTGAGGGTGTTGAACAGCGTCGACTTGCCGGCATTGGTGTAGCCTACGAGGGCGACGATCGGGTACGGCACCCGCGCCCGGCTCTGTCGGTGCAGGCCGCGGGTGCGGGTGACGCTGTCGAGCTCGCGCTCGATCTTCGTCATCCGCTCCTGGATCATGCGCCGGTCGGCCTCGATCTGCGTCTCGCCGGGACCGCCGAGGAAGCCGAAGCCGCCGCGCTGACGCTCCAGGTGGGTCCAGGACCGGACAAGACGGCTCTTCTGGTAGGCGAGATGCGCGTGCTCGACCTGCAGCGTGCCCTCGCGGGTCGAGGCGCGGCGTCCGAAGATTTCCAGGATGAGGCCGGTGCGGTCGATGACCTTGCAGCCGAAGGCCTTCTCGAGGTTGCGCTGCTGCACCGGAGACAGGGCACAGTCCATCACCACGAGACCGATCTCGCGGGCGCGAATCACACCGGCCAGCTCCTCGACGCGTCCCTTGCCGAGATAGGTGGACGGGCGGATCCGCTGCACCGGCGCGACGATGGCCTCGACCACGTCGAGCTCGATGGCGGCCGCGAGGCCGGCAGCCTCGTCGAGCCGCGCCTCGGTGGACCGCAAGGCCTCGGGGCTGCCGTTGGTGTTGCCTCTGGCCGCAGCGGCAGCGCGGCCGAGATAGGGTCCGACGACGAGGGTGTGGGTTGCCGCCGCGATGTCACCCTCGGGGGCGGCCATCGCTTGGAGCCGGGCTTCGCCGGGCGTCATCGGTTCAGTCATGAAGTTCTTTGTTCAACCCTGTCCTGCGTGTCCCCAGGACAATGGGCGCTTGCCGGCCCTAGACAAGGGCGCGGCAAACCTTTCCCGCCGGTCCGACGCAGTTTTCCGGGTGCTCAGGCCTTTTCCGGCGCAGTCTCGTCGGGTTCGAACAGCTGGACCGGGTGCCCTGGCATGATCGTCGAGATCGCATGCTTGTAGACGAGCTGCGAATGGCCATCCCGCCGCAGAAGCACGCAGAAATTGTCGAACCACGTCACGACGCCCTGGAGCTTGACGCCATTGACGAGGAAGATCGTGAGCGGAATCTTGTTCTTGCGAACATGGTTCAGGAACGTGTCCTGGAGGTTCTGAGCGCGCTCGCCCGCCATTTTTTCTTATCCTTGGTTCGCATCGCCGCCCGCCGTGATGACGGGTTCTCGTCCGTTGGTCTCGCATGCCCCGGCGCACTGCGCCGTAGGGCACCGGGACGGGAACATTACACGTGCATCGCGGCCGCGATGCAAGTGCATCGCCGCCGTGTTCTCAGGGGCCGATACCGAGCGACTTGAGTTTTCGGTGGAGCGCCGAGCGCTCCATGCCGATGAACTCCGCCGTGCGGGAGATGTTGCCGGAGAACCGGGCGATCTGCGCAATCAGGTACTCGCGCTCGAAGATCTCGCGGGCCTCGCGGAGCGCCAGGCTCATCAGCTTCTCGCCGCCCGAGCCGTTCGGCGTGGTCGGCACCAGGGCGCCGATCTCGGTCGGGAGCATCTCGGAGGTCACGTCCTGATCCGGATCCGTGTGGGTCAGGATCATCAGGCGCTCGACGTTGTTGCGCAGCTGGCGGACGTTGCCGGGCCAGTCGTGGGACTGGAGGACCGCCATGGCGTCCTCGGCGATGCGCCGGCGCGGCAGTCCGGTGGCGCCCGAGATCTGCTCCATGAAGAAGGTGATCAGCTCGGGCACGTCCTCCCGCCGCTCGGACAGGGACGGCACCCGGATCGGAACCACCGAGAGACGGTGGAACAGGTCCTCCCGGAAGCGGCCCGCGGCGATTTCCTCCGCGAGATCGCGCGACGAGGACGAGATGATGCGGACATCCACGTGCACCCGCGTGGTCCCGCCGACCCGCTGGAAGTTCTGATCGACGAGGACCCGCAGGATGCGGTTCTGCGTCTCGCGCGGCATGTCGGCGACTTCATCGATGTAGAGCGAGCCGCCATGAGCCTCCTCGAGGGCACCGACCCGGCGCGCCCGGCCTTCGCCGGCCTCGACGCCGAACAGCTCGGCCTCCATCGTGTCCGGCGTGATGGTGGCGGCATTGATGACCACGAAGGGCCCGTTCGCCCGGGCCGACATGGCGTGCAGGGTGCGCGCCGAGAGCTCCTTGCCCGAGCCCGGTGCCCCGAGAATCATGACGCGGGCATTGGTCGGCGCCACCCGCTCCACGGTCTGGCGCAGCTGGTTGACCACCACCGAGGCGCCGACGAGCCGGCTCGCCTGGCCCGACCGGGCCTTGAGGTCGCGGACCTCGCGCTTGAGGCGCGACGCTTCGAGGGCACGCTCGGCCACGAGGATCAGGCGATCGGCCTTGAACGGCTTCTCGATGAAGTCGTAGGCGCCGGCCTTGATCGCCGCGACGGCCGTCTCGATGTTGCCGTGTCCCGAGATCATCACCACCGGAAGGTCCGGGTGTCCGGCCTTGATCTGGTCGAGCACCTGCAGGCCGTCGAGGCGCGAGCCCTGAAGCCAGATGTCGAGGAAGACGAGGTGGGGCCGGCGCGACTCGATGGCCGCCAGGGCTTCGTCCGAGCCGCCGGCCGTGCGGGTGCGATGGCCCTCGTCGTCGAGGATGCCGGCCACGAGGTCGCGGATGTCGGCTTCGTCGTCGACGATCAGGATGTCGGCGCTCATGAATGGATCTCCGCGATTGGGGGGGCCGTCCGCGCGGCGCCCTTCTCGTCCTGCGCAGAGGGTTTGCCCTCCGGCGGCGTGTGGTTGGCTGAGTCTCGGACGGGGGCGACGCTGGTGTCGCGCGGGACGCGCAGACGCACGCGCCCTCCCCGACCTTCCGGATTGTCGTTCAATTCGATCCCGCCGCCATGCTCTTCGAGGACTTTGCTGACGATGGCCAGCCCCAGGCCGGTGCCACCCTCGCGCGTGGTCATATAGGGCTCCAGCAGCCGCTGGCGCCCCTCGGTGGGAAATCCCTTGCCGTTATCCGTGACTTCGATAATCACGAATCCCTCTTCGAGGACGAGGCGCACGTCGACCTTCCCCTTGCCAAGCTCGGCCTCCGGGACCGCCTGCACCGCCTCGACGGCGTTCTTCAGGATGTTGGTGATCGCCTGGGACAGGAGGCGGATGTCGAACGCCGCCAGGATTCGCTGATCGCCGTCCTCGCCGAACGAGAAGTCCATGTCGGGATGCGCCACCCGCATCATGAACAGGTTCTGGCGGGTGATCTCGCTGAGGTCGTTCTGCGCGATGGCGGGCTTGGGCATCCGCGCGAAGGATGAGAACTCGTCGACCATGCGCTTGATCTCGTCGACCTGGCGCACGATCGTCGCCGTACACTGATCGAACACCTCCTTGTCGGTGGTGATGACCTTGCCGTACTTGCGCCGGATGCGCTCGGCCGAGAGCTGGATCGGCGTCAGCGGGTTCTTGATCTCGTGCGCGATGCGCCGGGCCACATCCGCCCAGGCCGAGGTGCGCTGGGCCGAGACGAGGTCGGTGATGTCGTCGAGAGTGACCACGAAGCCGCGGGCGCCGCCCTGGGCCTGCTCGCTCGTCACCCGAACGGTCACGGTGCGCTCGCGGCCATCCCGCGTGAGCTGGATCTGCTGCTGCATCGTGCGCAGGCGCGCCTCGCCGCCTTCCGGGAACAAGGCCTGTAACTCGGGCACCACCTGGGTGAGGGGTTTGCCGACGATCTCGTCGGCCGCGAGTCCGAGGGTCCGCTCCACCGACGGATTGGCGATGGTGACGTGCCCCGCCGCGTCGACGCCGAGGACGCCGGGCGAGACACCGGCCAGCACGGCCTCGGTGAACCGACGGCGCCGGTCGATGAGGTCGCTGGCCGCCGTCAGCCCGTCATGCTGGCGGCGCAACTCCTGCGTCATCTTGTTGAAGCTCTCCGACAGGTGCGCAAGGTCGCCGTCGCTCTTTCGGGCCGGGACCTGGGCGTAGAAGTTGCCCGAGGCAACCTGGTCGGCGGCATTGATCAGGCGCCGGATCGGCGCGACGAAGCGGTTGGCGAAGTTGAGCCCGAACCACACCGCAGAGAGCAGGGCGATCAGGGCGATCAGCACGAAGACCGAGGCGAAGCTGATCTGGATCGAGCGCTTCAGCGAGTCGTAGGTCAGGTACTCGGCGGCGGCCGCCCGCGACACACCCGGGAACTCCACCGCCAACTGGCTGACCTCCCGCTGCACCAGCAGCACGGCGCCGTCATAGGCGGGCATGCGCAGGAGAGCGGCGAAGATGCGGCCCTCGCTCGGCACCAGGCAGATCGGATCGGTCGATTTCGCCGCGTCCTCGAAGGCGGCCGCCGAGGGCAGGCGGCGCTCCTTCAGGGCGTCGATCTTGGCCCGCGCCACCACCTCGTTGGGGCCGCGCATGATCTCGGCCACGGGCAGGCCGAGGGCGGTGGCGCGGGTGGTGAGGAAGCTCTCGAACCAGATCCGGTTGATGTCGAAGTTGGGCCGCGCCCGCGTGAGGTCGTCCGTGAGGATGCGGATCTCGCGGGCGAGGCTCTGGCACTGGTTCTCCTGGTAGGCGTCGGCGACCTCCACCGATTTGAGCACCACGTCCCGGACCCGGTCGGTGAAGCCGAGTGAGAGGGCCAGATTGATGGTCATCGCCGCCACCACCGCCAGCAGCAGCGTGGGCAGGATGGCGATGAGGCTGAACAGGCCGACGATACGGGTGTGCAGGCGCGCCACCGCCGCGTTGGTGCGGCGGGCGTGGAGGAAAACCCGCGCCTCCCAGACGATGATCACGACGAGGGCCAGCACCAGGAAGACATTGATGCCGAGCAGCGTCAGGCCGACCGTGGGCGTCTTCATCACCCGGATCACGCCGGCCAGGATCAGGAACGTGGTGATGGCCGAGACCAGCGCCGTGATGACCACCAGCGCACCGACGAGGCCCGGGCCTCGGGGCGGCGGACGCACCATCGGCACCCTCACGGGCGCTGGGCCGGCCCCAGCGGTCTCCGACTCATCGGCGGAGCGTGAACCCTCCTGGGAGGCCTTGGAGGTGTCGGACGAGCGGAGCCACGGCATCGCTGATGCGTCGCCACAACAGTGTGGCGAAATTAATACGAATCGGTCACGGGCCTGCGTCGGAACCACGTCGCATGCCGAGTGCGGTGGGGACCTGCCGACATCGTTTTGGCCGCTCGTTCCGGTGCCCCAGCGGTCCGGGATCGATCGACGCGACGAGAAAATACATTATCCTTCCGCCCATCCTCACGCAGAGATCAACATGTCCAACACCCCCGTCTTCGCCTCGGCCGCCGTCGCGGCGCCCCACCGCCTCGCCGCCCAGGCCGGGCAGCACGTCCTGGCGCAGGGGGGCAACGCGATCGAGGCAATGACGGCCATGGCGGCGGCCATCGCGGTGGTCTACCCGCACATGAACGGCATCGGCGGCGACGGCTTCTGGCTGGTGCGCGAGCGCGGCGGGCGGGTACGCGGCATCGAGGCCTGCGGCCCGGCAGGACGGAACGCCACGATCCAGCGCTATCGGGAGAAGGGCTACGAGGTCCTCCCATCGCGGGGCCCGGATGCGGCGCTCACCGTCGCGGGCGCCATCGGCGGCTGGCGCCTCGCCCTCGAGCTGTCGAAGGCGCTGGGTGGCCGTCTGCCCCTCTCGACCCTGCTCGCCGATGCGATCCGCCATGCCCGCGACGGCGTCGCGGTCTCGCCCTCGGAGGCGCGCTACGTTCCGAAGGAGCTCGATACGCTCCATGACCAGCCGCACTTCGCAGAGACCTTCCTCGACGGCGGCAGGCCCTTCGCGGCCGGCGCCCTCCGCAAGCTGCCGGCGCTCGCCGGTACCCTGGAGCAACTGGCCCATGCGGGCCTCGACGACTTCTACACGGGCGATCTCGGGCGCGAGATCGCCGCCGACCTCGACCGCCTGGGAACGCCCGTCACTCGGGCCGACCTCGAAGCCTATGCGCCCCGCGAGCGCGCGCCGCTCTCGATCCGCCGGCGGGATGCCACGCTCTACAACTTCCCGCCGCCCACCCAGGGCATCGCGGCACTGCTGATCCTCGGCATCTTCGACCGCCTCAGGATCAACCGGCCCGAGACCACCGCGCACTACCATGGGTTGATCGAAGCGACGAAGCGCGCCTTCGCGATCCGCGACCGGATCGTGACCGACTACGATCGGCTGGCGGTCGATCCCGCCAGCTTCCTGACGCCGGAGCGCCTGGACCGCGAGGCGGCACAGATCGACATGCGTCGGGCCGCGAGCGTTCCCTTACGCAACCCCGGCGAGGGCGACACCGTCTGGATGGGTGCCATCGATCGCGACGGCCTCGCGGTGTCCTACATCCAGTCGATCTACTGGGAATACGGCTCCGGCATCGTGCTGCCGAAGACCGGTATTCACTGGCAGAACCGCGGGACTTCGTTCTCTCTCGACGCCAAGGCGGTGAACCCACTGGAGCCCGGCCGCCGGCCGTTCCACACGCTGATTCCGGCACTGGCTTGCTTCGACGACGGCCGTGTGATGTCCTACGGCAGCATGGGCGGCGACGGGCAGCCGCAGTTCCAGTCGCAGATCTTCGCGCGCTACGCCGATTACGGCATGGACCCGGCGGCGGCCGTCGATGCCCCGCGCCTGCTCTACGGCCGAACCTGGGGTGCCGAATCCCTCACCGTGAAGGTCGAGGACCGCTTCGATCCCGCCTGCATCGCCGAACTGCGCAAGCTCGGTCACGAGATCGAGGAACTCGGCGGCGCCTACATCGACTCCCTCGGTCATGCGGGTATGCTCATCCGCCACCCAAGCAACGGCGCCATTGCGGCAGTCCATGATCCGCGATCCGACGGTGGTTCGGAGGGGCTGTAACTTGGCCTGATCTTCGCGGCAGAGTTGCGCGATTAGGACAGGCGGAACAACGACTTGGCACCATCCTTGCGACGGCCGTTCCGCCGCAAGGAGCGAATAATGGATACGACCCTCTCCCGCCAACGTTGGCTGCAACTCGGCCTCGGGCTGATCGCCATGATGGCGATCTCCAGTCCGCAATACGTCTGGACGCTCTTCACCAAACCGCTGATCGCGACGACCGGCTCGACGCTGCCGCAGATCCAGTGGACCTTCACGATCCTGATCGTGCTGCAGACCTTCTTCTCGCCGGTCCAGGGCTACCTGATCGACCGGTTCAGCCCCAAGCTGATGATCGCGCTGGGCGCTGCCCTTTCCGGCCTCGGCTGGGTTCTGGCTGCTCGGGTGGACACCCTGCTGGGCGTCTATGCGACCTACGGGCTGTTCTGCGGCCTCGGTACCGGCATCGTCTATGTCGGCATCGTCGGCCTGATGGTGAAGTGGTTTCCCGACCGGCGCGGCTTCGCCGTCGGCGTGGTTGCCGCCGGCTACGGCATGGGCGCCATGCTGAGCACCTTCCCGATCAGCGACATGCTCGCGGCCGACGGCTACCGCCATACGCTCACGGTGTTCGGCATCGTGCTCGGGGTGATCGGCGCCCTGGCGGCCCTTGGCCTGCGCGCGCCCCGGGCCGGCGAGGTGCTGCCGGTACCGGCCGTCAACCTCTCGACCTGCGTGCACGACACGCCCCCGAAGGTGATGCTGCGGACGCCGCTGTTCTGGCTGATGTTCGTCATGATGACGATGATGTCGACGGGCGGCCTGATGGTGGTGGCCAACTTCGCCTCCTTCGCCCGTGACTTCGGTGTCGCCGACGCGATCATCTTCGGCTTCGTCGCCCTGCCCTTCGCCCTCACGTTCGATCGCATCACCAATGGCCTGACCCGTCCGTTCTTCGGCTGGGTCTCCGACAAGATCGGACGCGAGAACACGATGGGCATCGCCTTCGCGGCGGAGGCGGCGGCGATCGCGCTGCTCCTCGTCTTCCGCGAGAACGCCTACGCCTTCGCCCTCCTCTCCGGCGTGGTGTTCTTCGCCTGGGGCGAGATCTTCTCGCTGTTCCCCTCGATCCTCACGGACACGTTCGGGACCAAGCACGCGACGACGAACTACGGCTTCCTCTACATGGCCCAGGGTATCGGTTCGCTGTTCGGCGGTCCGATCGCGGCCTGGATCTACGCCGCGCAGGGCTCCTGGCTGCCGGTCTTCGCGATCATCATCACCCTCGACGTGCTGACCGCGATCCTCGCCTACTTCGTGCTGAAGCCGATGCGTCGGCGCTGGCTCGACGGAAGCACCGAACCAGTCCTCATGACCAAGCCGGCCATGGCCTGACGAGCGACGCAGCGCTCGTGCGCCGGCGACGCGGACGGGGCAACCCGTCCGCGTTTCGCTTTGAAGCGGCACCAATCCGGGGTTGGGAGTTCGGCCCTCGGACAGCCTCGCGCCAGTACGACCTGCCTGGACATGCTGGCAGCGGGCGATGCCCCGGTGCCGCCCGCGACCCCCCAGGATGGCCGTCCCGCGGGCCGCTCAGGCCGGACGGGACCCGTACCGCCACGGCGTGTCCGCGAAGGCGCGTTCCACGAAATCGACGAACGCCCGGATCCGCGGGCTGAGGTTCCGCCGCTCCTGGTAAAGGACGTAGATCGGCTCCTCGGTCTGATCCTGCTCGTCCGGGAAGAGCTGAACGAGGCGTCCGGACCGCAGGTCTTCGCTGATATGGAACTCGGCGAGGCGTACGATCCCGGCTCCCGCTCGCGCCAGGGCCAGCAGCATGTCGCCCTGATTGGCCACGATGCCGCCCTCGGCGTTGGGTGTGCCAACGACCGACGACCACGAATTCCATTTCGTCTGCATCGAAAAGTTGAGGCACTCGTGACGTTCGAGATCCGCCGGCGATGCCGGGGAACCCCGCTCGGCGAGATACGCGGGAGACGCGCAGATGACCCAGCGGCTGCTGGCGATGCGCCGGGCAATCAGGCTCGAATTCGGAAGGTCGCCACTCGCGATCGCCACATCCGCCTGATCGTCCAGGGATGCGGTTCGCTCGTTGCTGAGAACGAACGCGATGCGCAGGCGCGGGTAGAGGCGACGGAACGCCGGGATGATTGGGGCGAGTTGGTAGCGCGCAAAGGTCGGCACGCACCGGATCCGCAGCGTGCCGGCCGGGATCGCGGAGCCGATGGCTTTTGCCTCCTCCACCGCGCCGAGAACCCGGCGAGCCGCCTCCAGGAAGTTCTCGCCCTCCGGCGTCAAGCGCATCGCGCGCGAGGAGCGCTGCAGCAGGCGCCGGCCAAGGCCATCTTCGAGGCGCGCGATCGTCTTGCTGACCCCCGAGGGCGTCAGGCCCAGGCTACGTGCCGCCGCCGAAAAATCGCCCTCCTCGGCGACCCTCACGAAGGTCGCCAGATCCTTGAACTCCACGTTGCGGTCCGCCTCATCTGTGAACCGTGGTCATAGGAACTCTGAATCCAGCTGCATAGATCCGAGGCCAGTATTCGGCACATTATCTCCGGACCGAAGCCAAGCAATCCGGAGTTCAGGATGACCGTTCTCGATCAGGTCCGGCCGCAGGTCGCCATGATGGAAAAGCCCCGGCTGGATACCAGCAAGATCGCCTTCCAGCTGCCCCAACCCACCGGCATGATGGACGACATCTTCATCGGAGGGGCCCTCGATCTTGACACCGACGAGCGTCACTGGATCCCCCAGTCCGACGATGTCGCGTTCAAGCCGCTCGTCCTCAGCGTGAGCCAGGGCTACTACGTCAATATCCTGCGCGTCCGCTCATCCGGCATCCTGTCCCGCCACCGCCACAACGGGCCGGTGCATGCCCTGACGCTGCGCGGGAAGTGGCACTACCTCGAGCATGACTGGGTGGCGACCGCCGGGGACTACGCCTTCGAGCCGCCGGGGGAGACCCACACGCTGGTGGTGCCCGAGGACGTGACCGAGATGGCGACACTCTTCCATGTCACCGGCGGCTACGTCTACGTGGATCCCTACGGCAAACCCCTGGGCTACGAGGACGTCTTCACCAAGCTCGAGAACGTTCGTCAGCACTACGAGCGGATTGGCCTCGGCGCGAGTTACGCCGATCGCTTCCTGCGCTGACGGTTCGGCCGCGCCGCCGCCATCGATCCCACGAACCACTTGGATCCTTCGCAACGGTCGGCGCACGGGCGCCGAAGGGCTCGCTCACGCCTTCGAGGCCTCAAGGGTCGCCGGGACATCCAGCTGGGACCGGCCGCCTGCGAAGGCGGTGACGGCCCGATGCGAGCGGATCGACGATGGGTCGGCCTGCACAGACCGGGCGTGACGGCTGCGCGGCCGTCCGCCCCGCGATCCGCCTTGCGTCATGGGACAGCATGCCTGCGCCCAGGTGCACGCCGGCCGGAGTCGATCAGTGTATCGGCCGCGGGAAAGCTTACGGTCAGACCGTAAAAATCAGCATTCATACAAGAATCAAAAATGAAAAATCGTTGGAGGAAAAGTCATGCATGCAACAGCTCTCGATACCGATCATGAGGTGAGTGACCGGATCTCATCGAAACCGGCGGACGTCTATGCCAAAATTACCTGGCGACTGGTTCCCATCCTGTTCGTCTGCTACGTCCTGGCATATCTGGACCGGATCAACGTCGGCTTCGCCCAGCTCCAGATGAAAAGCGATCTCGGGTTCAGCGACGCGGTTTACGGGCTCGGAGCCGGGATCTTCTTCCTCGGCTACTTCGCGTTCGAAGTGCCGAGCAATCTGCTTCTCGAAAAGATCGGAGCCCGGAGGACGATCACCCGGATCATGGTCATCTGGGGCATGGTCTCCGCCCTCATGGCCTTCGTCCACGCGCCCTGGGCCTTCTATGGCCTGCGCTTTCTCCTGGCGTCTTCGAGGCCGGCTTCTTCCCGGGGATCATCCTGTATTTCACCTACTGGTATCCCGGCGCGTACCGGGCGCGCATCATCGCCATCTTCATGAGCGGTATCGCCGTCGCCGGCGCCCTCGGCGGCCCGATCTCCGGTTGGATCATGAACGACATGGCGGGGATCTGGGGTCTGAAGGGCTGGCAGTGGATGTTCGTCCTCGAGGGCCTGCCCACCACCCTCCTCGGGCTGGTGATCTTCCTTTACCTCGACGACAAACCCGACACGGCGAAGTGGCTCTCCTCCGATGAGAAGGCCCTGATCCGCCAGAACCTCGCCCTGGAGCGGAACGGCTCCGATGCGGAGCCGCACGGTCTGCACGCCTTCTTCGCCGCCTTCCGGGATCCCCGGATCTACGTCCTGTCCTTCGCCTATTTCTGCTTCATCGCCGGCACCTACCTGATCACCTTCTGGCTGCCGACGATGATCAAGGAAATGGGCTACGCGAACCCGCTCCAGATCGGCCTCCTGGCCGCGATCCCTTACGGGATAACCGCTGTCGGCATGGTGGTCATTGGGGCCCACTCGGACCGGACCCTGGAGCGGCGCTGGCACCTGGCGCTGACAGCTTTCGGTTCGGCCCTGGCGCTGATCGGCTTGATCTATTCGAGCGGAAGCGTGGTGCTGTCCTTCGTCTTCATCACCCTGGCGGCGCTCGGCATCATCACCACGATGCCGTTGTTCTGGTCGATCCCCACCGGTTACATCAAAGGGTCGGCCGCCGCCGGGGGGATCGCCTTGATCAACAGCCTGGGCCTGACCGGCGGCTTCGTCAGCCCCTTCGTCCTCGGCTGGATCAAGACCAGCACGGGCAGCCTGACCCTCGGTTTCTGGCTGATCGCCGCGGCGATGGCGGCCGGAGGGCTGGTCATCCTCCTGACGGTACGGCCGGAGATGCTGCGCGAGACGCAGGTCTGAGCCCGTCAGAGCCGGCGCTGCCGTTGCGGCGCCGGTTTGGTATCCGAGACCGCGTACGGCCTCGGTGGGCCGCCGGCCGGCGTCACCCAGTCCCGCGCATTGCGCAGGCGCAGACCGCTGGCCTGGAGCGTCGATCGCCAGACCGGTGCGAGGGGGGTGAGGCGCGGCAGGGCGCGGAGTTCCAGACCCTCCGCGGCCATCGCGCCGGGCAGATCCTTGAGCGTGTCGCGGCCTGAGGGAACGACGGAATAGCGCGAGACCCAGGCTCCCGGCTCGCCGATGGCCTCGAAGGTCTCCGGCGGCATGCCATAGCGGTGGAGCGTTCCCGATCGGATCCGGTCCATCCAGGCCTCCTCCACATAGGCGACGGCCCGGCCCGTGACATCACCGAACCAGGTCCGCCGGTCCTTCGGCGAGGTCTCACCAGTCGGCCAGATCACGATCCGGGGGCAGTCGCGCGGGAAGAGGTAGAGCCGACTGTGAACGGCATCGATCGCCCAGACCAGGGGGTCGTTCAGCCAGGCGCGGTCCGGGCCGCGATCGATGGCGACCCGGACGGGCCGCGGGACGAAGACCCGGATCGCCGGATCTTCGCTGAAGTGGAACAGCCCTGACACGCACGCCTCGGCGTCGCCCGCGACGGTCACCGCGCGTTGCGGAAGACCTGCAGGTCGAGGTCGCGGACCTTCTTGCGCAGGGTGTTGCGGTTCACGCCCAGCAGCTCCGCCGCCCGGATCTGGTTGCCGCGCGTGGCGGCGAGGGCCGCGCCGATCAGTGGCCCTTCGATCTCGCGCAGGATCCGGTGATACAGGCCCGGCGGAGGCAGCGTATCGCGATACCCACCGAAATACTCAGCGAGGTGGCGCTCCACCGCCCCCGACAGGGTCTCGGCCTCGCCCCCCGCCTTGCGGGCGCCGGTAGCGCCGGACGGCTGGTTCTGCGCCAACGGCAGGGTGTCGAGTTCGGCCTCGATGACCGGTCCGGTGATCGTCTCCTGCGGGTAGAGCGCGGCAAGCCGCCGGACGAGGTTCTCCAACTCGCGGACATTGCCGGGCCAGCGATAGCGCTTCAATCGCTCCATCGCTTCGCCGTCGAGCTGCTTGCGGCTCAGGCCCTCGCGCTCCACCAGGATGAAGAAGTGGCGGATGAGGTCAGGCACGTCCTCGGAGCGCTCGCGCAGGGCGGGCAGGCGCAGGGGTACCACGTTCAGGCGGAAGAACAGGTCCTCGCGGAAGATACCCTGCTGGATCGAGACCCGCAGGTCCTTGTTCGTCGCCGCGATGATGCGGACATTGGTCTTGATCGGAACCCGGCCGCCGACGGTGGTGTACTCGCCCTGCTGCAGCACGCGCAGGAGGCGGGTCTGCGCCTCCATCGGCATGTCGCCGATCTCGTCGAGGAACAGCGTACCGCCCTCGGCCTGCTCGAACCGGCCGGCCGAGCGCGACAGTGCCCCTGTAAACGCCCCCTTCTCGTGGCCGAACAACTCGGATTCGATGAGGTCGCGCGGGATGGCGGCCATGTTCACGGGCACGAACGGGCCGGTCCGGCGCCGGCCGTAATCGTGCAGGGCCCGGGCCACCAGCTCCTTGCCGGTGCCGGACTCGCCGGTGATCATCACGGTGAGATCGGTCGGCATCAGCCGGGCCAGGGCCCGGTAGATCTCCTGCATGGCCGGCGAGCGTCCGACCAGGGGGATGTCCTCGTTGCCCGGGTCCGTCCCGGTGGGCGCGGTGCCGCGTGGGCGGGACAGGGCGCGCCCAACGATGGCGATCAGCTCCTTCAGGTCGAAGGGCTTGGGCAGGTACTCGTAGGCCCCGCGCTCGGAAGCGCGGATCGCCGTCATGAAGGTGTTCTGCGCACTCATGACGATGATCGGCAGCTCCGGCCGCACGCGCTTGATGCGCGGCAGCAGGTCGAAGACGTTCTCGTCGGGCATCACCACGTCGGTGATGACGAGGTCCCCCGCGCCCTCGGCGACCCAGCGCCAGAGGGTGGCGCAGTTGCCGGTCGAGCGGACCTCGTACCCAGCCCGCGACAGCGCCTGGTTGAGGACGGTGCGGATGGCGGCGTCGTCATCTGCGACGATGATGTGTCCGTTGGGCATGACGCGACTCTACAGTTCCGCGGACGATTCGCGCCCGTCGCGGGCGCTCGACATGGGGAGAAGAAGGCGGAAGGTGGTTCGGCGGGGGACCGGATCGCACTCGACGATTCCACCATGGTCGCCGATGATCTTGGCGACCAATGCAAGTCCGAGGCCGGAGCCCTGCGCCTTCGTGGTGACGAAGGGATCGAACAGGTCGGGCAGCAGGTCTGCCGAGACGCCGGGGCCGTTGTCCCGTACCGCCACCTCGATCGGCAGGCTGACGCGCTCACGCGAGCCGGGGACCTGCAGGCGCAGGCCGGTGCGGAAGGCCGTCGACAGCGTGATTTCCCCGTCGACCGCGTCGGCACCGATGGCCTCGGAGGCGTTCTTCACGAGGTTCAGGATCACCTGCACGAGCTGATCGCGGTTGCCCAGCACGGGTGGCAGGGATGGATCGTAGGTCTCGACGAAGCGGATGTGGCGGGCGAACCCCGACTGCGCCGAGCGCTTCACCTGGTCGAGCACACCGTGCACGTTGACCGAGCCGCGCTCCACCGGGCGCTCGTCGCCGAACAGCTCCATGCGCTCGACGATGCGCACGATCCGGTCGGATTCATCGCAGATCAGCCGGGTCAGGAGACGGTCGTCCTCATTGCCTGACTGCTCGAGAAGCTGGGCCGCGCCGCGGATGCCCGCGAGGGGGTTCTTGATCTCGTGGGCCAGCATGGCGCCCAGCGCCACCATGGAGCGGGCGGCGCCCCGGTGCGTCAGCTGGCGGTTCATCTTGTCGGCGATGGTGCGTTCCTGGAGCATCAGGACCACGGCCTCCTCGTCGTCGCCCAGCGGCGTCGCGAAGACGTCGACGCTGCGCTCCAGGCCCGAGCGCGGCTGCACCAGCTCCACTCCGTACTCGCTGACGCTCGCGCGGCGGCGCCGCACCTCCGCCACCAGGGCGATGATCGGCGAGGCGAAGGGGATGATGTCCGAGAGACGCCGCCGCTGCATCAGTCGGGCGGAATGGTCGAAGAAGGTCTCGCCAGCATGGTTGACGTGGAGGATGTGGTCGTCCGCCCCAACCGTCAGGACCGGCAGCGGCAGGGCGTTGATCACCGCCTCGTTGGTCGGAATGGCGTCGGGTCGCGGTGCGCTGCTACGGCCCGATATCGGCTTGTCCGAGCTCATGCGGCCTCCCCGATGGCGTGCGGCAGCGCCTCGCCGATGTCCTCGCCCATGTCCTCGCCGATGTTTTCGCCGAAGGCTTGGGCCAGGAGCGCGGCGGCGATTGCCGGGTCCGTGGTGGTGAGGAGACGCATCCGGTCCTCGGCCGAGAGGCCGCCGCCGGCCTCCGCATAGGCTGCCAAGTGCTTGCGGGCGTGGCGCACGCCCATGCACAGGCCGTAGAGGGCGAGGAGCCCCTGGTAATGTTCCACCGCCAGGGCGGCCTTCTCGGCTCCCGACAGCACGGGGACGGCTCGGCCCGCGAGACCGGCCGCGAGGGCGCCGACGAGCCAGGGCCGACCCACCGCCGCCCGCCCGACCATCAGGCCGGCGGCGCCGGAGCGCGCGAGGCAGGTTTGCGCCTGGGCCAGGGTGGCGATGTCGCCGTTCGCGATGACGGGGATCGCCACCGCCTCGACGACGGCGCGGATCGCGCCCCAATCGGCTTGGTCCTTGTAAAATTGCTGCCGGGTCCGGCCATGCACCGTCACGGCGTTCAGCCCGAGTCCTTCGGCCCGGCGCGCCAGGTCCGGGGCGTTGAGATTGGCGTGGTCCCAGCCGAGGCGCATCTTCACCGTGACGGGGATCTGCACGGCTCCTCGCACCGCGGCGAGGATGCGGGTCGCCCCCTCGATGTCGCGCATCAGCGCCGAGCCCGAGGCGACGCCGGTCACGACCTTGGCCGGACACCCCATGTTGATGTCGATCACGTCCGCCCCGTTCGCCTCGGCGATGCGCGCGGCTTCCGCCATCGGCTCCGGCGCACAGCCGGCGAGCTGAACGATGTGCGGATCGACGCCGCTGCCCTCGGCGCGCAGCTGAGCTTCCTGGTCGCCGCGGGCGAGTTCGGCGGCGGCCACCATCTCGGAGACGACCGCGCTCGCCCCCAGGCGTCGCGCGATGCGTCGCACATGCAGATCGGTGACGCCGGACAGCGGCGCCAGAAGAACCGGTACAGGCCTCGTGCCACCCCGAGCTGCGGGGCCGCCATCGGTCTCCGTCCGAAGGAGAAAGCTCAAATAATCATCAGCGCACATTGTGCTCAACAAATAGACAAAACCGCCCGGGGCGCAAGCGATTTGACGGATTTGATTTCAGCTTCTCCCGCGCTTAAACGACAAACCGCCCATCGGTGGGTCGCCGAGGCCTTCGCATCGCGGACGCGCGGTGACTGGCGGGTGCGCGGAATCTCACACCCCCGAAGCGCGGGAGCATACGCATGTCCGGCACCGCGTGGAATGCGGCAGCGGTGGTCGTCGCCGCCGGTCGCGGCATCCGCATCGGGGGCGACACCCCGAAGCAGTACCGCCGCGTCGGCGGTCAGGCCGTGTTGACCCGGACATTGGCGGCCCTCGCGGCCCATCCGGGCATCGCCCGCATCCAGCCCGTGATCGCGCCGGACGCCGCCGACTTCTATCGGGCCTGCCTCGACGACCTTGACGCCGCCACCCGGGGCAAGCTTGCTGAGCCCGTGCCCGGCGGCGCGACCCGCCAGCAATCGGTCCGTGCCGGACTCGAGGCCCTGGACGGCGCCGACGCACCGGACCTCGTTCTCGTTCACGACGCCGCCCGTCCGCACGTGGACGTGGCCCTGATCGAACGCGCCCTCAAGGCGGGGCGTGACCACCGCGCCGCCGTTCCGGGCATTGCGGTGACCGACACGATCAAGGTGGTGGAGGACCTCGGCGACGGCACGGGTCGGGTCCGCGAGACGCCGCAGCGCGAGGGCCTGCGCGCCGTGCAGACGCCCCAATCCTTCGCCTACGGGCCCTTGCGCGACGCCCATCGCCGCGCGGCCGAGGCCGACCTGCACGCCTTTACCGACGACGGAGCCCTCGCCGAGTGGGCCGGCCTGGCCGTCGTCGTCTTCGAGGGCGACCCGCGCAATCGCAAGATCACCCAGCCGGCCGACCTGATCGAGGCCGATCGCGGCTTCTCCGGCCAACACCCAACCGCCCAGAGCGAGGCTCATCCCATGACCACCTACGTCACCCGCCTCGGCACCGGCTTCGATGTCCACGCCTTCACGGACGGCGACCATGTCTGGCTCGGCGGCGTGAAGATCCCCGCCGACCGTGGCGTCCTCGCGCACTCGGACGGCGACGTCGCCCTCCACGCCCTCACCGATGCGCTCCTGGGCGCGATCGCCGACGGCGACATCGGCACCCACTTCCCGCCGAGCGACGAGCAGTGGCGCGGCGCCGCGTCCGACCGCTTCCTCGCCCATGCGGTGGACCTGGTGCGGGAGCGCGGCGGAAAGATCGACCACCTGGATATCACCGTCCTGGCTGAGGCCCCCCGCATCGGCGCCCATCGCGACGCCATCCGCGCCCGCATCGCCGAGATCGCGGGCGTGCCGCTGAGTTCCGTCTCGATCAAGGCGACCACCACCGAGAAGCTCGGCTTCGTCGGTCGCGCCGAGGGCCTCGCCGCGCAGGCCGCCGCCACCGTGCGGCTGCCCGAGGTGACGGCCGAACTCGACGCCGCCGACGAGACGGCCGAGCGCCGCTCGTGATCGACGATCCCGCCCTGCTGGCCCGGGCGGAGGCGCTCGTCGCCGCCTACGCAGCGGCGGGGCTGACGGTCGCCACGGCCGAATCCTGCACCGGCGGCCTCGTCGCCGGGCTGCTCACCGCGATCCCTGGCTCCTCGGCCGTGGTGGAGCGCGGCTTCGTCACCTACTCGAACGCGGCGAAGTCGGAGAGCATCGGCGTACCGGCCGACCTCATCGCCGCCCACGGCGCAGTGAGTTTGCCGGTGGCCCGGGCCATGGCCGAGGGCGCCCTCGCGCAGGCCCGCACCAGCGTCGCCGTCGCGATCACCGGCATCGCCGGACCCGGTGGCGGCAGCGCCGACAAACCGGTCGGCCTCGTGCATTTCGGCCTCGCTGCCGCGGGTGGCGCTGTCCGTCACCTGGAGCGGCGCTACGGCGATCTCGGCCGCACCGAGATCCGCCGTCAGGCGGTGGGCGATGCGATGGGCCTCCTCGAATCGGTCCTCGCACCGACGTCTTGAAACCGACACGCTCGCCTGAGAGGGTACGGCTCGCGGGGCATTCGCGCCGCGTTCGACCGCGAACCCATGGGGAGGCTGCATGATATCGGTATCGTTCGCCGCCCCGGCCCGCCCGCGCCGCGTGCGCCTGCCGGTCTGACGTCGCCGCGCGCCTGAGCGCGCCATCGCGTCCCCGTCTCGTCCTCTTCCTTCTCAGGCCGGTCGCTGCGGCGCCCGTGCCGTCCACGGAGTCGGCGCACGTCCCGCGCCGTGATCGCGTCCATGATCCTCGACCGCCTCAAAGGCGCGGAGGCCTATCGGGCCGTCCTCGCGTTCCTCGTCCGCCAATGGCGCAGCCGACTCCCCCTCCTCGGCGGCGTCGTCGCGGCGATCGTCGGCTCGACTCTGGCCGACGTGTTCCTGCCCCTGTTCGCCGGCCGGCTGGTCGATGCGCTCTCGGCCGTCGACCGCGCGGCGGCCCGCTGGGATGCCCTCGTCGCTTTCGCGGCGATGGGTGCCCTGGGGCTCGTCACCCTGGGGCTACGCCACGTGGCCTGGTCGCTGGTGGTGCCGCTGACCCTCTCGACCATGCAGGCCGTGGCGCAGGCGGGTTTCCACCGGGTCCAGCGCCTTTCCACCGACTGGCACGCCAACAGCTTCTCGGGCTCCACCGTGCGCAAAGTCTCTCGGGGGATGTGGGCCCTCGAGGGGCTGAACGACACGCTGTTGCTGGAACTGCTGCCGGCTTTCGTGGTGCTCGTCGGCACCATGCTGCTCCTCGGCCTGCAATGGCCCGTGATGGGGCTGGTGATCGGCCTCGGCTCACTGGTTTATCTCGGTATCGTCGTGACCCTGGCCACGCGGATCATCGCGCCGGCGGCGCAGCTCTCGAACGTGTGGGATTCCCGGCTCGGCGGCGCCCTGAGCGATGCCGTCGGGGCCAACGCGGTGGTGAAAGCCTTCGGTGCCGAGGCCCGCGAGGATGCGCGTCTCGCGCGGCTCCTCGGCAAGTGGAACCGACGGACGCACCGCACCTGGATGCGGATCACCTGGAGCATCACGGCGCAGTTCGCGCTGCTGCTCCTGCTGCGCACGGCGATCGTCGGCACGGCCCTGTGGCTGTGGTGGACGGGGGCGGCAACCCCCGGCGACGTGGCCTACGTGCTGACCACCTACTTCGTGGTGCACGGCTACCTGCGGGACATCGGCGGTCACATCAATCGGGTGCAGCGGGGCGTGAACGAGATGGAGGAACTCGTCGCCCTCGAGGTCGAACCCTACGGCGTGGCGGACCGGCCAGATGCCGCGGCGCTGGTCGCACAGCGCGGCGACCTGCGCTTCGACCGCGTCACCTTCCACTATGCGGGACACGCGACGCCGCTCTACCGCGACCTCTCCCTGCAGATCCCCGCCGGGCAGCGGGTCGGCCTCGTCGGCCGCTCGGGCTCCGGGAAGACGACCTTCGTCAAGCTGGTGCAGCGCCTCTACGATGTCACCGGCGGCCGCGTCTGCATCGACGGGCAGGACGTTGCCGGTGTGACGCAGGCGTCCCTGCGCGCGCACATCGCCATCGTGCCGCAGGAGCCGGTCCTGTTCCACCGGTCCCTGGCGGAGAACATCGCCTATGCGCGACCGGGGGCCTCCGCGGATGAGATCGCCCGCGCGGCGCGCCTCGCCAATGCGCACGACTTCATCGCCCGCTTGCCCCAGGGCTACGCCACCCTGGTGGGCGAGCGCGGCGTCAAGCTCTCGGGCGGCGAACGCCAGCGCGTGGCGCTGGCCCGCGCCTTCCTGGCCGACGCGCCGATCCTCATCCTCGACGAGGCCACGTCCAGCCTCGACTCGGAATCGGAGGCGCTGATCCAGGAGGCGATGGAGCGGCTGATGCGCGGGCGCACGGCCATCGTGATCGCGCACCGGCTCTCCACCGTGCGGTCTCTCGACCGCATCCTTGTCTTCGACGGCGGTCGCATCGTCGAGGACGGCACCCACGACGATCTGCGGGTTCGCCCGGAGGGACGCTATCGTGCCTTGTTCGAGCGTCAGGCCGGTGGTGTGGTGGCGGCGTGATCGTGGATCTCGGCGGGATCAGGCCGCGCCGTAGACCCGGTTCGCCCGTGCCTCGAAGGCGTCGGTGAACTTGCGGAAGGCGCGGTCGAACATCGTGCCCATGAGCATCCCGAGCGTCCGGCTCTTGAACTCGTAAGTGATGAAGAAGTCGACCGTGCAGCCACCGCCCTCGGCCTCCTTGAAGACCCAGCGGTTCTCGAGGTGGCGGAACGGGCCGTCGATGTACTCGGCGACGATGCGCCGGTTCTCGGGATCCAGGGTGACGCGCGTGGTGAAGCGCTCACGGATCGCCTTGTAGCCGACCCCCATCTCGGCCACGAGCACCTCCGTGCCGTCCGCTCCCGGCTGACGCCGGAGGACTCGCAGGGATTCGCAGAGGGGCAGGAAGTCCGGGTAGCGCTCCACGTCGGCCACGAGGTCGTACATCTGACGCGGTGAGTGCCGCACCGCGCGGTTGATCCGGAATGAGGGCATCGAGACTCTAGGCGTTGGCGATGCGGGCGAGACGGGCCGCCTTCAGCTTTGCGAAATCCTCTCCGGCGTGATGGGAGGAGCGGGTCAGGGGCGTCGCCGAGACGAGGAGGAAGCCCTTGGTGTAGGCGGTGGTCTCCAGACCCTTGAATTCGTCCGGCGGCACGAAGCGCACCACCTCGTGGTGCTTCTTGGTGGGCTGGAGGTACTGGCCGATGGTGAGGAAGTCGACATCGGCCGAGCGCAGGTCGTCCATGAGCTGGACCACTTCGTTCCGCTCCTCGCCGAGGCCGACCATGATGCCGGATTTGGTGAAGATGGTCGGGTCGAGCTCCTTCACCCGCTGCAGCAGGCGCACCGAGTGGAAGTAGCGCGCGCCGGGGCGGACTGTGAGGTAGTTGCCCGGCACGGTTTCCATGTTGTGGTTGAATACGTCGGGCCGGGCCGCGACCACGACCTCGAGGGCCCCGGCTTTCCGCAGGAAGTCCGGGGTCAGCACCTCGATGGTGGTGGCGGGGCTGCGCGCGCGGATCGCCCGGATGGTGCGGGCGAAGTGCTCGGCGCCGCCGTCTGCGAGATCGTCGCGGTCGACCGAGGTGATGACCACGTGGTGGAGGCCGAGCTTGGCGACGGAATCCGCAACCTTGTCGGGTTCGCCCGCGTCGAGGCCCTCCGGCAGGCCGGTGCGCACGTTGCAGAAGGCGCAGGCCCGCGTGCAGGTGTCGCCCATGATCATGAAGGTGGCGTGCTTCTTCTCCCAGCACTCACCGATGTTCGGGCAGCCGGCTTCCTCGCAGACCGTGACGAGGCCGTGCTCGTGGACGATCTTGCGGGTGTCCTCCCAGCCCTTGGAACCGGGTGCCTTCACGCGGATCCAGTCCGGCTTGCGCTGGATCGGCTTATCGGGCCGGTGCGCCTTCTCGGGGTGGCGCGGGCGCTGATCGTTGCGAAGGAGGTCGAGGACGACGGCCATGACAATCCACGGGATTCGCCCGCGAGACGCCGGCGCGTGTCCCGGACTTAAGGTGTGACGCCTCCGACCGCAAACCCGCCGCGGCGGAACGGCGCGACAGGGGCCGTCGTTCGTCAGCAGCGCCGCCGGCTCAATACCGGCGGCCGGCCACCGCCCGGTAGATCGTGATGATGAGGATGGCGCCGAGCGTCGCCGAGATCAGGTTGCGCCAGAACCCGAAGATCGGAATGTGGAACTTGTGGGCGAGGTAGTTGCCCAGCAGGCCCCCGAGAATGCCCATCACGATATTGGCGATGAGACCCATATTCGCCGCGGTGAACCGCTCGGCGAGCCATCCCGCCAGCGCCCCGATGACGATCGCCATGAGCAACCCGACGCCGGGCTGCCCCAGGGCGCCGTACACGTGTCCGTCCATCGTAGGTCTTCCTCCCCGCGCCACGCCAACCGTTCCCGTCGACGGGCGCTCAGGTGCCAGTCCGGCAAGCGGCTTTCAAGCCGGGCGTTCGGCTGTCAGCGACATCGCCGCCTTGCCGCCCGGGCTGCGGCGCCGGATCAGGTGTGGATCACCTTCCCATACGCATCCAGCACGCTCTCGTGCATCATCTCGCTGAGCGTCGGGTGCGGGAAGACCGTGTGCATCAGGTCTTCCTCGGTGGTCTCCAGGTTCATGGCGACGACGTAGCCCTGGATCAGCTCGGTGACTTCGGCGCCGACCATGTGGGCGCCGAGGAGCTGGCCCGTCTTGGCGTCGAACACGGTCTTCACGAGGCCGTCCGGCTCGCCGAGGGCGATGGCCTTGCCATTGCCTGCGAAGGGGAAGCGGCCGACCTTCACGGCAAAGCCCAGTTCCTTGGCCTTGGCCTCGGTGAGGCCCACTGAGGCGATCTGCGGCTGGCAGTAGGTGCAGCCGGGGATCTTGGCCT
The DNA here is from genome assembly GCF_002917135.1 of Methylobacterium sp. V23. Lineage (NCBI taxonomy): Bacteria > Pseudomonadati > Pseudomonadota > Alphaproteobacteria > Hyphomicrobiales > Methylobacteriaceae > Methylobacterium > Methylobacterium sp. V23. The sequence goes on from NZ_PDHT01000006.1 coordinate 97,511, forward strand.
TGTCCATGGCGTGGGTGTGCAGGCCCTTGATCGTCTCCACGCAGAGCACGCCCTCGTGCTCGGCCTTGTGGGCGAGCATGGGCGGCCCGGCGACGTCCCCGATGGCGTAGACGCCAGGCACGTTGGTGCGGCCGAGGCCGTCGGTGACCACGATGCCGCGTTCAATGGCGACGCCGAGCTTGTCGAGGCCGATACCCTCGATGTTGCCGACGACGCCCACCGCGGAGATCAGCTTCTCCGCCGTCAGCTGCTGGGTCTTGCCGTCCCCCGTCTCGATCGTCGCCGTGACGGCGTCGGTCGATTTCTCCACCTTCGTCACCTTGGCGCCGGTGAGGATCTTGATGCCCTGCTTCTCGAAGCGCTTGCGGGCGAGGCCGGCGATCTCGGCATCCTCCACGGGCAGGATCTGCGGCAGGAGCTCGATCACCGTGACCTCGGCGCCCATGGTGCGGTAGAACGAGGCGAACTCGATGCCGATGGCGCCCGAGCCCATGACGAGAAGGCTTTTGGGCATCGTCTCCGGCACCATGGCCTCGTAGTAGGTCCAGATCTGCTTCTTGTCGGGCTCGATGCCCGGGATCGCGCGGGGCCGCGCGCCCGTGGCGACGATGATGTGCTTGGCGGTGTAGGATCCCGCCGCCAGGGCGCCCTTCGGGGCCGGCGCGCGGGCGGTTTCCGTCACGGTCACCTCGCCCGGCCGGTTGCCCTTGGCGGCCGCCGTGATGGTCGCCTCGCCCCAGATCACGTCGACCTTGTTCTTCTTCAGCAGCATGCCGACGCCGCCGTTCAGCCGAGTCGAGACCCCGCGCGAGCGCTTGACGATGGCGGCCGTGTCGAAGCCGACCTTCTCGGCCGACAGGCCGTAATCGGCGGCGTGCTGCATGTAGTGGTAGATCTCGGCCGAGCGCAGCAGCGCCTTGGTGGGGATGCAGCCCCAGTTCAGGCAGATGCCACCGAGATGTTCGCGGTCGACCACGGCGGTCTTGAAGCCGAGCTGCGCCGCCCGGATCGCCGCCACATAGCCCCCGGGGCCGGCGCCGATGATGAGGATGTCATAGGTGTCGGCCATGTGAGGGCTCCTGCTGCCCTCCCGGATCTGGGGAGGGGCCGGGTGTGGGGACTTGCCGGGCTCGGGGACGGGTCAACGCGCTCCGGTCAGACCAGCATCCCCATGGGGTTCTCGATCAGCGCTTTGAAGGCCGAGATCAGCTCGGCGCCCAGCGCCCCGTCGAGGACGCGGTGGTCGCAGGACAGGGTGGTTGTCATCACCTGGGCGACGGCCGGAGCGCCGTCGCGCACCACGATGCGCTTCTCGCCGGCGCCCACGGCGAGGATCGAGGATTGGGGCGGGTTGATCACCGCCGTGAAGTGCTTGATGCCGAACATGCCGAGGTTCGAGACCGACGTGACGCCGCCCTGGTATTCCTCGGGCTTCAACTTCTTGGCCCGCGCCCGCGCGGCGAAGTCTTTCATCTCGTTGGAGATGGTGGAGAGCGTCTTCTGGTCGGCCCGGCGGATCACGGGCGTGTACAGGCCACCGTCGATGGCCACCGCCACGCCGACCTCGGCGTTGTCGAAGCGCAGGATCCGATCCTCGGCCCAGACGGCATTGGCCGTCGGCACCCGCATCAGGGCGAGGCCCATCGCCTTGATGACGAAGTCGTTCACCGAGAGCTTGAACAGCGGCTTGCCGTCCTTGGTTGTGCCCGCGCTCTTGTTGAGCTGCTCGCGTAGGGCCATCAGCGCGTCGAGTTCGCAATCCACCGTGAGGTAGAAGTGCGGTGCCACCTGCATCGCCTCGGTCAGGCGCTTGGCGATGGTCTTGCGCATGCCGTCGAGGGGCACCTCCTCGAAGGTGCCCTTCGGGTAGAAGCCGCGCACTTGGTCCGCGGTGAGGCCGGCGGGTGCCGCTGCCTTGGCGGAGGTCGGTGCGGCCTGGGCGGGCGCCGCCTGCGGGGCCTCGGCGGGCTTCGCCGCGGGGGCTGAGGCAGCCTTGCCGGTGCCGTCTGCCAGCGCCGCGCGGACATCGCGCTCGATCACCCGGCCGCGGGGACCGGAGCCCATCACCGCCGCGAGCTCGACGCCCTCCTGCTTGGCGATGCGGCGGGCCAGCGGCGAGGCGAAGACGCGTCCGCCCTCGGCCGAGGGCGCGGCGCCGGTGCTCGCGCTCGCACGCGTGCCTCCCGCGGGCGTCGCACCGTCGGGAGCCTCGTTGACGCGGGCGTAGGACATCGTTCCGCCGCCGGGCGTGGCATTCTCGGCGGGTGCCGCGGGCTTGGCCTCGGCCTGAGGCGCTTCCGTCTTCGGCGCCGCATCACCGCCGGGGGCCTGGACGCTGGTCGGGTCCTCGCCGTCCGCCGCGATGATGGCGATGAGGTCGTTCACCGGCACGTCGGCGGTGCCCTCGGCCACCAGGATCTTGGCGAGCACGCCCTCGTCGATGGCCTCGACCTCCATGGTCGCCTTGTCGGTCTCGATCTCGGCGAGCACGTCGCCGGATTTCACCGCGTCCCCTTCCTTCTTCAGCCACTTGGCGAGGTTGCCCTTCTCCATCGTGGGCGACAGGGCGGGCATCAGGACGTTGATCGGCATGGGGAAAAATCCTGATCGTCAGCGGGCGATATCGGGGGAGCGGCGGTCAGTTCAGAATCGGCGCGTCGGGGTCGAGGCTCTCGGCTTCGAAGCCGGCACGTTCGAAGCCGGCACGGATGCGCGCGAAGGCGTCTTCCTCCGGCATCTCGGTCTCCAACGCGTAGACCCGCGCCGCCTGGCGGGCGAGGTCGGCGAGGAGGCGGCCCCAGGTGGCCGCGTCGTCGAAGGAGCGCCGCAGGGCGATGCTCACGGCCCCGTCGACGACGCTGGCGCGAAGGACCTTGATGCCACCGTTCTCGATGGCATCCGGTGGGGCGGACAGTTCTTCGAATTTGTCGGTCATCATCTCGTCTCCGATCTCTCCCCGGGCCGGGGAGAGTGGGAGGTGAACGCGCGCGGCCCTCAGCGGTAGCAGACCGCCTTCACGGCCTCGATCACCTCGGCGACGTTGGGAAGCGCCAGCTTCTCGAGATTGGCGGCGTAGGGCATCGGCACGTCCTTGCCGGTGACGCGCAGGACGGGGGCGTCGAGGTAGTCGAAGGCATCGACCATCAGGCGGGCCGAGATCTCGGCGCCGATGCCCGATTGCGGGAAGCCTTCCTCCACGGTGACGCAACGGCCGGTCTTCTTCACCGATTCCACCACCGTGTCGGTGTCCATCGGGCGCAAAGTCCGGAGATCGATCACCTCGGCCTCGATGCCCTCCTCCGCCAGCGCCTGCGCTGCCTTCAGGGCGTAGGTCATGCCGATGGAGAACGACACGATGGTCACGTCGGTGCCGGGGCGGTGGATTCGTGCCTTGCCGATGGGCAGCACGAAGTCGTCGAGCTTCGGCACCGGGAAGGTTTGGCCGTAGAGGATCTCGTTCTCGAGGAAGATGATCGGGTTGGGGTCGCGGATGGCCGCCTTGAGCAGGCCCTTGGCATCCGATGCGGTGTAGGGCGCGATGACCTTCAGGCCGGGCACGTTGGAGTACCAGGCCGAGTAGTCGTGGCTGTGCTGGGCACCGACGCGGGCGGCCGCGCCGTTGGGACCGCGGAACACGATCGGGCAGCCGAGCTGGCCGCCGGACATGTAGAGGGTCTTGGCCGCCGAGTTGATGATGTGGTCGATCGCCTGCATGGCGAAGTTGAAGGTCATGAACTCGACGATGGGGCGCAGGCCCGTGAAGGCGGCGCCGACGCCGATGCCGGCGAAGCCGTGCTCGGTGATCGGGGTGTCGACCACCCGGCGGGCGCCGAACTCCTGCAGCAGCCCTTGCGTGATCTTGTAGGCGCCCTGGTATTCGGCGACCTCCTCACCCATCACGAAGACGGCGTCGTCCTTGCGCATCTCCTCGGCCATGGCATCGCGCAGGGCTTCCCGGACGGTCGTGGAGACCATCTCGGTGCCCTCGGGGAATTCCTCCATCACGGGCGCGGGCGCCTTGTTGGTGATGGTAGCGGGGGCGGCCGGGGCCTTCGGCGCGTCGTCGCCGGTCTTGGCGCTGGGGGCCGGCGTGTCGGCCTGGCCTTCGGCCTGCATGTCGGGCGCCGGAGCGGGCTGAGCGGAAGCCTCAGGCTTCGAAGCGCCGCCACCTGCGGCGGCGGCCGAAACGTCCTCGCCCTCGGCGGCGATGATGGCGATCGGCGTGTTGACCTTCACGCCCTCGGTGCCCTCCTCGACGAGGATCTTGGCGAGCACGCCCTCATCGATGGCCTCGACCTCCATGGTCGCCTTGTCGGTCTCGATCTCGGCCAGCACGTCGCCGGATTTGACCGGATCACCCGCCTTCTTCAGCCACTTCGAGAGCTTGCCCTCTTCCATGGTCGGGGAGAGGGCGGGCATCAGGATGTCGGTCGCCATGAAATACTCGTCGATCGAGGATGAGGCGGTCAGCCCTTCGAAGGCAGGGACGCGGCCGCGGGCGCGGCGTGCGGCCCCCGTCTCCGGCACAGGAGAGGGGTCAGGCGCGGGCTTCCAGCAGGATATCGGTCCACAGCTCGGCGGGATCCGGCTCCGGATCGTGCGTCGCGAACTCGGCGGATTCGTTCACGGTCTCGCGCACCTTTGCGTCGGTGGCCTTGAGCTCGGCCTCGGGCACCCCGTGCATCTCGATCAGGCGCTTGCGCACCATCTCGATCGGATCGTGCTCCTCGCGCATCTTCGAGACCTCGTCCTTCGTCCGGTACTTGGCCGGGTCGGACATCGAGTGGCCGCGGTAGCGGTAGGTCTGCATCTCGAGGATGTAGGGGCCCTCGCCCGAGCGGGCGTGCTCGATCGCCCGGGTCGCGGCCTCCCGCACGGTGCGGACGTCCATGCCATCCACCTGCTCGCCGGGAATGCCGAAGGAGATGCCACGTTTGGAGAAGTCGGTCTGCGCGGAGGCGCGGGCTACCGAGGTGCCCATGGCGTAGCGGTTGTTCTCGATCACGTAGACCACGGGCAGCTTCCACAGCTGCGCCATGTTGAAGCTCTCGTAGACCTGGCCCTGGTTGGCCGCGCCGTCACCCATGTAGGTCAGGCTGACATTGCCGTTCTTCTTGTAGGCGTCGGCGAAGGCCAGGCCGGTGCCGAGGCTGACCTGGGCGCCGACGATGCCGTGCCCGCCGAAGAACTGCTTCTCGCGGGAGAACATGTGCATCGAGCCGCCCTTGCCGCGGCTGTAGCCGCCGCGGCGACCGGTGAGCTCGGCCATCACGCCCTTTGGATCCATGCCGCAGGCGAGCATGTGGCCGTGGTCGCGATAACCGGTGATCACCTGGTCGCCGTCGACCGAGGCCATCTGCATGCCGATGACGACGGCTTCCTGGCCGATATAGAGGTGGCAGAAGCCGCCGATCAGGCCCATGCCGTAGAGCTGACCGGCCTTCTCCTCGAAGCGCCGGATCAGCAGCATCTCGTGATAGGCGTGGAGGTCTTCCTCGCGGGTGAACTGCGGCGCGTTCGGGGCCGGCGCGTGGGTCTCGGCCGCGCCCGTGGGCATCGCCCCCCCGGATCGCTGAGCCTCCGCCCGGCTTGTGTCGGAGGCGGCTTGGCCTGCATCCTTCGCGGCATCCATCGGCAACTCCCCGGGACCATCTGTTCACCCGGGGTTCTAGGGCACGCCCGGAGTGAAAGCGAGGCCGCCGACCCGACAGAAGCGGGAAGTTGTCAGCGACGAAGCGCCTGCGCAGGCGAAAGGTTTCGCGGTTCCGCGACCGCTCAGGGATCGATGATCACCACGTCGTTGGCGTGGACACGGCCGAGCATGACGCGGGCGCGCTCCTCCAGCAGATCGCGATCGATCTGGTCGCTGCGCAGGAGGGCAACCCGGTGTTCCCAGATCGCCCGGTCCGCCTTGGCGGCGTTGAGCTCCTGGTTGAGCGCCCGGGCCTGGACCTTGAGGGCGCGCTTGGCCTCGAGGCCGCGGTTGCCGCTCTCGGCCTGATGCACGAAGAAGCCCACGACGAGGCCCGACACGGCGTAGAGGCCGAGGGGCATCAGAACAGCACGGACGCGACGACGGACCACCATGCGGGCACGATGCGCGCACAGGGTTAAGGAAGTCCTGACGCTCCGACGAAGATCACCATGCGGAGGGAGCCGCACAGCCGATGATGCGCTTCGATCTGGTCGATCTCTCGCTGTTCCGGCACGTGGTCGAGGCGGGCTCGATCACCCACGGCGCGGCGCGCGCCAACCTCGCCCTCGCCGCCGCCTCCGTGCGCATCCGCGCCATGGAGGAGACCCTCGGGGCCGCGCTGCTGACGCGGGGGCGCCAGGGCGTGGTGCCGACGCCCGCGGGGCGGTCGCTCCTCGCCCATGCCCGTGGGCTCCTCGACCGGATCGAGCGGATGCAGGAGGACCTCGCCGCCTTCTCGGGCGGTACGGTCGGCCAGATCCGCCTCGTCTCGAACACCAACGCCCTCACCGAATTCCTGCCCGAGGTCCTGAGTGCCTTCCTGGCCCGCCAGACCGGCGTCAGCGTCGACATCGAGGAGCGGACCTCGGACGAGATCGTCGGGCTGGTGGCCGAAGGCTCGGCCGATCTCGGCATCGTCGCCGGCACCGTCGATACCGGCGCCCTGGAGACCTATCCGTTCCGGCAGGACCGCTTCGTCATGGTGGCGGCCACCGCGCACCCCCTGGCGGCGCGGGCCTCCGTCGCCTTCGCGGAGGTGATCGAGCATCCCCTGGTCGGCCTGGACCGGACCAGCGCCCTCACCCGCTTCCTCGCCGACAAGGCCGCGCGCACCGGCCGGCCGCCGATGCGCCTCCGCGTGCAATTGCGCAGCTTCGACGCGATCTGCCGGCTGGTCGCCTGCGATGTCGGGCTCGGCATCGTGCCCGAGACCACCGCGGCCCGGGCCGCCCGCACCATGGCCCTCGCGATCGTGCCCCTGGAGGATGCCTGGGCCCTCCGCGACCTCACAATCTGCCTGCGCTCGCTGGCCGATCTGCCCCGGTTCACGCGGGATTTTGTGGCCCACCTGCGCGGTTGAGGCGGCTTTCGGACCCCGGGGGCTCCCATCCGGGGCGCGGCTTCGGTACAAACCGGCTTGGGCCCCCATTCGGGAGCACCATCGTTCGGGGGAGTTCGCCGGCCACATGCAGGATTCGACGTCCTCCGCGCCCGACACCTCCCTGGTCGATCCCGACGTCCACGTGGAGAGCTTCCGGCAGGCCCGCGAGGCCCGCCGGCTGGAACTCGTGGAGGATTACGTGGAGCTCATCGCCGACCTGATCGGCGATGGCGGCGAGGCGCGGCAGGTGGATATTGCCGCGCGCCTCGGCGTGGCCCAGCCGACGGTCGCCAAGATGCTGAAGCGCCTCGCCGAGGACGGCCTCGTGCAGCAGCGCCCCTATCGGGGCGTTTTCCTCACGGAAGCCGGGCAGGCCCTGGCCGTGCAGAGCCGCGAGCGCCACCGGATCGTCGAGCAGTTCCTCTGCGCGCTCGGGGTGAGCCCCGAGATCGCCCGCCGCGACGCCGAGGGCATCGAGCATCACGTCAGCGCCGAGACCCTGGAAGCCTTCCGCCTGTTCACGGCCCGATCCGCCTAGGGCCACCCTCGGAATCCGGTGCGACCGGTCAGGCCGGGGTGGCCTGGAGCGGGGCCGCAGGCTCGGGCATCGGCTCGCCGTCCGGCACCACGTCCACCTCGACCTTGAGCTTCTGCGGGCCCGAGGAAGACACGATGCCGTCGATGGGGGAGACGTCGGTGTAGTCGCGGCCGCGGGCCACGACGATGTGATCGTCGCACATGCCGATGCCGTTGGTGGGATCCAGGCCGATCCAGCCGTCCCCGCACCAGACAGAGACCCAGGCATGGCTCGCATCGGCGCCGCGCAGGCGCGGGCGCCCGACGGGCGGGATCGTCCGGAGGTAGCCGCTGACATAGGCGGCCGGCAGGCCGAGGCCGCGCAGGGCCGCGATCATGATGTGGGTGAAGTCCTGGCAGACGCCGGCCCGGAGCGCGAAGGCCTCGGCGAGGGGCGTGTGCACGGTGGTGGCCTTGGCGTCGAAGGTGAAGTCCGCCCGGATGCGCTGCATCAGGTCGAAGGCACCGCCAAAGGCGCTCCGGCCCGGGGGAAAGCTCGCCCGGGCATAATCCGTCACCTCCGGCACCAGCGGCACCCGCAGGCTCGGAAACTGGAAGTGAACCGGCCGCTCCGGACTGAGGCCGCGCCCGTTTACCGCCTCGTCGCGCACCTGCTCCCAAGGGAGACCGGATTCCGGCGCCGGCAGCGGATCGCGCTCGACCCGGACCCGCGACAGGGCCTCGACCCGCAACTCGGTATGGGGCGTGTCGATCGTGACCGCAGTGGCGTCGAGGCCGAAATAGTCGCGCCGGACGATGCGGGTTCGCGGATCGGGCGTGATCGTGAGGCCGCTCTCCAACACCGTCTGACCCTCCCCGTCGCGCGGGCGCAGGCGCAGGGTGCAGCGCGCGAAGCGCACGGGGCGGGCATAGCGGTAGGTGGTGAGGTGGCGCAGCGTATAGATCACGCGAGCCCCACGAGCTTTTCCGGCCGCAGGGCATGCGGCCCGTTGGGGAAGTAGCGGGTGGCCACGGCGTCGGCCAGGCCCTCGACCTCGTTCTCCAGGCGCATCAGCGCGGCGCCGTCGAACTCCGCCGCCTCACCGGTGGCGAACTCGGCCGCGAGCCTGGCGGCGATGCGCTGGTGCGGCTCCGGCAATCCGTCGGCCCGCAGAACGGGAAGCTGGCCGAGATGCCGGGTGATCGCCTCCAGCTGGAAGGCGACCGAGCGCGGATTGAACGGATCGAGGAGCACCATGTCGCGCACGGGGTCGAGGGCCACCCCCTGAAGATAGCGCGCGCCGAACGAGACGTGCGAATCGCACAGGGACAGCATCACGCCGAGGTCCTCGGCGGTGGCGCCGTCCCCGGCGAAGCGGGTGGCGAAGGTCAGGGTGTTGATGGCGCGCTCGATCCGGCGACCGAGATCGACGAAGTGCCAGCCGGTGGTGCGGTTCATGTTCTCCTGGGCGAGACCCGAAAGCGCCGCGATGTGGCTGAGGGCGCGCTCGGCGAGGCCGAGGAGGTGCGCCTCCGGCAGGGCCCGCCCGGCCTCGATCTCCAGGACCTCCTTCAGGTCCGCGAGCGCCCGCCAGGCCTCGCCGGAGAGACGCTCGCGCAGGGTCGCGGCGTTGATCCGCGCGGACAGGCTGTGGCGCAGGGCCGAGCCGTAAGTCTCCTGCCCGCCGAGGGCCTGCTGGGCCAGGGCGGCGGTGGGCAGGTCGGGCGCCGCGATCGCCCCCCACTCGTCGAGGAGCGCCCGGATCCGCAGCGCCGTGGGCGCCTTCGCGTCGCCCGCCCGGTCGGCGATCACCCCGGACCCGACATTGCCGAGATGCGCCAGGACGAGACGGATCACCGCCTCAGCCCGCTCGACGTAGCGCCCGAACCAGAACAGGTTGTCGGCGGCCCGCGACGGCAGGTGACCGGCGATCCGGCGCACCCGCGCCGGCCCGGTCTGGATCAGGGAGACCGCCTCCACCGGATCGCGCGACAGGATCCAGACATCGGCCGACTTGATGCCGGCGCGCATCTCCAGAGGCTCGACGTCGGGCCGCTCCGAGATGCGGCAGAAGCCGCCCGGCATCACGCGCCAGCCCTCCGGCGTCGCTGCCGCGAAGACCCGCAGCACGAAGGGACGCGGCACTAGGCGCAGGGAGCCGCCGGTGGATTCCCAGCCCGGCATGGTGGCGAGGGGCATCGTCTCCTGGGCGACGTAGTCGAAGGGCCGGTCGCGCAGGGCCGCACCGAGGCGATCACGCGCGGCATCGAGAGCGTGCGGGGCCAGGATCGCGTCGCGCACAGCCCCTTTCGGCGGCGTCGCCACCGGGCGCAGGCTCAGGCCGTCGAGGCTGTCGCGGATCCCGGCCAGGGCCTGCGGATCGCCGCACCACCAGGTCTTCGGCCCGTCGAGTTTGAGGCCACGCCCGAGGAAATGCCGCGCGATACCGGGCAGGTAGGCCGCGAGCGCGCCGGATTCGAGGATGCCGGAGCCCGGCATGTTGCCGACCACGAGGTTGCCGTTGCGCAGGGCTTCCACCAGGCCCGGGACGCCGAGGCGCGAGGCCGGGTTGAGCTCCAGGGGGTCGAGGTAATCGGAGTCGATGCGCCGCCAGAGTACGTCCGCCCGCTTGAGGCCGGAGACCGTGCGGATGTGCAGGGCCCCGTCCTGCATCACGAGGTCGTCGCCCTCCACCAGGAGCAGACCGAGGTAGCGGGCGAGCGCGGCCTGCTCGACGTAGGTCGAGCTGAAGACGCCCGAGGTCAGCAGGCAGATGCGCGGATCGCTGCGCTGCGCACCCACCGCGAGACCATCGCGAAAAGCCTGGAAGAACGAGGCCAGCCGCTCGACCTGCAGGTCGGCGTGAAGGTCCGGGAAGGCGCGGGTGAGGACGAGCCGGTTCTCCAGGGCGTAGCCGGGCCCGGAGGGCGATTGCGTCCGGTCGGCCAGCACCCGCCAGCGCCCGTCGGGTCCGCGCGTCACGTCGGCGGCATAGAGCTTGAGGAAGCGGCCGCCGGGCGGCGTGACGCCGACCAGGGGACGCATGAATTCCGGGCTGCCCGCTACCACCGCGGCCGGCAGCAGGCCTTCGGCCACGAGGCGCTCCGGCCCGTAGAGGTCGGCGAGGATCGTCTCCATGAGATCGGCACGCTCGACGATGCCGGCGCTCAGTGTCTCCCAGTCCGCCTGCTCCAAGACGAGCGGGAGCGAGCCCAGCGGCCAGGCATGCTCGCGCTTGTCGCCGTAGATCCGGTAGGAGATTCCGGTGTCGCGGATGCGCCGGACCGCCGAGATGAAGCGGGCGCCGATCTCGACCTCGTCCATGCCGCCGAGCTGGTCGAGGAACCGCGGCCAGGCTCCCTTCGGGCGTCCGTCCGCGTCCATCAGCTCGTCGGGAACGCCCTGGTGCGGCCGGTATGCGGAGGTCCAGCGCGCGAGGCGCTCGGCCCGTCCCTGACTCTCCGCTGCGGCCGCTGCGCTCATGGGGACGTGAAGCCCGGGGGTGCGGGAGTCCGGAGATCGAGCGTCATCGGGAACTCGCGGTTGGTTTCCTCGGGTGGCATCGCGATCTTGCCCGGCGTGTGGCCGTGGGCCTGGAAGCGCGCGAGGCGACGCCCCTCCGCCTCGTAGGTGTTCACCGGGAAGGTCTCGTAGTTGCGTCCGCCCGGGTGGCTGACATGGTAGCGGCAGCCGCCCAGCGACCGGCCGCTCCAGGCATCGAGGATGTCGAGGGTGAGCGGCGAGTGCGCCGGAATCGTCGGATGCATCGACGAGGCCGGCTGCCAGGCCTTGAAGCGCAGGCCCGCCACCGCCTCACCGGCGGTCCCGGTGCCGGTCATGGGCAGGCGCCGGCCGTTGCAGGCGATGATGTGCCGGCCGGGCACGTAGCCCTCGACCTTCACCTGCAGCCGCTCCACCGACGAGTCCACGTACCGCACCGTTCCCCCGATCGCGCCCTCCTCGCCCAGCACGTGCCAGGGTTCGAGGGCCTGGCGGAGCTCCAGCTTCACGCCGCCCTGCTCCACCGTCCCGAAGACCGGGAAGCGGAACTCGCGCTGCGCCACGAAGGCCGCCGGATCGAAGTCGTAGCCGGCTGCCCGAAGGTCTTCCAGCACGCCGAGGAAGTCGGCCCACAGGAAGTGGGGCAGCATGAATCGATCGTGCAGGCCCGTGCCCCAGCGGACACAGCCGCCCTCCTGCGGTTCGCGCCAGAGCCAGGCGACGATCGCCCGCAGCAGCAGTTGCTGCGCCAGGCTCATGCGCGGATCCGGCGGCATCTCGAACGAACGAAACTCGAGGAGCCCGAGGCGGCCGGTCGGTCCGTCCGGCGAGTAGAGCTTGTCGATGCAGATCTCGGAGCGATGGGTGTTGCCCGTGACGTCCACGAGGATGTTGCGGAAGATGCGGTCCACGAGCCAGCGCGGGATGTTGGGCTCCTCGGGCTTGGGCACCTGCGCCATCGCGATCTCGAGCTCGTAGAGTCCGTCGTGGCGCGCCTCGTCCATGCGCGGCGCCTGGCTCGTCGGGCCGATATAGAGGCCGGAGAACAGGTAGGACATCGCCGGGTGGCGCTGCCAGTACAGCACCAGGCTCTTCAGGAGGTCGGGCCGCCGGAGGAACGGCGAGTCGTCGGGTGTCGCACCGCCCAGCACCACGTGGTTGCCGCCGCCGGTACCGGTGTGGCGGCCGTCGGTCATGAACTTCTGCGCGCCGAGGCGGATCTGCCGGGCATCCTCGTAGAGGTCCGTCGTGATCCGCACGGCGTCGCGCCAGCCCGCGGCGGGATGCACGTTGACCTCGATCACGCCCGGATCGGGCGTGACCTTAATGACGTTCAGGCGCGGATCGAAGGGCGGCTCGTAGCCTTCGATGTGGAGCGGCTGCTTCAGCTCGGCGGCCGTCGACTCGAGATGGCCCAGGAGCTCCAGGTACTCGTCCACCCGCTGCAGCGGCGGCATGAAGACGTGCAGGATGCCGTCGCGCGGCTCCACCGCGAAGGCGGTGCGCACGGCGACGCCCATCACGCCAGAGCCGTTGACGGTCTTGGTGCCGGGATGACCCTCGGGGAGCGGATCGCGGGCCTCCAGCGTGTCCTGCGGCTGGTAGTAGGGGTAGTGCTCCGGCGGCACCAACGGCAGCGAGGACAGGGGCAGGCGGTAGCCCACGGGCGAGTCGCCCGGCGTCAGGAAGGCGTGGCCGCGGCGGAACTCCCAGGGCTCCGAGATCCAGAGCCGGTCGGAATCGCTCTCCTTGCCGGTGGGCAGGCTTGCCAGCGGCAAGGCGTAGCCCGCGGCCTCGCCGAGACCGCGCGCGAAGACCCGCGCCATGCGGGCATTGGTTTCCGGGTTCGGATAGTGCGGCTCCGCCGTCGTGACGTTGGGGGGCAGCTCGTCGCGCTTGTCGGACCAGTAGACCGGGTCCTCGAAGGCGGGGAAGACGTAGGCCCCGAGGCCCAGGCGCTTGGCGACGCCGTCGATGAGGGCCTTGGCCCTGTGGATGTTGGCGTCGCGCGGGCCGTCCTCTGGGGCGATCAGGCCGGCATCCTTCCAGATCGGCACGCCGTCCCGGCGCCAGTACAGGGCGAAGGCCCAGCGCGGCAGGCTCTCGCCGGGATACCACTTGCCCTGGCCGTAATGCAGCATTCCGCCGGCGGCGAAGCGATCCCGCAGGCGGCGGATCAGCTTGTCGGCGAGGCCACGCTTGGTCGGGCCGACGGCGGCGGCGTTCCACTCGGGCGATTCGAAGTCGTCGATAGAGACGAAGGTCGGCTCTCCGCCCATGGTCAGGCGCACGTCCTGCTCGGCGAGGTCGGCGTCGATGCGGTCGCCGAGGGCGTCCATCGCCGACCAGACCTCTTCAGAGAACGGCTTGGTGATGCGGGGCGCCTCGGCCACGCGGGTCACCGTCATCTCGAAGCCGAACTCGACGCCCGCGGGCTCGGCCAGGCCGGAGATCGGCGCCGCGGAGGCGTAGTGCGGGGTTGCTGCCAGCGGGATGTGGCCCTCGCCGCAGAGGAGACCGGAGGTGGCGTCGAGTCCGATCCATCCGGCGCCGGGCAGATACACCTCGGCCCAGGCGTGCAGGTCGGTGAAATCCGTGGTGGTGCCGGCCGGCCCGTCGACCGCGGTGGTGTCGGGGATGAGCTGGATCAGGTAGCCGGAGACGAAGCGGGCCGCCATGCCGAGGCGGCGCAGGATCTGCACCATCAGCCAGGCCGAGTCGCGGCAGGAGCCGCTCTTCAGGGTCAGGGTCTCGGCGGCGGTCTGGACGCCGGGCTCCATGCGGACGCCGTAGGTGATCGCCTGCGCCACCTGATCGTTCAGGGCGACGAGGAACAGAACCGTGTTCTGCTCGGCCGGCAGGTGCTCCAGGAAGGCGTCCACCTCCGGCGCCATGGCGTCGTCGAGGACGAGGTAGGGCTTGAGCTCGGCCGTGAGGTCGTCCGCGTAGGTGAAGCCGCGGGTCTGGGCATAATCCTCGACGAAGAAGTCGAACGGATTGATCACCGACATGTCGGCGGTGAGGTCGACCTCGATCTTCAGCTCGGTGGTCTTCTCCGGAAAGACCAGCCGGGCGAGCCAGTTGCCGTTCGGATCCTGCTGCCAGTTGATGAAGTGGTTCTCGGGCAGAACCTTCAGCGAATAGGCCGGGACGGCGGTCCGCGTATGCGGTGCCGGGCGCAGGCGGATGACCTGAGGCCCCAGCGTGATCGGCCGATCGTAGGTGTAGTGGGTGACGTGGTGCAGGGCGGCTTTGATCGACACGGGGGCTCCCGCTGTGACTGGACAGGGCGCCGGGCGGGCAAATCGGCACGCGCCGGCGGCGGAGGGACGGGGCACCACCCTGCGGTGCTCCGAAGAAAGCTTCACCAGAGACATACGCCAACGGAGACCCGCAAGCGATGCCCTTGCGCGCGGGGACCCGGAAGGTCACCCGGCGACGGCCCCGTCCGCGCGCCGGCGGACGGCTAGGACGGGGATGTCTCGTGGTGGCCTGCAAGTTTCGTGCTCCGGCGGTTCCGCGATCCCGCCCGGGCCTGGGAGCCGGAACTTCGGTCTTCCCCCACGCTTTGCCACCCTATTGCGTGCGGATAGGCTAAGAAGGTTCCTTCACGGGCGGTATGCAACGCTCCGTGGGCGGACAGGAAAGGCGTCTCCCGACGGCTCCATGAAAATCTTCCAGTGCCAGGCTTGCGACCAGCCGATCAGCTTCGAGAGCACCCATTGCGAGAGCTGCGAGCGCCGGCTGGGGTATGTCTGCGACGTCCACGAAATGTCGGCGGTGGAACCGGTCGGCGGCCTCTGGCACGCCTACGCCAATCCGGGCCGCAAGTACCGCTTCTGCGCCAACGCCGATCACGACGCCTGCAATTGGCTGATTCCCGAGGATTCCCCGAACCGCTACTGCATCACCTGCCGGCACAACCACGTGGTGCCGGACCTCTCCATCGCCTGGAACCTGACCCGCTGGCGCCAGATCGAGGCCGCCAAGCACCGGCTGTTCTACTCGCTCCTGCGCCTCGACCTTCCGCTGATGACCCGGGACGAGAACCCCACCACGGGTCTGGCCTTCGATTTCCTGGTCGACCCCTCCGAGAGCTATCAGATCGGGCCGCCGGTCCTCACGGGCCATCGCAGCGGCCTCATCACCCTCAACATCGCTGAGGCCGACGACGTCGAGCGCGAACGCCGGCGGATGCTGTTCGGCGAGTATTACCGCACGCTGCTCGGGCACTTCCGTCATGAGATCGGACATTACTTCTGGAACGTCCTGGTGCGCTTCGACCAGAGCCTGTGGACATTCCGATCCCTATTCGGGGACGAGCGGCTGAATTATTCCGGCGCCCTGCAGCGCCACTACGCGCACGGGGCTCCCCCCGATTGGGAGGAGAGCTACGTCAGCGCCTACGCCACCGCGCATCCCTGGGAGGATTTCGCCGAGACGTGGGCACAGTATCTCCACATCGTCGACACGCTGGAGACCGCCAGCACCTTCGAGATGCACGTGCGCCCGCGCCTGCGCCACGGCTCGTCCGAGCCGGTGGTGATCGACTTCGATCCCTACCGGACCACGGATTTCAGCCGGATCGTGGAGGCGTGGCTGCCCTTGACCTATGCGGTGAATTCATTGAGCCGCAGCATGGGCCAGCCGGCCCTGTTCCCGTTCAAGCTGACGCCAGCGGTGATCGCCAAGCTGTCCTTCGTGCACGAACGGATCGAATCGGTCCGCTGCATGGGCAGCCCCGATGCCGATACGGCCGTCCTGAAGGCCGTCATCACGGGCCTGCGCCAGAAGGTGGCGGCCCCCAACGCCTGAGGGACCGGCGCCGACCGGATCCGAGCGATCAGGCCGGCTCGATGGTGCGGGGCCGGCCCTCGTCGTCGATGGCCACGAAGGTGAAAGTCGCTTCCGTCACCTGCTCGCGGAACTGGGTGCGGAAGCGTCGCGCCCAGGCCTCGACCTCGATCTTCATGGAGCTTCGCCCCACCCGATCGATCCGGGTGTAGACGCAGAGGACGTCGCCGACCCGTACCGGGCGGATGAAGGTCATCGCATTCACCGCGACCGTGACCGCCCGGCCCTGCGATCGCTCGACGGCGGCGATGCCGCCGGCCTGATCCATCTGCGACATGACCCAGCCGCCGAAGATGTCGCCGTTGGCGTTCGTGTCGGCCGGCATCGCGATGGTGCGCACCGTCAGGTCACCACTCGGGCGCCGCGCCTCGTCCGTCTCCGCCATGATCCCGCTCATCTCCCACCCTCGACCGCCCGCACTGTAGGCCGATGCCGGGCCCGTTGCCGAGGCATCGCGACCGCCTTCAGGGCATCACCTCGGCATATTTCAGGGCACCGGCCAGGATGATCGCGCCGGCAGATAGGAAGACCTCAAGAGGGATCGACTCCCAAAGCGCGCGCGCCTCGGCGCGGCAGGCTGCAAGGACGTTCATGGCGTAACCTCCAATGCGCGCCGATCCGACGCCGGCCGTCATCTGTTGCGGCAACTTATCGCCTGTCGCCGGTCGTTCACAGTCATCGACTTGAAATTTACTGCTGAAAACGCGAACGGCCCGTCCCCCGCCGAAACGGGAGCCGGGCCGTCCTGGGCGGCGCGTCCGTCACCGGACGCGACCGAATTCTTAGTAGTAGAACCGGCGCGGGCCGTAGAAGCGACGCGGACCGTAGAAACGACGCGGGCCATAGAAGCGGCGCGGGCCATAGTAACGCCGGCCGTAGAACGGACGCGGGCCATAGAAGCGACGCGGGCCATAGAAGCGGCGACCATAGCCATAATACTGGACCGTCTGCACCGCGGCCGGGGCAGCCTCGCTCTGCAGGGCAAGGGCAGGACCGACGGGGGCGGCCGAAGCGCCCTGTGGCGCGGTGGCGGCAAAGCCTAGGGCCAGCAGCGCGGCCAGCACGAGTTTCCTCAGCACGTTCTCAACTCCCTGAATTCTGTCGAGTCTCGACACCCCGGCATCCCTCGTCACGAGGCCCGGATGCAGCAAACGCACGAGGGGCGAAAGCGTTTCCCTCTGCCCTCCAAGCGTTGCCGTGATGGTCAACGAAGCCCTGCATGGGGTTCGTCAGGCGATCTTCAGGGTCATGTCGACAGTTGGGGCAGCAGCACTGCCCTTCACCAGGGCGATACCGTGCTCGCAATCCTCACGACGCACATAGGCCTCGGCCGAATCTGCGACGACGTTTCCGTTCTGCGACCGCAGGCGCCAGCGCCAACCGCCAGCGGAATCCCGGTAGAGTTCAAACCGCATCGCCGAAGCCTCCGAAGACGCCGGGCCTGCCGCCCGGCTCCTGTGATGTGGCCCCGCGCCGCGCCTAGGCAATGCCCTGGGGACCGGACGCGAAAACGCCGCCCCGAAAGCCGGGACAGCGCTCTCAAACGTCAGGCGGAGGGATCAGGAGCGCGGGCCGCGATCCAGCCAGCCGATGGCGCGACCCTCGCCGCTGCCCTGCGGGCGGGGAGCCCGGGGGCGCTCGCCGCGCGGCTCGGTGCGGGCTTCGCCCTGGGCAGCCGGTCGACGATCGCCACGGCCGTCCTGCGGACGGGCGGCGCCGTCGGAACGGCTCGGGCGTCCGGACCCGCCACGGTTCTCACCGCCGCGACCCTCGAAGCCACGCCCCTGCCCGGGACGGCCACCCGGGCGGCTGCTCGGGCGCTGGCCCTGGCGCTGACCGGGACGCTGGCCGTTCGGCGCCGGGCGGCGCTCCTCGGCCTGGGCAGTGTCGGCCGCTTCCTGTCGCGACGGCGGGCTGAAGCCCTCGGGGAAGCCCGCCACGGGGATCTTCTGGCGCGTGGTGCGCTCGATGTCCCGCAGGTAGGCCTTCTCCTCGTCGTTGCAGAACGAGATCGCGAGCCCGTTCGCCCCGGCGCGCGCGGTGCGGCCGATGCGGTGGACGTAGCTCTCCGGCACGTTCGGCAGGTCGTAGTTGATGACGTGGCTCACCGCCTCGACGTCGATGCCGCGGGCGGCGATGTCGGTGGCGACGAGCACCCGGCACGAACCGTCCTTGAAGGCGGCCAGCGCCCGCTCGCGCTGCGGCTGGGACTTGTTGCCGTGGATGGCCGAGGCGTTGATCCCGACTTTTTCCAGGCCGCGGACGACGCGGTCGGCGCCGTGCTTGGTCCGGGTGAAGACGAGGACGCGCTCGATCGCCGGATCGCGCAGGATGTGGTTCAGGAGGGCCTGCTTCGCGCCGGTATGGGCGAAGATGACCTCCTGGGTCACCCGCTCGGCCGTGGTGGCCACCGGGGTCACGGCGACCTGGACGGGATCGCGCAGGTACTGGTCGGCGAGGCTGGCGATGTTCTTCGGCATGGTGGCCGAGAAGAACAGGCTCTGGCGCTCGCGCGGCAGCATCTTCACGATGCGCTTGAGGGCATGGATGAAGCCGAGGTCGAGCATCTGGTCGGCCTCGTCGAGGACGAGGATCTCGACGGCCTCGAGGGTCAGGGCGCGGCGCTCGATCAGATCCATCAGGCGGCCGGGGGTCGCCACCAGGATGTCGACGCCGTTGGCCAGCGCCTTCTCCTGGCGGGAGATGGTGACGCCGCCGAACACCACGGTGTTGGTGAACGAGAGGTATTTTCCGTAATCGGAAAAGTTCTCGGCGATCTGGTTGGCGAGCTCGCGGGTCGGCGACAGCACGAGCACGCGGCAGCCGCGGCGGATCGGCCGGCGCGGCGTCTCGGCGAGGCGGTGCAGGATCGGAAGCGCGAAGGCCGCGGTCTTTCCGGTGCCCGTCTGGGCGATGCCGCAGAGGTCGCGGCCCTGCATGGCGGGGGCGATGGCCTGGGCCTGGATCGGGGTCGGGCTCTTATAGCCCGCCTCTTCCAGGGCGCGCAGCACGGGCTGGGCGAGGCCGAAATCGGTAAATTGGGTCAAGGAGTAACTTTCAGGCAGCGGGACCGTGCCGGACGCCCTCGTGGCGAGGGGAATCGTCGAAAGAGGTGGTCGGTCCGTTGAGCTGGAGCCGCCCGCGTGCTGGGGCAGTCCGGGTGCATGCACGTTGAAGAGAGGGGCTCAGGTCGCGCGGGGCCCGCAGAAGCGATCCGGCAATCCGTCACGCAGCCCTCTCAAGCGGAACCATGAAGGCCGCTGACGCTGCACCTGCGATATGATCCTTCGCGGTTGCGAAGTCAATGGCCACGCCGCCGACGATGGAACTGGTCCGCGTCCACCGCCGGCCAAAGGGCAGAATGGCCAGAGAACGGATTGACGCGGCGGCAACACTGGCGTGTTACCTCATCCCACGCGCCGGACCGCCCGGCGCTTCAGGGGCCGGATGATCGCGCGTCACACCCTCACCTATGTCGGCTCGCGGGGTGTCGCCGCGGCCCTGAACATGGGCGCCCTCGCGGTGTTCACCCGGCTCGCATCCACGGACGTGTTCGGGCTCTACCTGCTCATCCTGTCCTGGGCGCTGGTGCTCTACAGCGCCACCTGCCAATGGCCGAAATTCTCGTTCTTCGCGCTCTATGCCGAGGATCGCGCGATCCTTCAGGTCGGCACCGTGGTGCGACTCCTCGGCGCGATGGTGGGGCTCGCCGCCCTGATCGCGGCGTGCGCAGCCGGGCTCGGGCTGTTCGAGCCGCACGCCGCCCTCGCGATCTTCGCCGCCGTCTTCGGCATGATGGCCTTCGAGGGCGCCGCCGAGATCGCGCGGACGCGGCTGGAGGTCGGCGCGGTCGCCCTGTCGGTGGTGCTGCGCGCCGTGCTGGTCCTGGCCCTCGGCAGCAGCGCCCTCCTCCTCGGCGGCGGCGCGATCCCCCTGCTCCTCGCCACCGCGGGCGCCAACATCATCGCGGCCCTGCCCACGCTCTACGTCATCCGCAGCCTTCTGCGGGGCGGCGGCAGCTGGACGGAGGCGCGGCGCCTCCTCGCCTATGGCTGGCCCCTGGTGCTCTCCTTCGGAGCCGCCGCCCTGGCGCAGACCGCCGACCGGCTCGTCATCGGCGCCAGCATCGGCGTCTCCGAACTCGGGGCCTACGGCGCCTTCGCCGATTTCCTGCGCCAGAGCTTCGTCGTCTTCGGCGACAGCGTCGCCCTGGCGCTGATCTCGATCGCCAAGCGCGACGCCCGTGACGGCGGCATCGGCGCCGCCCGACCGGTGCTGGAGGACGCCATCCGCCTCCTCACCTTGATCGCGGCCTTCGGCGCGGTGTTCTTCCTCGCCTTCGACGGCCTGCTCGTGACCCTGCTGCTCGGGCCGGATTACCGCGAGACCGCCCTGCGGGTGGCGCCGCTTCTGGTGGCGGCCAGCATCCTGCAGATGTTCCGGTCGTATTATTTCGGGCAGGTCATCTACTTCACCCAGAAGAGCCAGCTCGATGCGGTCGCATCGCTGACGCTGCTCGTGGCGATTGGCGGGCTCTCGGCCCTGCTCATCCCGCGCTACGGCGTCGAGGGGGCGGCCATCGCCATGGCGACCGGCCAGGCCCTGGCCTGCCTCGTCTTCATCCTCGGCTCCCGCGAGCGCTTCCGCATGCCGGTGCCCCTGCGCGACCTCACGGTGATCGGCGGCCTCGCCCTCGCCTGCGCTGTCGCGATCGCCGGGCTCGACCGACTCCCCCTGGATCCGGGCCTCGCCCTCGGCCTGCGGCTCACCTGCCTCGCCGCCGTCTCCGCCGGGACCGCCTGGGCGTTCAATATCCTGGGCATCGCCGATTTCGCGACCCGCCGGTTCGGACGCGCCGCCTCATGAGCCGCTCCGCCCGGCGACAGGTCGCGACCCCCGACGGCCTCGTGGTCGCCCTGCGCCCCCTGGCGGCCGACGCGCCCTGGATCGCGGCCTGGCACGATCTCAGCCGCCGGCCCCTCGTCGACAACCTGTTCTACGATCCCGATTACGCCCTGCCTGCCGCCGACGCCTTCGGCCGCGGCGTACAGGTCGCCCTGGTCGGTGACCGCGCTCCCGAGGAGCCCGGCCTCCGCCTCGTTGCAGCCTGGCCCCTGCGGGTGAAACGCTGGCGCTGGGGTCTGCCGCTCCTGCTGGCCATGGGCTGGATGCATGATTTCGGCATCTTCGGCGCCCCGCTCCTCGACGGTGCCGAGCCGGGGCGCGCCCTCGACGCGCTGGTCTTCGGCCTGCGCCGCCTGATCGGCCCGCGCCTGATGCTGACTCACGTCCCGACCTCTGGCCCCTTCCCGGACCTGCTCTCGGACTGGCTCAGCCGCAACCGCCTGCGCCACGCCCGCTTCTGGGCGCACGAACGCGCCTTCCTCGACCTGACCGGCCGGGACGCAGCGACGCGCGCCGCCTATCTCGGGCATCTCTCGTCCCGCAAACAGCGCAAGTTGCGCCAGGCCTGGGACCGCCTGAGCGCGGACGGCCCGGTCACCTTCGAGACGATCCGCGAGCCGGCCGCTCTGTCGGCGGCCATCGACGACTACATCGCCCTGGAGGGCGCCGGCTGGAAGGGGGCGCGCGGCACCGCCATCGCGGGCGACGCGGTCCAGACCCGGATGATGCGCGCCTTCGTCGCCCGCCTCGGCGCGCGCGGGTCAGTGCGCATCGACCGCCTGCGCCGGGACGGGCGCACTCTGGCCGCCGTGGTCAGCTTCACGACGCGCGGACAGCTCTGGAGCCTCAAGATCTCCTACGATCCCACCGTCGCCCGGCACTCGCCCGGGGCCCTGGCCTTCCACCGCCTGACCCAGGCCATCCTCACCGAACCGGCCCTGATCACGGCGGATTCCTGCGCCCCGCCGGACTATCCCCTGCCCGAGACCTTCTGGACCGAGCGGCTGGCCCTCGCCCATATCCTGGTCGAGGCGCAGGGCGGTGACCGGTTGTTTCCCCTCGCCGTCCGCCTGGAGGGCTGGCGGGCCCGGGCCAATCTGTGCCTGAAGGCGTGGCGCGATCGCCTGCGGACCCGCCGGTCCGGCGCTGCCGCGGCGCGGGCGCCCGATCCCGAGGCCTGACGGCGCCCCACACGCGTCAGGCCGCCCGGACCGCCGGCTCCGGCGCGTCCGACAGGTCGTGGGTGAGTTCGACCGCCTCGGCGACGAAGCGGCGGCGGACCGCGCCGGCATAGGGGTTGGCCCGCTCGATGGCGTCGAAGACCTCCGGCGCGTCGTGGCGCACCATCTCCACCGCCTGCATCAGCAGGTCGAAACTCCGAGTGGTTAGGCGGGTCGGAAGCGGCGCCATGCGCACCATCACCTTGGCGATGAGGTGGGTCAGGCCCTGGACGGTCGCCGCGTCCCGATCGTGCGCTTCCGGCGTCGTCAGAATGACGTCGAGTCCGAGCCGTCGGCGCAGGAACGCGGCGACCTGTCGGGTCCGGCCGCCCCGCACTTCGCAGAGCGCGATCTTCAGTCCCCGGAGACGGTCGCGGGCACTCTGCGGCCCGAACAGCGGATGGGTGGCGACGATGGCGACGTGCGCCGGCAGCCCGTCGCGCATCGCCGCCGCGGAAACGGCTTTCACCGAGCCGACATCGAGGACGAGGGCGCCCGGGCGGAGATGCGGACCGATGGCCGCCACGATGCCGGGGATCGCCGGAACCGGCGCCGCCAGGATCACGACCGGGCAATCCGCCGCGGCGCGCAAGGAGCCGGGCACCACGTCGGGCCCGGGCTCCGCCGGCATTGCCGGATCGTAGGCGTGGATGAGGACGTAGGGTGCGAGGTGGCGCGCCACCAGGCGGCCGAAGGCGCCAAAGCCGATCAAGCCGAGGCGGGGACGGGAATTCTCAGGGGATTCGAACGGCACGGACGTGACCTCGGTGAAGGCCGGGCCGTCGACATGTGGTCCTGGAAAGAGATCAACCGCCGACGACGCAGCGGTTGAGACATGACGAGCCCCGCGCCGCTAAGGATGCGGCGCCGGATACGACAGGGAGCGAACGGTGGTCGTCATGGTGGCGCGTGTCTAACGGCGCACCGGCTGTCGCGTCAATGCCGGCGCCACGGGCCTGCGCGTGGACCGTCAGGCCGGCGCGTACTGCATCGCGCCGTTGCCGAAGGACCAGTTCTCCTTCACCACCTCGACGAGGTTGATGACGACGTCCTCGCGGCGGATGCCGGCCCGTGCGGCGATGCCGTCGGCGATCTGCCGGTACAGGGCGCGCTTGATTTCGACGGAGCGCCCGGCGTTCCAGGTGATCTGGATCATGACGAGGTCGTCGGTGTAGGTCACGCCGAGGTAGCCGGCCTCGGGCGCTACGATCTCCCCGGCCTCATGGCGGGTGATGATCTGAAATTTGTCGTTCTCGGGGACGTTCGCCGCCGCACGCAGCGCGGCATAGACCACGTCACCGATGATGTGGGCGCGGTCCGGCGGTGCGGCGCGGTTCAGGTCGATGCGGACGAGGGGCATGGCGATCTCCCGGTTGGCTTGCGTCTCCGGAGGCGGTCTCACCAGCCGAAGCGGGCGATCTCGCCGAGGCGCGCCTGTACGGCGGCCTCGTCGCGCCCCAGGGCGGCGGCGCGCTGGGAGAGAGCGTAGCACGTCGTGCAGAAGCCGACTTGCATCAGCGGGATGCCGTCCGCCCGGGCCCGCGACACCGACCCGATCAGACAGGCGATGACCGAGTCGCCTCCGGGGAGGCCGAGACAGTCGGCCCGCGGGCTCCCGAAGAATGGCCGGTTCGGCCAGGCCAGCGACACGGTGGTGCCGCCGCGCCGGTCCGGCGCCGGAGGCACCGTGTAGCTGCGGACGAACAACGCGGCGAACAGCAGCACCAGGCCGGGCAGGATGAGGGCGCGCATGGCGAGGCCGCTCCGTCAGGCCGGCTCGTCGAAGCGGCTCCAACGGAACACCTCCGTACCGGCGCCGTCGATGACCCGCACGGCCTCGGCGGGCGCGCCGCTGCGCTGGGGCGCCCGAGCCCGGGCGAACAGGGTCAGGGCCCGTTCCTTGGCCGCCTCGACGGTATAGGTGCGCACGGAGATGCGCTGGCTGACGGGATCTTCGCCGCGCGCACCGGCCTCGTCCTCCGAGGCGAGGACTTCGATGTGGTAGGTCTCGCGCGGATTCACGGTGGCTCCATCACGCTGGCACGACCCGCCATCCATAACTCCAGCGGCCGGGCGTTGGCACCACGGTTGAGTCGGCTGCGACGAAAAAGGCCGGGCCTCGCGGCCCGGCCCCTGGTCTGGATCGTGACGGGGGCCTCAGCGCGCGGCAGCGCCGGGGGGCGGGGCGCTCGGTCCACCCGTGCCCGGTGCAATGGCACCGCCGGCGCTCGGAAGCGGGGCGGCATTCGGGTTGCGGACGGCGCCAGCGCCCGGAGCGGTCCCGGTGGTCGCGGGTGAGCGAGCGGTGCCGCCGCCGATGCTCGTCCCGGAGTTGCTGATCGTACTCTGACCGGAACCGGTCACCGAGGATTGCGCCTGGGCTGCACCCGAGAGGACGAGGCCGAGAGTGGCGGCGAGAGCGAGGGCCGGGATGCGCATGGCGGTGGTTCCTGGGGAGAGGCGGGATCGATCAGGGTCGACGTCAGTGTGCAACGCGGCCCGGGAACCGCGGGTTCAGATCGCAAAGCCGCCCGGGACGGGTGCAACCGGCTGCTGGATGTGGTTTGGTGGCCCCTCCCGATCACCCTCCTGGCGAGGCCGGCCGGACGCGTTCCGGCCCATAGACACAGAGAAAACCATGCCGACGACGCCCTTTGTCACGGCCGACTGGCTCCATGCCCGTCTCGGCGCGCCCGACATCGTGATCCTCGACGGGTCCTGGTACCTCCCCGCGCAGGGGCGCGATGGCCGGGCCGAGTATCTGGCCGGTCACATCCCCGGTGCGATCCGGTTCGACATCGACACGATGAGCGACGAGACCGCGGCCCTGCCCCACATGCTGCCGCGCCCCGAGGTCTTCGCCTCCCGCATGCGGGCGCTGGGGATCGGCGATGGCGCCCACATCGTGGTCTATGACGGCATGGGCCTGTTCTCGGCGCCGCGGGTGCGCTGGATGCTGCAGACCTACGGACTCCGCGACGTGGAGATTTTGGAGGGCGGTCTCCCGGCCTGGGTGGCGGCGGGCTACCCCCTGGAGGACGGCGAGGGCCGACCGCGCGCCCGGCGCCACTTCACCGCGCGCCTCGACCACGGCGCCGTGGCGGATGCCTCCGACATCGCCCGTGCCCTCGAAACGGGCAGCGCCCAGGTGGTCGATGCCCGCTCGGGGGCGCGCTTCCGCGGTGAGGAGGCGGAGCCCCGTCCCGGCGTCCGGCCCGGGCACATGCCCGGCGCCCGCAACGTCCACTACGCCGCGCTCCAGAGCGGGGGGCGCCTGAAGGACGAGGCAGCTCTGCGCGCGGTCTTCGCGGAGAACGGCGTCGATGTGGGCAAGCCCGTGGTCACCACCTGCGGGTCCGGCGTCACGGCCGCCATCGTCGGACTCGCGCTGGAGACCCTGGGGCGGCCGCCCCGCGCCCTCTACGACGGCTCCTGGTCGGAATGGGGCTCAGATCCCGCGCGTCCCGTCGCCACCGGCCCGGCCTGACGGGCCACCTTGCTGAACCCCGACCCTCCGGCGGTCCGTGACGCTGCGCCGGAGCGCCAACGCTCGCAGGGCCGCATCCACCTGCACGTCGCCTGCGCAGACGGACACGACACCCGCGTCCTCGACATCGCCGAGGGCGGACCGTTGCGCCTGCGCCTGCCGCGACGTCCGAAGGGCCCATGCGAGGCGGTGCTGCTCAACACGGCCGGCGGCATCGCCTGCGGTGATGCCTTCCGGGTCACCGCCGAGGTCGGAGCGGGGGCCGATCTCACCCTGACCACCACGGCGGCGGAGAAGGTCTATCGCTCGGACGGTCCGGTGAGCCGGATCGCCACCGCGGTGATTGTGGGGCCCGCGGGTCGCCTCGCGCACCTGCCGCAGGAAACGATCCTGTTCGACCGCGCCGCCCTGGCGCGGCGCTTCGAGGCGGATCTGGCGCCGGGCGCCCACCTCCTCGCGTTCGAGGCCATCACCTTCGGGCGCACGGCCCGCAACGAGGCGATGACGCGGGGCTCCCTTTCCGACACCTGGCGCATCCGCCGCGACGGACGCCTCGTCTATGCCGACACCCTGCGCCTCGACGGTGCGCTCTCGGACCTGCTCGCCCGCACGGCGATCGGCAACGGCGCTCGGGCGATGGCGACGCTGCTCGATGTCTCGCCCGAGGCGGAGGGCCGGCTGGACGAGACGCGTACCCTCCTCGACGCGAATGCTGCGGACGGCGTCGCCGCGGCGGCCAGCGCCTGGAACGGGCATCTCGTGGTACGCCTCCTCGGCCGCGATCCGGACGCCCTGCGGGCCATGGCCCAGCGCCTCCTCACCGCCTATCGCGGGCGGCCCCTGCCCCGCGTCTGGCAGAGCTGAGTGTTCGGCTCCGGCGGCCGCCATCGCGGCGGGCCGATGCCGGAGGCGATCTCGAGCATCGAGCGACAAGGCTGTCTCGGACGGCACGAAGGATGCAGTGTCGACGCGGATGCCGGGCCATGTCCGCAGGTTTCGGGGTGCCCCGGCGGCGGACCTCGTGCGGGACATCCCTGCTGCGCCGCGCCCGATTTCATGCGGTGGCGAGCTTGTCGGACCGATGTTGTTGCGTTGATCTTGGAGACCCGAACCCATGCTGCCCACGATCCTGGATCTCGCGACCCTACGCGCGGCCTTCGCCTCCGGCAGCCTCGACCCGGTCGGCCTTGCCGAGATCGTTGCCGACCGGATGGCGGCCTCGTCGGACCCTGCGGTCTTCATCACGCCGGTGCCGCGCGCTGACCTCGTCGCGGCCGCCCGCGCCCTAATGGCGGCGCATCCGGTGCCGAATTCCCTGCCGCTCTGGGGCCTGCCCTTCGCCGTGAAGGACAACATCGACGTGGCCGGCCTGCCCACCACCGCCGCCTGCCCGGCCTTCGCTTATACGCCGGGGCGGGACGCCGTGGTGGTGGCCCGCCTGAAAGCGGCCGGCGCCCTCGTGATCGGCAAGACGAACCTCGATCAGTTCGCCACCGGCCTCAACGGCACGCGCTCGCCCTACGGCGCGCCCCGCAGCGTCTTCGACGCCGAATACGTCTCGGGCGGATCGAGCTCCGGCTCGGCCGTGGCCGTCGCCGCCGGGCTCGCCTGCTTCAGCCTCGGTACCGACACCGCCGGCTCCGGCCGCGTGCCGGCGGCCTTCAACAACCTCGTGGGGATCAAGCCGACGCCGGGGGCGCTGAGCACCACCGGTCTCGTTCCGGCCTGCCGGAGTCTCGACTGCATCACGGTCTTTGCGAGCACCGTCGGCGACGGCATCGCCGTACGCCGGATCGCCGAGGGCTTCGATCCCGCCGACCCGTATTCGCGCCCGGCGATCCCGCATCCGCTTCCGGCGGCGGGCCTGCGCTTCGGCGTTCTGGCCCCGGCCGAGCGCGAGTTCTACGGCGACACCGAGACGGCGGCCCTCTACGACGCCGCCATCGCGCGGCTGGAGCGCCTCGGCGGCGTCGCCGTGCCGTTCGATTACGCGCCGTTCCGGGAGATCGCCGCGCTCCTGTATGACGGTCCGTGGGTGGCCGAGCGGCTGGCGGCCGTCGAAGCCTTCCACGCCGACCATGCCGCCGAGATGGACCCGAGCGTGCGCGCCATCCTCGATTCGGCCCGTGCCTACAGCGCCGTCGACGCCTTCCGGGGCCGCTACGCCTTCGAGGCCCTGAAGCGCCGTACCGACGCGATCCTTGCCGGTCTCGACGTGCTGCTGCTGCCGACCGCGCCGACGATCTATACGGTCGCCGAGATGGCGGCGGAGCCCATCGTCCGGAACAGCCATTTCGGGCGCTATACCAATTTCGCCAACCTGCTCGGAATGGCCGCCATCGCGGTGCCGGCCGGGTTCCGCCGGGATGGCCTGCCGGCGGGCGTGATGCTGGTGGGACCCGGCTTCAGCGACGAGGCCCTGGCACCCTGGGCCGATGCCCTGCATCGCGACCTCGATGGCGGCATGGGCGTCGACCGTGCCCGCGCGCTCCCCGACGAGAGCCGTGTGCCTCCCCTGCCCTCCAGGCAGATCCCCCTGGTGGTGGTGGGGGCCCATCTCACCGGGCTCGCCCTCAATCACCAGCTCCAGGAACTCGGGGCGACGTTCCTGCGCGCGACCCGGACGGCGCCCGACTACCGGCTCTACGCCCTGCCCGGCACGGTTCCGCCGAAGCCCGGCCTCGTGCGCGCGCCCGGGTTCGAGGGCCCCGGGCTGGAAGTCGAGGTCTGGGCGCTCGACCCGGCGGCCTTCGGGCGCTTTGCCGCCGCGATCCCCGCGCCGCTGGGCATCGGCAAGATCGCGCTGGCCGATGGCGAGTCCGCCTCCGGATTCCTCTGCGAAGCCCACGCCGTCGCGGATGCGCCGGAGATCACCCGGCACGGGGGCTGGCGCGCCTACCTCGCCGCGGGGCGCGCCTGAGGCGAGGGGGCCTGCCCTTGCGAGGGCCGGCGGCCTTGCCCTAAACCCCGGGCACGGCAGGCCCTGCGCCCGCATCGAAGAGGATCCGGGTTTGCCGCGCACCCTACGCTGTCGCCTCGACGCCGTCAGCCAGATCGTGGCCGAGGGGACGCCCGACACGTGGCGCGCGACCGGGTCCGACCCACATTTCCGCCTCTGGCCTCCGGAGGGCCGCCGGCGCCATCGCGGCGGCTGGGTCCGCCTCCGCGCCGACCTCACCGCCCTCGACCGCACGAAGCTCGTCCCGATCCTCTACGTCGACGACGGCAAGGGGTTTCGCGAGACGCTGACCATTCCGCTGGAGGCCGATTCCAGCGGCGTCGACAATCTCGTGTGCCTGCCGCGCCGGGTCCGCGGCCTGCGCCTCGACCCGATGAGCGGCACCGGCCGCTTCCGCCTCGCCGACGTCTCCCTGACCTATCTCGGCCCTGTGGGCGCGATCGCCGAGACCGCTCGGCGCCGCGTGCAGGCGCTGCCCGAGGCGGAGCGCGCGCCGACCCGCCTCCTCGCCCGCATCCACGCCGCCTGGCGCGAGAAGGGGGCCGCCGAACTCTGGCGCGATTTCCGGGCGAGCGCCCGGCCGCGCCCGGTGCCGGCCTCCTACACAGCCTGGATCGACAAAGTGGAGACGCCGGCTCGCCTCAGCGTGGCGGCGATGCGCGCCGAGATCGAAGGCTTTCGCCTGCGTCCGCGCATCTCCATCGTCATGCCGGTCTACAACACCCCCCGGCGCTGGCTGGAAGCCGCCATCGCCTCGGTGCAGGCCCAGGCCTATCCGGACTGGGAACTCTGCCTCTGCGACGACAACTCGCCGGACCCGCAGATCTGGCCGCGGCTCCAGGCTTTCGCGGCCGCCGACCCGCGCATCAGGTTGCATCGCCGGACCACGAACGGACGCATCTCGGCCGCCTCGAACGACGCCATGGCGCTGGCGACCGGCGCCTACCTGACCCTGATGGACCACGACGACGCGATCCCCGACAACGCCCTGTACGAGTTCGTCCGCATCCTGAACGCCGAAGACAGCGTCGACTTCATCTACTCGGACGAGGACAAGATCTCGATCGACGGGGTGCGCTACGAGCCGTTCTTCAAGCCGGACTGGTCGCCCGAAGCCCTCGAATCCTGCATGTATACGGCGCATCTGGCGCTCTACCGGATGGACATCGTCCGGCGGATCGGCGGCTTTCGCGACGAATGCAACGGCGCGCAGGATTACGACTTCGCCCTCCGCTACACCGAGCATGTCCGCAACGTCGTCCACGTGCCGAAGGTGCTCTACCATTGGCGGGCGATTCCGGGCTCCACGGCCCAGACCATGGACAACAAGGACTACGTCATCGCCGCGGCGATCCGCGGCCTGGAGGACCGGGCCCGGCGCACCGGTGAACTCGACTTCGCCCGCGCGAGCGCGTTCAAGGGCTGCTTCGAGATGCGGCGCAAGCTGACGGTGCGCCCCCGCGTCTCCATCGTGGTCCCCACCGCCGGCCGCGACAGCCTCGTGGGCGGCCGCACCGTGGACCTCCTGGCCGCCTGCCTCGACAGCGTCGCTGCGAAGAGCACCTATCCCGACATCGAGTCCGTGGTGGTCGATAACGGCGATCTGCGCCCAAGCACCGAGGCGGCCCTGGCTCGCCACGGCGCCCGACGCGTGACCTGGTCGGAGCCGGTCTTCAACGTGGCCGCCAAGATGAATCTCGGCGCCGCCGCGGCGAGCGGCGAGGTTCTGGTCTTCCTCAACGACGACATCGCGGTCATCACGCCCGACTGGATCGAGGCGTTGTTGGCGCAGCTGCAGATTCCCGGCGTCGGCGCCGTCGGCCCCAAGCTCCTGTTCGAGACCGGCGAGATCCAGCATGCCGGCGTGTCGATCATCGACGCCACCCCCGACCATGTCCGGCGCGGCTATCCCGGCGACGATCCCGGGCACTACTTCTCCACCGTCGGCAGCCGGAACTACCTCGCGGTCACCGGCGCCTGCGTGATGGTGCGGCGGTCGGACTTCGACGCCATCGGCGGCTTCGATGCGGGTTTCGCCGTCAATTACAACGACGTCGATCTGTGTCTGCGGCTGCGCGAGCGCGGCCTGCGCAGCGTCTACTGCGCCCAGGCCAGCCTCTACCACTACGAGAGCCGCAACCGAGCCCGCACCGTCGATCCGGACGAGCACCGGCGGTTTCGTGATCGCTGGGCGGCGAAACTCCCCCACGATCCCTATTACGGCGCCTGGTTCGAGGCGCTGCCCCCGACCTTCGAACTCGACCCGGCGCGTTTCTGAGGCTTCGCGGCCGGCGAAGGCTGGATCGGAAAACCCCGAATTGCGAACGGCTCCAAGGTAGGATCATTGTCCCGCCGGACACGACGGGGTGGACCGAGGCATGCCGGCAGGGGCGTTCATGGGCGGGGAGGCGACGGTCGCGGTGACCGCGCTCCTGCTCGCGCTCTGCATGGGCCTCTGGGCGAGTGGCCTGATCGCCGAGATCATCACCGCGATGCTGTTCTTCGCCGGGGCGATGCTGTTCCACCTCGCGCCCCCCGCGACGGTGTTCTCGGGCTTCGCCTCCTCGGCGTTCTGGCTCGTCCTGAGCGGCATGGTGGTCGGTCTGGCCATGACGCGCTCGGGGCTCGGCGACCGCTTGGCGCGAAGCCTATCGGGGCATCTCTCCACCTCCTACCCGGCCTTCATCGCTGGGATCGTCGCCCTGTCCTTCGCCGTCGCCTTCGTGATGCCGTCGAATCTGGGGCGGATCGCCCTGCTGGTTCCGGTGGTGCTGGCGCTGTGCGACGCCTTCGGCCTCGCGGGCGGGCGCCCCGGCCGCCACGGTGCGGTCCTGGCGGTGGGGCTCGCCACGCCGATCCTCTCCGCCGCGATCCTGCCGGCGAACGTGCCGAACCTCGTGATGGCGGGGACGGCGGAGACGCAGTACGGCCTCCACATCGCCTACCTGCCCTACCTCCTGCTGCACGCGCCGGTCCTGGCCCTGGCGAAGGGCGTCCTGCTGGTCCTGGCGATTCTCTGGATCTTTCCCGACCGGCTCGACCACGGCGAGAACGGGGCCGCCCTGGTGAAGGAGCCCCTGCGCCCCGAGGCGCACCGCCTCGCGGTGATCCTCGCCGGAACCCTTGCGCTCTGGGTCACGGATAGCCTGCACCACATCGCCCCCGCCTGGGTCGGCCTCGTCGCCGCGATCCTCTGCCTGATGCCCCGCATCGGCGTCCTGCCCGCAGAGGCCTTCGGCGCGGTGAACCTGCGCACCTGCTTCTACGTGGCCGCGCTCCTCGGCCTCGTGGCCACCGTGAACGAGACCGGTCTCGGCGCCCGCCTGGGCCATGCCCTCCTCCACGTCGCGCCCCTCACCCCCGATGCGCCGGGCTACAATTTCGGGATTTTGACAGGTCTGGCGGCAATCCTGACGCTGGCGGTGACGGCCAACGGCGCCCCGGCGCTCTACACGGCGCTCGCGGGCGAGATGGCCCGGGCCAGCGGCCTCGACCTGGCGGCCGTGGTGATGATCCAGGTGGTCGGCTACTCGACCCTGTTCCTGCCCTATCAGGCGCCGCCGATCGTGCTCGCGGTCGATCTCGGCAAGGTGCCGCTGCGGGCGGCGACGAAGCTCACTCTGACGACGGGGCTCGTATCCCTCCTCGTGATCGCGCCCCTGGATTATCTGTGGTGGCGCGCGCTCGGATGGCTGCCATGAGGCGATTCGGACCGAATGACGATTTGGCGGTTGTGTCGCATGTGCACTGCGGCAAACTCGGGTTGCGCATTGGCGCCTGCCCGCTAGCACTTTAGAGACGATCCAAATTTTTCTTGGTGCGCCTTCAAATCCGGGTGCGCCGCCCAGTCGAGGACCTTCCGCACGATGGCTCCCACCGTCCGTCCCACGGTCGCCCAGCCGCTCTCGCCCCACCTCCAGATCTACCGCTGGACCTGGACCATGGCGATGTCGGTATTCCACCGCATCACCGGCACCGCACTCTACGGCGGCTCGGCCCTGGTGGCGATCTGGCTGGTGGCCCTCGCCTCGGGTCCGGGCGCCTACGGCACCGTATCGTGGTTCTTCGGCTCGATCGTCGGGCGCCTGGTGCTGTTCGTCTACACCTGGATCCTGATGCACCACATGCTGGGCGGGCTGCGCCACTTCATCTGGGATCTCGGCTACGGCTTCGACCGCGCCCAGCGCATGGGCCTCGCCCGCGCCACCCTGATCGGCTCCGTCATCCTGACCGTCCTGATCTGGGCGCTCGCCCTGACCCTGCGCTGAGGAGGCGGACCGATGGTCGACAATCGCCAGAACACCAACGTCACCATGCGCACGCCCCGCGCCCGGGTGAAGGGCCTCGGGGCCTCCGGCCACGGCGCGGGCCATTTCTGGATCCAGCGCCTGACCGCCGCCGCCAACGCGCCGCTCATGCTGGCCTTCGTGGTGATCGTCGCCCTGATGGCGAACCGGCCCTACCCGGAAGCCATCGCGCTGATGTCGCACCCGGTGGTGGCGCTCATCCTGATCCTCGCCGTGATCTCGGTCACGGCCCATATGAGGATCGGGATGCAAGTCGTGATCGAAGACTACGTCCACGACAGGACGCTCAAGCTCTTGAGCCTGCTTGCGAACAATTTCTACGCGGTCATCGTCGCCGTCGCCTGTCTGTACGCGATCCTGCGCGTCAGCCTCGGCAAGCTCGTCTGACCCGCACCCCGAACCCGAAGGATCAGCCCATGGCCACCAACGGAACCAACGGCAGCGGCACCCCCGCCTACACGATCAACGACCACACCTTCGACGTGGTGGTGGTGGGTGCGGGCGGCGCCGGCCTGCGCGCCACCGTGGGCTGCTCCCAGGCCGGCCTGCGCACCGCCTGCATCTCGAAGGTGTTCCCCACCCGCTCGCACACGGTGGCGGCGCAGGGCGGCATCTCGGCTTCCCTCGGCAACATGGGTCCCGACGATTGGCGCTGGCACATGTACGACACCGTGAAGGGGTCGGACTGGCTCGGCGACCAGGACGCAATCGAGTACCTCGTGCGCAACGCGCCGGCGGCCGTCTACGAGCTCGAGCATTGGGGCGTGCCCTTCTCGCGCACCGAAGAGGGCAAGATCTACCAGCGGCCCTTCGGCGGCATGACCACCGACTACGGCAAGGGCACCGCCCAGCGCACCTGCGCGGCGGCCGATCGCACCGGCCACGCCATGCTGCACACCCTCTACGGGCAGGCGGTGAAGAACCACACCAACTTCTTCATCGAGTACTTCGCCCTCGACCTTATCATGGATGAGGAGGGCCGCTGCCTCGGCGTCATCGCCATCGACCAGGCGTCCGGCGAGATCCACCGCTTCCGCGCCCAGATGACGATCCTGGCCACCGGCGGCTACGGGCGCTCGTACTTCTCGGCCACCTCGGCCCATACCTGCACCGGCGACGGCAACGCCATGGTGCTGCGCGCCGGCCTGCCCCTGCAGGACATGGAGTTCGTGCAGTTCCACCCGACCGGCATCTACGGCGCCGGCTGCCTGATCACCGAGGGCGCGCGCGGCGAGGGTGGCTATCTCACCAATTCCGAGGGCGAGCGCTTCATGGAGCGCTACGCTCCGTCAGCCAAGGACCTCGCCTCGCGCGACGTGGTCTCCCGCTCGATGACCATGGAGATCCGGGCCGGTCGGGGCGTCGGCAAGTCCAACGACCACATCTACCTGCACCTCGACCACCTCGATCCGGCCATCCTGCACCAGCGCCTTCCCGGCATCTCGGAATCGGCCAAGATCTTCGCCGGCGTCGACGTCACCAAGGAGCCGATCCCGGTGCTGCCGACCGTGCACTACAACATGGGCGGCATCCCCACGAACTATCACGGCGAGGTGCTGACCCTGCGCAACGGCAACCCCGACACCGTGGTGCCGGGCCTGATGGCGCTGGGCGAGGCGGCCTGCGTCTCGGTGCACGGGGCCAACCGCCTCGGCTCGAACTCGTTGATCGACCTCGTGGTCTTCGGCCGGGCCGCGGGCCTGCGCTGCGCCGAGATCGTCGAGCCGGGCGCCCGCCAGATGGAGCTGCCGAAGGACTCCGCCGACAAGGCCCTCGGGCGTCTCGACCGCTTCCGCTACGCCAGCGGCGGCACGCCGACGGCGCAGCTGCGCGCCGAGATGCAGAAGACCATGCAGAACAACTGCGCCGTCTTCCGCACCGGCGAGGTCCTGGAAGAGGGCAAGACCCTGATCCACAAGGTCGCCGCCGGCATCCCGGACATCCACGTCAACGACCGCTCGCTGATCTGGAACACCGATCTCCTCGAGACCCTGGAATTCGACAACCTCATCGGCCAGGCCGTCGTCACCATGGAATCCGCCGCCAACCGCAAGGAAAGCCGCGGCGCCCACGCCCGCGAGGACTTCCCGGACCGCGACGACAAGGAGTGGATGAAGCACACCCTGGCCTGGATGGACGACACCTCCAAGCAGGTCAGTATCGATTACCGTCCGGTCCACACCTACACGATGTCGAACGAGATCCAGTACATCGAGCCGAAGGCGCGCGTGTACTGAGGCAACGACGTTCGTCGTTGCTCAGACTGGTTCTCACGAGACGGATTTAGGCACGCCACACCATGGCTCAGTTCAATCTCCCCAAGAACTCCCAGATCACCGAGGGCAAGACCTGGCCTCGGCCCCAGGGGGCCAACAACCTGCAGGAATTCCGGATCTACCGCTGGAATCCCGATGACGGCAAAAATCCGCGCGTCGACGTCTACCAGGTCGACCGGGACGATTGCGGCCCGATGGTCCTCGACGCCCTGCTGTGGATCAAGAGCAAGGTCGACTCGACCCTGGTCTTCCGCCGCTCCTGCCGCGAGGGCATCTGCGGCTCCTGCGCCATGAACATCGAGGGCCAGAACGCACTGGCCTGCACCATGGGCATCGATGAGTGCCAGGAGCACGCCAAGGGCAAGAAGACCGGCGCGGTGCGGATCTACCCGCTGCCGCACATGCCGGTGCTGAAGGATCTCGTCCCCGATCTGACGAACTTCTTCGCCCAGCACGCCTCGATCGAGCCCTGGCTCCAGACCGAGACGCCCGCCCCCGAAGGCGAGTGGAAGCAGACGCCGGAGGACCGAGCCCAGCTCGACGGTCTGTACGAGTGCATCCTCTGCGCTTGCTGCACCACCTCGTGCCCGAGCTACTGGTGGAACGGCGACCGCTTCCTCGGCCCGGCGGCCCTGCTCCAGGCCTATCGTTGGCTGATCGACAGCCGCGACGAGAACACCGGCGAGCGCCTCGACGCTCTGCATGATCCCTTCCGGCTGTATCGCTGCCACACGATCATGAACTGCGCCAACACCTGCCCGAAGAGCCTGAACCCGGCGAAAGCCATCGCCGAGATCAAGAAGATGATGATCGCCCGCGAGGTCTGAGGCTCGGCCCCGGTCGCGACCGGGCGACGTACGAAAAAGGGGCGCGCGGTCGACCGGACCGCGCGCCCCTTTTCCATGGGCCGGTCTCGCCGGCGCCAGCCCTCGACGAGTTCGGGGCTCCCCCGGGGGGGAGCCCGCCGCGCCGGCCTACTCGGCCGGGGCGTGATGGGGCACGTGCACGGCGCCCGGCTCCGCCTCGGGCTGGATGCCCTCGGTGGCGTCCTTGCGGCGGAAGAGCCGCATCACCACCACGAAAAACACCGGCAC
This sequence comes from Methylobacterium sp. V23, assembly GCF_002917135.1. Lineage (NCBI taxonomy): Bacteria > Pseudomonadati > Pseudomonadota > Alphaproteobacteria > Hyphomicrobiales > Methylobacteriaceae > Methylobacterium > Methylobacterium sp. V23. The sequence continues at coordinate 133,707 of NZ_PDHT01000006.1, forward strand.
GAAGAGGACCGCCAGGACGGTGGCCGAGATCATGCCGCCGAGCACGCCGGTGCCGATCGCCTGCTGACTCCGCGAGGCGGCGCCCGTGGCGATGGCCAGCGGCACGACGCCGAAGATGAAGGCCAGCGAGGTCATGACGATCGGGCGGAAGCGGAGCGTCGCCGCCTCGATGGTCGCGTCCACCAGCGATGTCCCGGGCTTCCAGAGGTCCTTGGCGAATTCCACGATCAGGATCGCGTTCTTGGCCGAGAGACCGATGATCGTGATGATGCCGATCTTGAAGTAGACGTCGTTGGGCATCCCGCGCAGGTACACCGCCGCCACCGAGCCGATCACACCGAGCGGGATCACGAGCAGCACCGAGAACGGGATCGACCAGCTCTCGTAGAGGGCGGCCAGGCACAGGAACACGATCAGGATCGACAGGCCGAGCAGCAGCGAGGCCTGTGAGCCCGCCTGCTTCTCCTGCAGCGACTGACCGGTCCAGGCATAGCCGAACCCCTTCGGGAGCTGCTCCATCAGCCGCTCCATCTCGTTGAGCGCATCGCCCGAGGTGTAGCCGGCGGCCGGCTCGCCGGTGATGCGGACCGACTGGTAGCCGTTGAAGCCGATGATCTGGGCCGGGCCGACGCCCCATTTCAGATCGGCGAAGGACGACATCGGCACCATCGTCCCCGAAGCGTTCTTCACCCCGTAGTTCAGGATGTCGGCCGCCTTCAGGCGCTGCGCGTCCTCGGCCTGGACGATCACGCGCTGCATCTTGCCCCGGTTCGGGAAGTCGTTGGTGTAGACCGAGCCGAGATTGACCTGGATGGTGTTGTTGATCTCCTCGAAGTCGACGCCGAGGGCGGCCGCCTTCTCACGGTCGATGACGAGTTCCGCCTGGGGCGCCGGGGGCAGGCCCTCGACATAGACCTTCTGCAGGACGGGGCTCTTGCGGGCGAGCGACAACAACTGCTCCTGGGCCGCCATCAGGGCGGAGTAGCCCTTCTGTGCACGGTCCTGGAGGCGGAAGCTGAAGCCCGAGGCGTTGCCGAGATTGTCGATCGGCGGCGGCTCGAGGGCCTGGATCACCGCGTCCTTGTAGGACGCCAACGCCTTGTTGGTGCCCTCGATCAGCTTGGCCGCCGAGTTGTCGGCGTCGCGCTCGCCCCAGGGCTTCAGGGTCACGAAGGCCTGCGAGGTCACCTGTCCCTGGCCCGAGAACGAGAAGCCGTTGACGACGGTCACGGTCGCCACGCCGGGCTGGGCGAGAAGGTGTTCCTCGACCTTCTTCACGGCCGCCTCGGTGCGGTTGAAGGAGGAGCCCGGCGGGGTCTGGATGTCGACGGTGAAGAAGCCCTGGTCCTCCACCGGCAGGAAGCCCTCCGGCAGGCGGAGGAAGGCGTAGCCGAGGCCGATGACCAGTGCGAGGTAGACCAGCATGACCCGGCCGGAGCGCTTGATCAGCCCGGCGACGCCGCGTCCGTAGCGAGCGGTCTCGCGGTCCACCACCCGGTTGAACCAGCCGAAGATGCCGCCCTTCGAATGGCCGTGGCCCTTCTCGATGGGCTTCAGCAGGGTCGCGCACAGGGCCGGGGTCAGCGACAGGGCCAGCAGCGCCGAGAAGGCGATCGAGGTGACCATGGCGATGGAGAACTGGCGGTAGATGATGCCGACCGAGCCGGGGAAGAACGCCATCGGGATGAACACCGCGATCAGCACCAGCGTGATGCCGATGATGGCGCCGGTGATCTGGCTCATCGCCTTGCGGGTGGCCTCCTTCGGGGAAAGGCCCTCCTCGTTCATGATGCGCTCGACGTTCTCCACCACCACGATGGCGTCGTCGACGAGGATGCCGATGGCCAGCACCATGCCGAACATGGTGAGCACGTTCACCGAGAAGCCGGCGAGCAGCATCACCGTGCAGGTGCCCATCAGGGCGATCGGGACCACGATGGTGGGGATCAGCGTGTAGCGGATGTTCTGCAGGAAGACGAACATCACGATGAACACCAGCACCACCGCCTCGACGAGGGTGTGGAGCACCTTCTCGATGGAGGCCTCGACCGCCGGGGTGATGTCGTACGGGATGTCCCACTTCACGTTCGACGGGAAGAACTGCGACAGCTCCTCCATCTTGGCGCGGATGGCGGAGGCGGTCTGGAGGGCGTTGCCGTCCGGCGCCAGCGTTACTGAGATGCCCGCCGCCTCGCCGCCATCGAGGCGGGTGGTGAACTTGTAGTCCTCGCCCCCGAGCTCGATCCGGGCGACGTCGCGCAGGCGCACGTTGGAGCCGTCGGAATTGGCGCGCAGCACGATGGCGCCGAACTCCTCCGGCGCGGTCATCTGGCCCTTCACGATGATGGGGAAGTTGACCGGGTTGCTCTGCGGGCTCGGCATGGCGCCGACGGCGCCGGAGGCGATCTGGACGTTCTGGTTCGAGATCGCCTTCGACACGTCGGAGGCGTTGAGCGACAGGCCGCGCAGCTTGTCGGAATCGATCCAGATGCGCAGGCTGCGCTCGGTGGAGTACAGCGTCGCGCGCCCGACGCCGGGGATGCGGCGGATCTCGTTGATGACGTTGCGGATGAGGAAGTCGCCGAGCGCGATCTCGTCCATCGACTTGTCGGGCGAGACCAGGGTGATGATCTGCAGGGTCGCGGCGGAGGCTTCCTCCACCAGGGTGCCCTGCTGACGCACTTCGGCCGGCAGGCGTGCCTCGACGCGCTTCAGGCGGTTCTGCACCTCGACGCCCGCGAGGCTCGAATCGGTGCCGGGCTGGAACTGCGCGGTGATCTCGACCACGCCGAAAGCGTCGCTGGCCGATTCGAAGCTGAGGATGTTCGCGGCGCCGTTCAGCTCATCCTCGATGAGCCGGGTGGTGCCGGTGTAGAGGTTCTCCACCGAGGCGCCCGGATAGGCGGTCGAGAGCGCGATGGATGGCGGCGCGATCACGGGATACTGCGCCACCGGCAATTGCGGGATCGTGAGCAGGCCGCCCAGGATGATGAAGAGGGCGACGACCCAGGCGAAGACCGGCCGGTCGATGAAGAAGCGAGCCATGGTTCAGCGCACCTGCGACACGGGCTTGGGGGAGGCCGCATCGGGTGAGGCCGCCTTGCGCGAGGCCGCGTTGGGCGCCCCGGGCTTCGGCGCACCCGTCGATTTGGTGGTCTCGGGCTCCGGAACGTCGGTGTCGCGGGGCTTCGGCCCGGAATCGGCGGTGGCGACCTTCAGCTCGACGGTCTTCACCTGCTGGCCGGCGGTGATCTTCTGCACGCCCTCGACGACCACGCGGTCGCCGGCCTTCAGGCCCGAGCGGATGACCCACTGGTTGTCGACCACCGGGCCGACCTCCACGGGCTGAAGCATCACCTTGCTGTCGTCGCGCACCACCCAGACCTCGGCCTTGCCGTCGTTGGTCCGCTGGATGGCCTGCTGCGGCACCGCGAGCGCATCGGTGTCGATGCCCTGCTTGATGCGGGCGCGCACGTACATGCCGGGGAAGAGCTCGTCATGGGGGTTGGGGAACAGTACGCGCAGGGTCACCTGTCCGGTGCTCGGATCGGCCGTTACGTCGGAGAACAGCAGCTTGCCGGCCGAGCCGTAGAGCGTGCCGTCATCCATGATGAGGTGGACGTTGGCCGTGTCGGCTGAGAGCCGCGAGAGCTCGCCGCTGGCGAGGTCGCGGCGCAGCTTGTTCAGCTCGCCCACCGACTGGGTGATGTCGACGTAGATCGGGTCGAGCTGCTGGATGGTGGCGAGGTTGGCGGTGCCGCCCTGCTCCACCAGGGTGCCCTCGGTGAGCAGCGCCCGGCCGATGCGACCCGAGATCGGAGCGCGGACATCGGTGTAGCCGAGGTTGAGCTTGGCGCGGTCGCGCGTCGCCTTGGCGCCGGCGACCTCGGCCTGCGCCTGCTTCAGGCCCGCATAGGCGGCGTCGTACTGGGCCTGACTCGCGGTCTGGCGCGAGAGCAGCTGTTCCAGGCGGTCGGCCTGCTGCCCGGCGAGGACCTGCGCGGCCTCGGTCCGGGCCAAGGCGGCTTCCGCGCTCTGGAGCTCGACCTCGAACGGCGCCGGGTCGATCTTGTAGAGGACGTCACCCTCCTTCACGAGGCTGCCCTGCTCGAAGGTGCGCTTCACCACGAGGCCGGAGACGCGCGAGCGCACCTCGGCGATGCGCAGCGGCGCAACGCGGCCCGGCAGATCGCGCACGTAGGGAATCGGCTGCTCGTGGACGGTCACGATGTTGACCTCGGGAATGGGTCCCGGAACCGGCGCCGCCGCTTGCTGCTTCTGATTGCAGGCCGAGAGAGCGACCAGGACGACGCCCGCGGCGAGCGCGGTCGGCCGGGCCCCGAACAGACGGTGGTTGAAAGACGTCACGATCGCGTCGCTCCTGCGAGATTCTGGCGGATGGCCCGCGTGGCGCGGGCCGGCGTCGCCGGGTTCAGGGGCCAGGGCCCGCCGCGAACGGTTCGGGCCATGGCAAGCGCCGGACCATGTCGCATGGCCGGGCGCGGTGAGGGCGGTGGCAGGTGTGGAGGCGTCGCCCACGCTGCCGCAGCGCAGGTCGCATCGCTCCGACCCGGTCCGAATCGTCCGATGACGATCCCGGGGATGCCCGACAATCTGGGCGTTCCGACGACACAGGTTGTATTCAACGCGAAAAGGTGACGTCGAATGCCGTGCGCGCCGGACGGCGGCAGACCGTTCAGGCCGGGAAGATGAGTCTGGGAGGGCGCTCGAGGGGGGCGACCGCGCGCGTCGCCGGGGCCGGCAGGAGGCGCGGCATTGCGAGGCGATCCGCCCTGTGCTTCGTCACGAGCGGGATCCGCAGGGTCGCGACGTTGCCGTAGCTGTCGTCGAGGTCGGCAATCGCGGCCGAGATGCGCAGGTTGCTGTCCCGGTTCTCCGGGAGCGCGGCCTGGGACATCACGGTCTGGCGGGCGAAGCCGTGTGGCACGTCCCCCGCCGTCCGCAGCAGCGGCAGGACGGCGCAGACGAGCAGCAGCAGCGCGAGCAGACCGGACGCCACCACCTCGACCGCACGCACGACCGGGCGCGCCGCCGCGGCCGAGGCCGATCCAGGCAGGCACGCGGTCGCCTCGGCGCCGCTTGCGATAGGGACAGGGTTGGGTCTCACCACACCGAGTCTGGGGGTAAGCCGGCCTCGCCGCAAGTTCCTGCGGCATTGTGTCAGGTGCTGAGATGCACGCCCGGCGGCCCCCGGCCCGAGGGCGTTGCCGGGATCACACAGGGGCGGCGCGTTCGGTCCTGACGCGGTTGACCCCCCTCCCCCATCACGCCAAGGCTCGCGCCCCCGACCATAAGCCTCCGGGAAAGCCGGGTCCTCGCGCCCGCCCTTTGCCGGTTCTCGGCTGGAGGAGACGACCATGCAGACGCGCCGCGTTCTCGCCGCATCCGCCCTGGCGGCGGCCCTGACCGTATCGACAGGTCCGGCCTTCGCCGGAAACCCGTTCGACAGCGGGCCGATCGCCGACTTCATGAACATCTTCAAGGAGCAGGCGATCCCGCGCGAGACCGTCGCCTGGAAGGGCACGGAGAAGCCCGGCACCATCGTGGTCTCGACCAGCCAGCGCCGGCTGTTCTACGTGCTCGGCGGCGGCCAGGCCGTGCGCTACGGGGTCGGCGTCGGGCGCCAGGGCTTCTCGTGGTCCGGCGAGAAGACCGTGACGATGAAGAAGGAATGGCCGGATTGGCGTCCGCCGTCGCAGATGCTGGCGCGCCGTCCCGACCTGCCGCGCTTCATGGCCGGCGGCCAGGACAACCCCCTCGGCGCCCGCGCGCTCTACCTCGGTTCCTCGCTCTACCGCATCCACGGCTCGAACGAGCCGGAGACCATGGGCGCCGCGGTGTCCTCGGGCTGCATCCGCATGACCAACAAGGACGTGGTCGATCTCTACGACCGCGCCAAGGTCGGGACCAAGGTCGTCGTCCGCAACTGAGGCGTCCGTCCGGCGCTTCCCCCCTCGATCTCCATCCCGCCTCCAGTCGGCCCTCACTGGACCATGACGTGAGGACGGGATGATCTTCGGGGTGGATATCGGCCTGATCGCGGGTCTGTTCGCGGTTGCGGTGGCGGCCGGCTGCGTCGACGCGATCGCGGGCGGCGGGGGCCTCCTGACCCTGCCGGCCCTGCTGCTCTCAGGCCTCGATCCCGTCTCGGCGATCGCCACGAACAAGCTCCAGGGCAGTGCCGGCGCGGTCTCCTCGACCCTGGCGTTCGCGCGCCGCCGCCTGATCCACTGGCCCGACGCCTGGAAGATCGCGCTCAGCGCCGGCTGTGCGTCGGTGGCGGGCGCCCTCTGCGTCAGCCTGCTGCCGCGCGCCCTGCTGGACGCCGCCGTGCCGATCCTGCTGGTGGCCATCGCGATCTACTTCGCGACCGCCAAGCGCATGAGCAACGAGGACGCCACCGCGCGGATCACCCCGAACTGGTTCGCCCTGACCTGGGCGCCGGCCGTGGGCTTCTACGACGGGGTCTTCGGTCCCGGCGCCGGCGCCTTCTACATGATCGGGTTCGTGACCCTGCTGGGGCTCGGCGTGGTGAAGGGCACCGCCCACACCAAGCTCGCCAATGCCGCGAGCAACCTCGGCAGCTTGGCGCTGTTCGCGCTGGGCGGCCACGTGGTCTGGGCGATCGGCCTGATGATGGCGGTGGGCGCCTTCATCGGCGCGCAGATCGGCTCCCGCCTGGCGATCCGCATGGGCGCCCGGCTGATCCGCCCCCTCCTCGTCACCATCGCCTGCCTGATGGCCCTGCGCCTCCTCTCCGATCCGGCCAACCCGCTGCGCCGGACGGTGATGGGGCTGTTCGGGGGCTGACGCGCGGCGCGGGAGTCGGCGCGGCCGCGGGATCGACGCGGCTCCGTCCGCCCCGATCGGCGAACGGTTTGAAGCGGGATCGCCTCACGGGGCCTGCGTTGCCAGGACGTGCGCCACGATCGCGTTGGCGTGCCCGTGGCCCATCCCGTGCTCGGCCTTCAGCATCGCGACGAGGTCCATGTGCCTAGCCGGAAGTCTGTCTCGGACGAGCTGCTGCCAGACCGCGATGGGTCGGCCGTACCGCTTCTCGATCGACGGGAAATACGACGCCGGTCCCTTGATCGGTTCAGCAGGCATGGCGACGCATCCTCCGGAGACAGAGCCCGACGATTGCAGACGGGACGCGGGGCCCGCAAGATGTCCTTGCCCCTCCTTGCGGGCCGAGCGCGGGGTCGCGATGCGCGTCCCCGGGTCATTCGATCCCGTCAGAACGTGTAGGAGGCGGATACGACGAAGGTCCGCGGTGAAGCGACCGTGACGAAGGTGCCCGTCGTCAGCCAGTATCGGTTGTCGGCGACGTTCTCGACGTTGAAGCGGAAGACGAACGGCCTGTCGCCGAGGATCGTCGCGTAGCGGAAGCCGAGGTCGAACCGCGTCCAGTCCGGAAAGCGGACGGTGTTGGCGCCGGTGAGATACGAGCCGGAGGTGTAGAGCACCCGGCCGTTGAGGGAGAGGCCCCGCACCCAGGGCGTATCCCATTCGAGGCCGGCGGAGACGGTCAGATCCGGGACGCCCGCGGCGTCGTTCCCGCGCTGGAGCGGGTCGATCGGCTTGGTCAGTTCGGGCCGCAGGAAGGTTGCGCTCGCGAACCCGCGCAGGGTCGGTGCGATCGCCCCGAAGGCCGACAGTTCCAGGCCCTGATTGCGCTGTTCGCCGTTATACGCCAGGGCATTGGTCGCCGTCTGGACCTGGTCCGGACGGCTGATCTGGAACAGCGCCGCCGTCGTCGTGATGGTGCCCCAGTCGACCTTGATGCCGACTTCCTGCTGGTCCGACTTGTAGGGACTCAGGATCGCGCCCGCGTTGCTGTAGCCCGGCCCCACGATGGTGCCGGCCGTCAGGCCCTCGGCATAGTTCGCGTACAGGGAGACGTTCTTCCAGGGCTTGAACACGATGCCGGCGAGCGGCGACGTGGCGTTCGCGTCGTACTCGCTCGTCCGCGCCTGGGTCACGGTGTCGTAGCTCTTCTGGTTCACCATCTGGTAGCGGACGCCCGCGGTCAGCAGGATGGTGTCGTCGAAGGCCGACATCGTGTCGGCGACCGCGACGCTGGTCAGCGTGGTCCCGGCATAACGTTGCGGTGCGACCCGCTCACCCGTCACGACCGGCAGCGGGGACGGGCTGTAGATATTGGACGGAACCGACTCGTCCGCCGAGTTCGCCACGTAGGCGAAGCCGTCCTCCCGCGTGAACCCGGTATAGACCAGGTTCACCGAATGGTTGATGAAGCCGGTATCGAAGCGTGCCTTCAGCCCGGCATTGCCGCTGACGGTGCTGCTGTAGGAATCGTAGAACGCGTTGACGAGCCGGAAATTGCCGAGGACGTCGGCGCCGCTGGGAAATCCGAAGACCCGGTAGTCCGGGAAGGTCTGTCGATTGGACCCTGCGCGATACCCGATCCCGCCATAGGCCGTCAGCCAGTCCGTCAGGTCGTATTCGAGGAAGGACGCGACTGTGTTGTCCCGCTGCTGGAGCTGCGTTCCCGGGAACCAGTTGCTGCGGCCGCTCGGCGGGCGCGGGATGAAGGCGATATCCGATTGCAGGCCGATCTGCGGACGGAAGTTCTTGGTGTCGTCGTTCTGGGAGATCACGTCGAGGGCCCAGCGCAGGCGCTCGCCCTGATAGTCGAGGGAGAGGGCTCCGAGGCCTGTCCGCAGGTTGCCGTCCCGGATCGTGGCCTCGCCGTCCCGGCCCAGGCCGTTGAAGCGGATGCCCCATTCCTTGTTCTCGCCGCCGCGGGCGCTGGCATCGACATGCACGCCGAAGTTACCGGGGCTGATATATTGCGGCGTCACCTGGACGAACGGCACGTCGAGGGCGCGTTTCGTGACGATGTTGATGCTGCCGCCGACGCTGCCGCCCGGCGGAATGCCGTACATGAACGCGCCCGGACCCTTCAGCAGCTCGATGCGCTCGATGTACTGCGCCGCCACGCGATTGGACGAGACCAGGCCGTAGAGGCCGTTCAACCCGACATCCTGCGCCTGAACCTCGAAGCCGCGGATCTGGAAGGTGTCGCTGAAGCCGTTGCTGGCCGTCGTCAGGCGGACCGACGCGTCGTTGACCAGGGTGTCAGCCACGGTCCGCGCCTGCTGGTCCTGGATGACCTGCTGCGTGAAGTTGACGGTGCTGAACGGCGTGTTCAGCGCATCCCGCGTCCCGAGCACACCCAGGGAGCCGCCCCGTGCGAACTGGCCCCCGGCATAGGGTGCCGGCAGGTCCTTCAGGAGCCCGACTCCCTGGCCGCCGCGCCCCGTACCAGCCGAGGCCCCCGCCACGGAAAGCTCGTCGAGCTGCACGGATTCTTGCGCTTTGACGGTCGACGTCAGACCTGCCGAGCTGAAAACCAGCGAGGTTGCGCCGATCAAAGCATACGTCGAGGTTGCTGAAAGCGCTGAGGTGATCTTGCGCACCGGTAAATCCTTGTGCTGTCGCCCGGGTCGCGTATCGAACTCTTGAGGATTACATTAGAGCGATCCTAAAATTCGGATCGATACGTCGGCACATCTGGCGGTTAGTCGATCACGCCGGAGTGATCAAGCCTTGGCACAAATTGGTTCAGCGCCCGTGCCTTTGCGGCAACAATTCCTAATTGTTCTAATGCGGAACTGCAGGTGGATCGTCGGGGCCGGTGCGGTCCCCGTCCGCCGGGGCTGAACGTTTCCGTCGTGGCTCTGCGGACGGAGCATCGGCACAGATCGTCGACGCAAGTCATCGGGGCGACAGTCCGGTGCAGGCCGACTGCCGACCCGTCATGAAGACGTCTCGGGTCAGGCAAACCGACTGTATTCGACAGTCGACGACGCCGACGTGGAAGTCCTTCGCGCGAGTCCCATAGACTTTTAGGCGCTTGATGCGGCATCCTGCGCGGGGGACCCGACTGAGTCGGAGGCACCATGAGCGACGCGATCCAACCGCACAACGCGAAGCCGGCCCGGATCTGGAATGCCGGGGGCGCCCGCTACAACGAGATCAGCCGTGGCATCGCCGACAGCATTGCGCATTGCGTGCTGCGCCTGGATCCGAAGCCGGGGGAGCGGGTGCTCGACCTGGCGACGGGCACGGGCTGGACCTCCCGCGTCGTGGCACGGTGCGGGGCGCAGGTGACTGGCGTCGATCTGGGTGCCGACCTGATCGCCTTCGCGGCGGAGCAGGCGCGGGCGGAGAGCCTGGACATCGCCTACCGGCTCGGGGACGCCGAGGCGCTGCCGTTCGCGGACGGGGCGTTCGACGCGGTCGTCTCGACCTTCGGGGTGATGTTCGCGAGCCGTCCCGAGGCCGCCGCGGCGGAACTGGCGCGGGTCTGTCGCCGAGGGGGACGCATCGCCCTGACCACGTGGACGCCGGACGGTGCCGTGTTCCGGATGTTCTCGGTGATGAAGCCCTATCTGCCGCCGCCATCGGATCCGGCCCCGCCCTCCCCCTTCGACTGGGGCGATCCGGAGCGGATTACGGGCCTGCTGGGCCAAGACTTCGAGCTCGCCTTCGAGAGCGGCACCTCGTTCTTCCGCGAGCCGAGCGCCGAGGCCGCCTGGGAGCGTTTCGTCACCGGCTATGGCCCCACCAAGGTCCTGGCCGACAGTCTCGACGACGCGCGACGGGCCGACCTGCGCCGGGACTTCATCGCCCTCCATGCCCAATACGCGACCCCGCTCGGGATCTGCGTGCCGCGCGCCTACTGGGTCACGCGCGGCATCCGCCGCTAACCCTCAGCCTTGTTGGCCCGCCCGACCCGTCACGCGGCGGGCCGGGACCGAAGGGTCGTCCGGGGTCGAAGGGTCAGCCGGAGTGGAAGGGCCGCCCGGGAGCGAAGGATCAGCGCGGCATGAAGGCCCAGTAGTCGAGATCGAGGATCACCGACGGGTCATAGGCGTCCCCGACCTTGTCGGGGTGGTTGCCGCAAGGCTGGTTCTTGGTGGCGACGGTGCGCAGCCGAAGGGCCCCGATGTCACTGCGACCCGGGAGTTCGGCGGTCTCCAGCACCTCGCTCCAGGCATAGACCGTATCCCCGGCAAACAGCGGGGCGACGTGGCGGCCGGCATTGATGCCCGCCAGCGCGAAGGCGTTGCCGAGGCCGTTGAAGCTCAGGGCCCGGGCCAGCGAGATCACGACGCCGCCGTAGATCAGCCGGCGGCCGAAGCGGGTGTCCTTGGCGGCGTAGCCGTCGAAATGCACCTTGGCGGTGTTCTGGTACAGGCGGGTGGCGATCTGGTGCTCGGCCTCCTCGACGGTCATCCCGTCGACGTGGTCGATGCGCTCGCCCACCACGTAGTCGCCGAACCGGTGCGGCGAGCCGGCGAGCTCGCAATCGTAGGCGCCCGGGTTCAGGGGCGGCAGGGCCCCAGCGAGGTCGGCCGGGTCCACCACCTTGGCGAAGGTCGGCACGTGCTCCTGGGTGATCGTCGCGTCCGGGTCGCGCTTCTTCACGAGCACCCAGCGGCAGTAGCTCAGCACGGTCTCGCCGTTGGCATCCGAGCCGGTGGAGCGCACGTAGACCACCCCGGTCTGGCGGTTCGAGCTTTCCTTCAGGCCGATCACCTCCGACACGGTCGAGAGGGTCTCGCCCGGATAGACGGGCCGGCGGAAGCCACCCTCGGCGTAGCCGAGATTGGCCAGCGCGTTGAGGGAGATGTCCGGCACGGTCTTGCCGAAGACCACATGGAAGGTGAGGAGGTCGTCGAGCGGGCTTTGCGGGTAGCCGATGGCGCGCGCGAAGGCGTCGGAGGATTGCACGGCGAAGCGCGGACCGTAGAGGGCGGTGTAGAGCGCGACGTCGCCGAGGGTGACCGTGCGGGGCGTGGCGTGTCGGATGGTCTCCCCGAGGCGATAATCCTCGAAGAAGCGGCCGGGATTGGTCTTCATGACGGTCTCGTCCCCAGGGCGGCGCGGTGGCGCGTCGGTTTTTTATGTCGGGCGGGCCGTCGTTGCGTCCCGCCCCTCGAAAGCCCGTGCGGTCAGCGGGTGTAGACGTAGGTCTGCGCCGGCACGAACTCGTGGAGCAGGCGGCTCGCGAACAGCAGCAGCAGCACGAGCACGATCGGCGAGAGGTCGACGCCGCCGAGGTTGGGCAGGATGTTGCGGATCGGGCGCAGCACCGGCTCGGTGAGGCGGTAGAGCACCTCGCCGATCTGCGACACGATCGGGTTGCGGACATTCACCACGTTGAACGCCACGAGCCAGCTCAGGACGGCGCTGGCGATGAGGACGTAGATGTAGAGCTGCACGACGGTGTCGAAGAGCCAGATGAAGGCGTTCATGCGCGGAAACGATGTCCTCGTGGCCCGCGCCCGCGGGACGCATCACGCGCACGCAAAGCTGCAGGATTTCTGGAATTGACAGGTCGGCGTGAGCGAGCCTAAAAGGCCGCCACCCCGGAACGGGGCTGTAGCTCAGATGGGAGAGCGCCGCAATCGCACTGCGGAGGTCAGCGGTTCGATCCCGCTCAGCTCCACCAGGTTTCCCCATCGCGGGACGGCCGGTGGTTCGATCACCCGCGATCCGACCTGATCCGAAGCCCGCTCCGGGCCGGACTCAGTCGTCCTTCAGCGGATCGTGTCCCCAATTCATCAGCGACAGGCGCCAGGGGGACTCCTTCACCTTGTCGGCCTCCTTCGGGCCGCCCTGCTTGAGGTGACGGTGCACGTAGCCGACGACCTTGGCCATATGCGCGTAGTCGTCGTCGGTGAGGTCGGTCTTCTTGGTGCGCAGGAGCTCGACGATGCGCCGCCCCTCGCGATGGCCGGTCGCCTCGCCGCCATCCTTCTTCTGGCCGACCGACTGGCTCTCGTCGGTCTCCAGGAACGCGTCGAGCTTGGCCGCCGTCATGTTCACGGCCTCGTGGAACGCCTTGTAGGTCTCGGCGTGGTCGTCACCCTTGTCTGCCATGCGGTTCTCTCCCGAAACGATCGGGCGGAAAACCGGGGCGAAACCCGCGCGGTTCCGACCCCGCGACGGCGCGTCCGCTCAGGCGATCCGTTGGGCCGCGGCTACGCGATCAACCCGGCCGCGCCTACGCGATCAACCGGGCCATGCCTACGCGATCAATTGGGCCGCGCCTACGCGATCAACCAAGCCACGCCCATCACGCCGGCCAGGAATATCCCGTACGTCACCAGGACGGCGACGATCTCACGGTGCTGGATGACGATGTTTTCTGAGGCGGACAGCATGGCGGTATGGCCGGGAGTGGAACGAGAGCCTTCATCTCACGCCCAGCCTTAGAATTCGATGATCAGAACTACGGCTCCGACGAGGAAATTGCCGATGTCTCCCGGCGGCCACAGAGGATCGCCGGGACCCCTCAGGCCGGGCGGTCGGCGGGCTGGTCGAACAGGAAGTCGTCGACGGCCGGGATGGTCACCGCGAGGCCGGCAGCCGCGCCGTAGCTCGCCTTCGACAGGCGCCAGGGCGACTCGGTGCGGGCGCGGATGGCCTCGGAGGGGCGCAGGCGCCGGGGCCGGCCGTCGGCGCCGATCTCCTCGATCAGCACGAAGCCGTAGACCTGGAGCCGGGCCGCGATCAGCTTGGTCTCGCGGTCGCCCGCCGCCACGGAGAGGCTGCCCGTGGCATAGACCGAATCCATCAGGGCGCGCTGCTCGCTGCGCCGGGCCGCGAGGCCGCCGCGGGGCGCCGCGGACGCCGCCGCCGACGGCTGGGGGCGGAGGGTGCGTCGGAAGGGGACCACATTGTCCATCGTCGCCGGAACGCTGCCCATACGCCACTGTCCTCACGCTGCACTCGAAGGGCCGGGCGAACACCCCGGCACATCCCCTGATTTCGACGGTTCCGCTTAACGGGCAGCTAACGTTACCGGTCCGCATCGTCCCGTTTCCGGGCCGAATGCCCGACGCGCGCCCGTGCTTGTGGATCGCCCGGCGGAATGGTCTACCGGGCCGGCAGGTCCGGCCTGAGAGGAGCGCGCGGCATGGCATCCATCTTCGAGGCCCACAGCTTCGCGATGATCGCGCATGCGGGGCAGATCGATAAGGGCGGGCAACCCTACATCCGCCACCTGGAGCGCGTCGCCAACGCTTCGGTCGGCCGGGCGGGGCACGCGAAGTCGGTGGACCGCCTCGCCATCGATCCGATGGAGGTGATGCAGGCCGCGATCCTGCACGACGTCCTCGAGGACACCCCGACCACGCCGATCGCCCTGCGGGCCGAGGGGTTCTCCGAGGCGGTGATCGCCATGGTAGTGATGCTGACGAAGCCGGCCGCGCCGGTGCCGTACGACGCGCGCATCTCCGCCCTGATCGCCCAGCATCACCTCGGGGCGCTGCTGATCAAGATGTCCGACACGGAGGACAATCTGAGCCCCGACCGGACCTTGCCCGACGGCGAGGCCCGGCGGGCGCGCTATGCCGAGGCGTTCGACCGCCTCAAGGCCGCGGCCGCGGGGCTCGGCTACACGGGTTCGTAGCCGAGCACGAGAAAAAGCCCCGCAGTAAGGCTGCGGGGCTTTCACCTGTCAGGGCCGCGCGGCGACCCCGACGAAATTTACCTGAAGCTGGCTTACTTGCCGCTGGGGGCTGCGCCGCTGCCGGTCACGCCGTTGCCGCCGGTGCTGCCGCCGGGCGCGCCGACCGTCGCGGTGCTCGGACCGCCGGAGGTGCCGGCCGGGGCCATGGTCGAGCCCGTGGTGCCGGGGGCGCCCATGCGCTCCATCGACTTCTCGCTGTTGCTCTTCACGCTGCCCGGATTGTTCATGTTCTGCTCGGTGCCGGTCGCAATCTGCGCGAAGGCGGTGCCGGTGAGGGCCAGGGCGATCGAGCCGGCGAAGGCGAGGGTCTTGATAGACATGCTGCGGTGTCCTCCAGTTTTCATTCTCTGGTCGACCAACGCGGACCTGCGCTCAATTGTTCAAATTCTTTATCAATGCGGGGCCCGTGCGAAGCCTATCCTGTGGCTCGCCCGGCCCGGGTGCCGTCTCGACTTTCGCGCAAGGTCGTGGCCGCAGGCAGCGACGCTCCGACGGCCCGCGCCCGAAGGCGGGAGCCGGCGCCGCCGGCTCCCGCGCGGCGCTCAGGTGTCGCTCTCGGCCCGGTCGGTGTTCTGCTCGGCCTCGTCGTAGGTGTAGCCCTCGAGCCAGTCCGCGCTGTTCTGCGAGCCGGCCGGATAGGGATTGGCGGAATCCGGCTGCCCGGCCTGCTTGGCCGCCTTGCCCTCCGTCATCACCGTCTTGGATACCACTGCCATGTCGTGCACTCCCCTGTGGGCCTGTGCCTTACGGTAGGGCGTCGCCGGCCCGCGGGGACCCTGGGGCCAGCAAAAACCCGCCGCGGCCGGAGCCGGGCGGGGTTCGGTGGCTCGCGCGGAGGGGCTCCGCCCCGTCGCGCCGTTCAGGCGAGCTGGGTGGTGAAGCGGGCCGTGGTCTTGGCGCGGATCTCGTCCTCGGTGACCCCCTCGGCCAGCTCGACCAGGGTCATGCCCCCGTCGCCCTTCTTGTCGATGGTGAAGACGCCGAGATCGGTAATGACCATGTCGACCACGTGGGTACCGGTGAGCGGCAGGTCGCAGGCCTGGAGCAGCTTCGGGCTCTCCGAGCCGTCCTTGCCCTTGGCGGTGTGCTCCATCACCACCACCACCTTCTTGACGCCGGCCACCAGGTCCATGGCGCCGCCCATGCCCTTCACCATCTTGCCCGGGATCATCCAGTTGGCGAGGTCGCCGTTCTCGGCCACCTGCATGGCGCCAAGGATCGAAAGGTTGATGTGCCCGCCCCGGATCATCCCGAAGGATTCGGCCGAGGAGAAGTAGCTGGTGATGGGCAGCGCGGTGATCGTCTGCTTGCCGGCATTGATCAGGTCGGCATCCTCCTCTCCCTCGTAGGGGAAGGGGCCCATGCCGAGCATGCCGTTCTCGGATTGCAGCTGCACCGACATCCCGTCCGGGATGTAGTTCGACACGAGGGTCGGGATGCCGATGCCGAGGTTCACGTAGAAGCCGTCCTGCAGCTCTCGTGCGGCGCGCTCGGCCATCTGTTCGCGGGTCCAGGCCATGATGGTTCTCCTTAGCTCGGCTCTCAGACGGCGGCGGGCGGCACGGCGGGCTCGCCGCGCTTGCGGGTGGTGCGCTGCTCGATGCGCTTCTCGCGCTCCGGCACGTGGACCATGCGCTTCACGAAGATGCCGGGGGTGATGATGGTGTCGGGGTCGATCTCGCCGGGCTGCACGAGGTGCTCCACCTGCGCCACGGTGATCGTGGCGGCGGTGGCCATCATCGGATTGAAGTTCCGCGCCGTCTTCCGGTAGATCAGGTTGCCCTCGGTGTCGCCCTTCCAGGCATGGACGATGGCCAGGTCCGCGAACAGACCGCGCTCCAGCACGTAGTCCTCGCCGTCGAATTCGCGCACGTCCTTGCCTTCGGCGATCAGGGTGCCGACGCCGGTCTTGGTGTAGAAGGCCGGGATGCCGGCGCCGCCGGCGCGGATGCGCTCGGCCAGGGTGCCCTGCGGGTTGAACTCGATGGCGAGTTCGCCGCCGAGGTACTGGCGGGCGAATTCCTTGTTCTCACCCACATAGGACGAGATCATCTTGGCGACCTGGCGGGTTTCCAAGAGCTTGCCGAGGCCGACGCCGTCGATGCCGGCATTGTTGGAGACCACGGTGAGGTTCTTCACCCCGGACGCGCGGATCGCCTCGATCAGGGCATCGGGAATTCCGCAGAGACCGAAGCCGCCGCACATGATCATCATGCCGTCCTTCAGCACGCCGGCCAGCGCCGCCGTGGCGTCGGGATAAACCTTCTTCATGGATGCCCTCCTGTGTGGTTCTGTTCTTGGTCGGCGCGACCGTCACGCACAAGCGGCGTCCTGCCAACCCCTCGTCGCGGTGCGGCCGTTACATTTTGCAACGCGCGGAACGGCCCGGGCCGGGTCTGAGCGCGGGGCCGGCCGGAGGGCGTCGCCAGGGCCCTCCGGAGGCGCGCGGACGCGAGGCTGTCTCGCGGGCGGAAGCGTTCCGCCGCTCTGCACGGTGGATGGCGCCGGGGCGTCGCCCTCGCCCGGGGAGACAAGCGGGACGCCGAGGACTATCAGGAGGGCGTCGCCGGTTCTTCCGCGCGTCGCGGCTGCCGGGGCCGGACGCGCCCATCCCATCGTCGATCGTGCGGCCCGCCGTGCGTCCCACCCACCGGATGGAGTGGAATGCCTCTGCGCCGCCTCCTGTCCCTGATGAGCCTCGCGGCATTCGTCGTCGCCCTCTCGGCCGCCTGCCTGCCCTGGTCGGTCGCGACGCCGCGCCTGCGGGCCTTCGTGGCGCGGGACTTCGCGCGCACCTACGGGCTCGCCATGACCGCGGCGGGGCCGACTGAGGTCACCCTGCTGCCGCTGCCGCGCCTGGGCTTTCGCGATGTCCGCCTCGCCGCGGGCGACGGGGATGGTCCCGTCCTGGCGGAGGGCGGCGCCCTCTCCCTACAGCTGAGCCTGCTGGCCCTGCTGACGGGGCGCCTCGAGGTGAACACCCTCGGGCTCGACGGCGCGACGGTCTACCTGCCGGCGAATGCCCACGACGGCCGCTGGTCCGAGCCCCTCCGCCGCCTCGGCGCCCGGCTCGGGGCGGACGGCGCCTCCCATCCCCGCCGGATCAGCCTCTCGCGCGCCACCGCCAAGGGGCTCGATCCCCGGGACGGATCCCCCCAGACCGCGCGCGACCTCGACCTGACCCTGTCCTGGCCGCTCTGGAGCGCCCAGGCCGAGATCTTCGGCAGCTTCCAGTGGAGCGCCATGCCGACGCGGTTCGCCGTCTCGGGCCTGCGGGTGATCGATCTCCTCGACGGCGGCTCCACGCCCTTCGCCCTCACGGCGAGCTGGGCCGCCGGGAGTCTGACGGCCGAGGGCAACGGCCTCGTCGCGGCCGAAGGCCTGACCCTGACCGGGCTCGGCCAGTTCGAGACGCGCTCCCTGCCGGAGACTCTTGCCTGGGCCGGGGGCAACGTCGCCCTGTCGCCGTTCGTGGCGGCGTTCGGGCTGACCGGCAATTTCGAGATGAACGGGCGTCAGCTGCTGCTGCCCAACGTGCGGGTCTCCTTTGGCGACAATCGCCTGGAGGGGGCCGGTGCCGTCTCCTTCGGACGCGACCGGCCGGCCGTGCAGGCGACCCTGGCGGCCGAGACGCTGAACCTCGCTCCGCTGCTGGCGGATCTGCTCCGCGCCGTCGGCGTCACCGCCGCCCCCGCCGGTACCCCCGACTGGCGCCTGCGCGCCCTCGCCCTCGCGCCCTATACCGGCGGCGACCTCGACCTGCGGATCTCGGCGGGCGCGGCCCGGTTCGGCCCGATCCTCGCCGAGGACCTGGCCGCCAGCATCCTGGTCCGGGACGGGAACATCGAGGCCTCCCTCAGCCGCGCCTCCGTAGCGGGCGGAACCCTCAAGGGCCGTCTCGCCCTCGCCACCGCGCCGAAGGACGCGGCCGTGACCGAGGCCAAGGTCCAGGGCACCTTCGACCGGCTCGACCTCGCGGCCTTCCCGGGCGACCTGCGCCCGGAGAACTGGATCCTCGGCACGGCCCAGGGCCAGTTCCAGGCCGAGGGCTCGGGCGCCGACCTGTACGCGCTCCTGCAGCATCTCGACGGCCATGCCGGCCTCTCGGTCGACGGCGGGACCCTGATCGGGTTCGACCTGAACGAGGCGGCCCAGCGCAACCGGATGCCGGCCCGGCGCGTCGGCCGCACGGCGTTCGAGCGCGCGACCCTGAGCCTGCGCTTCCGCGACGGCATCGGCGAGATCACCGAGGGCACGATGGAGGCGAACGTCCTGGCTGCTTCCCTGCGCGGCACCGTCTCGCTGCCGGACCGCCGCTGCGACACCCTCGCGGAGATCTCCGCACGGGGGACGGCATCGGAGAAGCGGCCGCCGATGCGCTTCCGGATCGCCGGGCCCTTCGGCGAACTCGACGTGCGCAGCCTCGGCCGGGACGCCGTGCCGGACCTGCGCGGCGGCGCGGTGGCTCCGGCAAACCCCCTGCGCATGCCCGCCGCCGGGTTGGCGCTGCCGGCCGGTGCCCGGGCCTACGCGCCCTAGACCACACCCGACCTTCCAGCCAAGCCCCTCTCGGACCCAATCTCCGGAGGCCAAGCCCGTCCCGGTTCAAGCGCGCAGCAGGCCAAGCCGATCGGAGGCCAGGCTCCTCTCAGGCCGAACCTTTACGCCCGGTCAGCCAAGAGGCGGTGAGCACGATGGCGGTGACGGTGCCGACGAGAAGCGTCGAGGCCGCGTTGATCTCCGGGTTCACCCCGAGCCGGACCTGACTGTAGAGCCGCATCGGCAGAGTCGTCGCCCCCGGGCCCGAGACGAAGCTCGCGATGACGAGGTCGTCGAGGGACAGGGTGAAGGCGAGGAGGAAGGCCGCCGCCAGGGACGGCGCGATCAGCGGCAGGGTGACGGTGGCGAAGACGCGCGCCGGAGCGGCGCCGAGATCGGCCGCCGCCTCCTCGAGCGACCGGTCGAGACCGCGCAGGCGCGCCCCGACGATCACCGCCACGAAGCCCAGACCGAGGGTCGCATGCGCGACGACCAGGGTGAGGAGGCCGCGATCGAGGTCGAAGCCGACGAAGAGCAGCAGCAGCGACAGCCCCGTGATCACCTCCGGCATGACCAGCGGCGCATAGATCAGGCCCAGGAAGACCCGGCGGCCCGCAAAGCGCCCGCCCCGATCGAGGGCCAGGGCCGCCAGGGTCCCGAACACCGTGGCGAGGGCGGCCGAGGCCAGCGCCACCACCAGGGAGATGCCGGCCGCCTCGCGCAGGGGAACGTCGGCGACGAGCACGCCGTACCAGCGGGTCGAGAACCCGCCCCAGACCGTGACCAGGGCGGAGGCGTTGAAGGAGTAGATCACCAGGATCAGGATCGGCGCGTAGAGGAAGCCGAGCCCGCACGTCAGGGCGATGCGGTCGAGGGCCCTCACCGGCCGGCCTCCCGCTCGGTCGCCTCGTCCTCGCGGAACAGGATCAGCGGCCCGACCACCAGGACGAGGACGAGGATCGCCACCGCCGAGGCGAGCGGCCAGTCGCGGTTGGAGAAGAACTCGCTCCACAGGACGCGCCCGAGCATCAGCGTGTCCGAGCCGCCGAGCAGGTCCGGGATGATGAATTCGCCCACCATCGGCACGAAGCAGAGCAGCGCTCCGGCAATCAGTCCGGGCCGGGCGAGCGGCAGCGTCACCGTCCAGAACACCCGCGTTGGTCCGGCACCGAGATCGGCCGCCGCCTCGGGCAGGCGCGGATCGAGCTTCGTCAGCACCGCGTAGAGTGGCAGCACCATGAAGGGCAGGTAGGCGTAGGTGAGCCCGATCAGCACGGCCCCCTGGCTGTTCAGGATCTCCAGGGGCCGCGCGATCAGCCCGAGCTTCATCAGCCCGGCGCTGAGCAGGCCCTCGGGCTTCAGGATCGCGATCCAGGCATAGATGCGGATGAGGAAGCTCGTCCAGAACGGCACGATCAGGAGCGCCACGAGGCGCGGCTGCCAGCGCTCCGGGGCCCGGGCCATCGCCAGGGCGATCGGGGTGCCGATCAGGGCCAGGATCGCGGTGGCGATGGCCGCGAGGGTCACGGAAGACAGGGCGGCGTCGCGGTAGAGAACGTCGCTCGCCAGCGTCTCGAAATTGCTGAAGTCGAGGGCTTCGAGGAAGCTGCCCCAGCCCTCGATCCCGGCGCTCCAGTCGAGCACCGGCAGGTAGGGCGGCTGGGCCGTGACCGGCGTCGACAGGCTGATCTTCAGGGTCAGGATCACCGGCAGCAGCACGAAGGCGGTGAGCCAGAGGGCGGGCAGGACCGGCAGCAGGCGCTTCATGCTCACCCCGCCGCCGGCATCAGCCAGGCCCGCTCCGGCGGATAGGACAGGTGGACGGTTTCCCCGACCGCGGGCGCCTCCGCATCGGTCGGCGCGCTCACCCGCCAGACCGTCCCGTCGGCGAGGCGGACCCGGAGCCGGACGCGATCGCCAAGATAGGTCGTCTCGACCACCTGCCCGGGAAGGTCGGGGCCGTCCCCGGACGGGGCGCGCGACAGCACGATGCGCTCGGGCCGCAGGGCGATCACCCCCTCCCCCGCGCCCGCGCCGCGGGCGCGCAGGGGCCCGAGCGCCGTGTCGAGGCGGGTGAGGCCGCCGGGATCGCGGTCCCGCACCCGGCCCGGGATCAGGTTCACGTCGCCCAGAAGCCCGGCGACGAAGCGGTTGGCCGGGCGCTCGTACAGGCTCGCCCCGTCGCCGATCTGCACGAGGCGACCGCCCTCCATCACGCCGATGCGGTCGGCCAGCGCCAGGGCCTCGGCCGGGTCGTGCGTGACCACGATGAAGCTCGTGCCGAGACGGCGCTGCAGGGCGCGCAGCTCCCCTTGCGTCTCCTCGCGCAGGGCGCGGTCGAGGGCGCCCAGCGGCTCGTCCAGCAGCAGCACCTGCGGCGCGCGCGCCAGGGCGCGGGCCAGGGCGACCCGCTGGCGCTGCCCGCCCGACAGGGTGTCGGGCCGGCGCGGGCCGAACCCGTCGAGGCGCACCAGGCGCAGGAGCTCGTCCACCCGCGCCTGGCGCGCCGCGCGCCCGAGACCGCTGAGGCCGTAGGCGAGGTTGGCGGCCACGCTCAGGTGCGGGAACAGGGCGTAGGACTGGAACATCATGTTGACCGGCCGGCGATGCGGCGGGTCTGCGGTGATGTCGGCGCCGCCGAGGCGGATCGTGCCGGTGCTCGGGGTCTCGAACCCGGCGATCAGGCGCAGCAGCGTGCTCTTGCCGCAGCCCGAGGGCCCGAGCAGGCAGACGAATTCGCCGGGCTGCAGGGTGAGGTCGAGGTCGGTCACCGCCGCGTGCGCGCCGAAGCGCTTGCCGAGGCCGGCACAGGTCAGCAGGCCGGCCGGACCGGGCGCATGCGTCGACGCCATCGCGGGGGCCGAACGCTCAGCTGTCCTCGCGCAGCGCTTCGGCGACGCGGGCTTCGAGGAGGTCGGGCCGGCGGATCACCAGGGCGCCGCGGGTGCGGTCGATCAGCCCGTCGGCGGCCATGACGGTGAATTCCCGCGTCACCTGCTCGCGGCGGCAGCCGATGCGGGCGGCGAGCACGTGGTGGTAGGGCGGCGGCGTCACCACCCGCTCGCCGTCGCCGCCGGCGCGGGGCACGGAGAGGCGCAGCAGCTCGGCGTAGAGCCGGTGGCGCAGGTCGAGGAGCGCGTGCTCCATCAGGCGGGTGTTCAGCTCGCGCACGCGCTTGGCCAGCAGGCGGAACAGCCGGTCGGCGATCGCCTCCGAGGCGAAGATGATCTGCCGGAACACGGGCGCGGGCACGACGCAGACCTCGCCGCGGGTCAGCGCCGTGACGTTGGCCGAGCGGCCGATGCCGTCGAGGGCCGCGAGCTCGCCGAAGAAGGCGCCGCCGCGCATCTCGCCGAGAATCACTTCCTTGCCCGATTGCGAGCGGTTGAGGATGCGCACCTCGCCGGAGGCCAGGAAATAGACGTCGGTGGAGACGTCGTCGTAATCGACCAGGACTTCGTTCTCGTCGAAGCGACGCCAGTGGCAGCGCGTCTCGTAGACGGACAGCTCGATCCCCGGCTCCTTGAAGAACGGGATGGTCGTCAGCCGTCCTGTGGTCACGCGTCCTGCCCCCTCGTTTTTCGCACCTGATCGATACGCCGTGCAATTCCTGGGTCAAGCTGTCCCGATGTTCCCGCCTGCCGATAGGCGTGGATGCGAGGTCTGCGCCAACCCTGCGCAGCGGCGCGGCGCGGCGCGCACCGGCCGCTTGCCAGTCAGGCCCCGACCCCGCAAAAGCGCGCCATGCTCCGCGTCAACGACCTCACCTACCGCATCGGCGAGCGCCTGATCCTCGACGGCGCCACCTTCGTCATCCCGGACCGCGCCCGCGTGGGGCTCGTCGGGCGCAACGGCGCCGGCAAGACCACCCTGTTCAAGGCGATCCTCGGCGAGCTGCCCACCGAGGGCGGCACGGTGTCGATGCCCAAGGGCATGCGCATCGGCGCGGTGGCGCAGGAGGCGCCCGCCGGCCCCGAGACCCTGCACGCCGTGGTGCTGGCCGCCGACACCGAGCGCGCCCGGCTGATGGCGGAGGCCGAGCACGCCGACGGCCTGCGCCGGGCCGAGATCGAGACCCGTCTGGTGGACATCGAGGCGCACTCGGCACCGGCCCGCGCGGCCGCCATCCTGCACGGCCTCGGCTTCGACGCGGAGGCGCAAGGCCGCCCCTGCTCCGATTTCTCCGGCGGCTGGCGCATGCGCGTGGCGCTCGCCGCCGTGCTATTCTCCGAGCCCGACCTGCTGCTCCTCGACGAGCCGACCAACTACCTCGACATCGAAGGCACGATCTGGCTCTACGACTACCTGGAGCGCTATCCGCGCACGGCCGTGATCATCAGCCACGACCGCGATCTCCTCGACGAGTGCGTCGACCACATCCTGCACCTCGACCGGGGCAAGCTCAGCATCTACCGGGGCGGCTACACCAGCTTCGCCCGGCAGGTGGCCGAGAAGCGCGTGCTCCAGGCCAAGGCCAAGGCCAAGCAGGATGTCGAGCGGGCCCATCTCCAGAGCTTCGTCGACCGCTTCAAGGCCAAGGCCACCAAGGCCCGTCAGGCCCAGTCCCGGGTCAAGCGCCTCGCCAAGATGGAGATTATCGCCTCGGTGATCGAGGACGACGTGCCGGCCTTCCGCCTGCCGAGTCCGGAGCGGCCGCTCTCGCCGCCCATCGTCGCCATGGAGCGGGTGCAGGCCGGTTACCCGGACCGGATCGTGCTCTCGGGCCTGAACCTGAGCCTTGCTCCCGACGACCGGGTCGCCCTGCTCGGCGCCAACGGCAACGGCAAGTCCACCTTCTGCAAGCTCATCGGCGGGCGCCTGCCTCCCCTGAGCGGCGAGCTGCGCCGCTCCTCCAAGATGGAGGTCGCCTACTTCGCCCAGCACCAGCTCGACGAGCTGCGCCCGGCCGAGAGCGCCTACGCCCATGTCCGCGACCTGATGCCGGACGTGCCCGAATCGAAGGCCCGCGCCGCGGCCGCCCGCCTCGGCTTCTCGGGCACGAAGTCGGAGACGCCGGTCTCCCAGCTCTCCGGCGGCGAGAAGGCGCGCCTGCTCATGGGGCTCGCGGCCTTCCGCGGCCCGCACCTGCTCATCCTCGACGAGCCGACGAACCACCTCGACATCGAGAGCCGCCAGGCCCTGGTGGAGGCGATCAACGACTACGAGGGCGCCGTCATCCTGGTGAGCCACGACCGCTTCCTGGTGGAGGCCTGCGCCGACCGGCTCTGGCTCGTCTCGAACGGCAGCGTGAAGGCCTTCGACGGCGACATGGACGATTATCGCCGCTACGTGCTCGCCGGGCCCGAGCGCGAGGCCGAGAAGGGCACGCCGGAATCGACCGGCGGGGCCAAGGCCGTGGAGCGCCGCTCCAACGCCGACCGCCGCGTCGCCCTCGCCCCCCTGCGCAAGAAGCTCGAGGGCGTGGAGGCGCGCATGAAGAAGCTCACCGACGCCATGGCCAAGATCGACGCGGCGCTCGCCGACGGCACGGCCTTCCAGGCCAATCCGGCCAAGGCCGGCGAACTCGCCAAGATGCGCTCGGACGCCGCCGCCGCCCTGGAGGCGGCCGAGGAGGAGTGGCTGGAACTCAGCGGCGAGATCGAGGGCGCGACGGCCTGAGGCCGGGAGCGATCGTCGCCGGCGCGGAGCGGCACGACGCCGCCCTCCTCCCCACGACGGGGAGAGGGCACGGCGTGATCGCGACGGGGCAGGTACTGAGCGAGACGCCATCCGCGCCGACCCGGTCCCGCGCCGACCGCAGCCCGGAAACATCCGCACCGCCGGGGCGTTTCCGACCGCGCGCCACCTGAGGGACCACGACGATGCCTGATGCCCCCCGTCGCCGGCTCGGGCCCCTGCTGGCGCTGCTGCCGCTGGGGGCCGCCGGGGCCTGGATCGCCTATAGCCGCCTCGGCATCGACCACCATCGCCGGATGCCGCCGGCCCTCCCCGGCCGGCAGGCCTGCCTCGGCAGCGACGCGGGAGGGCTGTCGTTCTACGCGAGTGGGCCGGACGCGGGCGTACCCCTGCTGCTGATCCACTCCGTCAACGCGGCCGCCAATGCCTACGAGGTCCGGCCGCTCTATCGCCACTACGCGCAGACGCGCCCGGTCTACGCCCTCGACCTGCCGGGCTTCGGCTTCTCCGAGCGCAGCGACCGGGTCTACACGCCGGAGCTGATGACGGCGGCGATCCACGCCATGGTGGCGGAGATCCGGCAGCGGCACGGGGGCGCCGCCATCGACGCGATGGCGCTTTCCCTCTCGGCCGAGTTCCTGGCCCGCGCGGCCCTGGCGCGGCCCGACGATTACCGCAGCCTCGGCCTGATCAGCCCGACCGGGTTCGACAAGCGCTACGAGCGCCGCAACCCGTCCGGCAGCGACACGGCCCGCGCGGTGGCTGCCTGTCCGCTCTGGGGCCGGGCGCTGTTCGACCTCCTCGTCAGCCGCCCGAGCATGCGGTTCTTTCTCGAGAAGACCTGGGGTTCGCCCCGGATCGACGAGGGCCTGCTCGCATACGACCAGGTCTCGGCCCACCAGCCCGGCGCCGAGTTCGCGCCCTTCTCGTTCCTGGCCGGACACCTCTTCGCCACCGAGACGGGCCAGGTCTATCCCCGCCTCGACCGGCCCGTCTGGATGATCCACGGCACCCGGGGCGACTTCGTCGACTACCGCCACGCCGACCGCTTCCGCGGCGATCCGCGCTGGACGGTGGACGTGCTGGAGACGGGCGCCTTCCCGCATTTCGAGCGCCTGCCTGAGGTCACCGCCCGCTACGACGCGTTCTTGGCACGCTGCGCGCGCTGAGAGTTTGGCCTGGCGCGCTACGCGCGCTGAGAGCCTGGCCTGACGCGGCATGCGCGCAGAGAGCGCTGCCCGGCCCAGCCGGCGCGCGGAGCCCCTGGTCGCTCGCGCCGCGCCGGGTTAGTCGAGGGACACGCCCGCTCGATCGAAACCCGGAGCCCCGATGTCCGACCTCACCCTCGCCGCCGCGCAGACCATCGTCGCCACCGCCCTCGAGACGGCTCGCGCCCACAAGCTGAAGCCCCTGGCCGTGGTGGTCTACGACGCCCGCGGCGCCCTCAAGGCGATGGGCGCCGAGGACGGGACCTCCTTGCGCCGGGCCGAGGTGGCGATGGGCAAGGCCAATGGCTGCCTCGCCCTCGGCCTCGGCGGCCGGGCGATCCACAAGCGCGCCGAGGAGCAGGCCTACTTCGTCGCCGCCGTCAGCCACCTCGTCGGCCCCGCCGCCCTGGTGCCGGTGCCGGGCGGCGTGCTCATCCGCCGGGGCGAGGCCGTGATCGGCGCGGTCGGCATCTCGGGCGACACCTCCGACAACGACGAGCTCTGCGCGCTGGCCGGCATCGAGGCGGCGGGGCTCACCGCGCAGACCGGCGCCTGAGGCGATGCTGCGCCTGCATCGGCGGCACTGGCTCGTCGGCGGTGCGGCGCTCCTGGCCGGCGGTGGCGTCGGCCGGGCCGCGGCCGCGCCGGGCGACCTCTACCGGCGCGGCAACGATGCGGACCCCGAGACCCTCGACCCGCACAAATCCTCGACGGTGGCCGAGGCGCATATCCTGCGGGACCTCTACGAGGGCCTGCTCACCTACGACAACCACGGCGCCCTCATCCCGGGGGCGGCGACCGCCTGGACCCTGTCCGAAAACGGGCTGACCTACGATTTCAGCCTGCGCCCGGATGGGCGCTGGTCGAACGGAGACCCGGTCCGGGCCGCGGACTTCGTCTTCGCCCTCCGGCGCATCCTCGCACCCGCCACGGCCGCCAAGTATGCCGAGGTTCTGTTCCCCCTGAAGAATGCCCGGGCGGTGAACCAGGGGGCGGCGCCCGCCGAGGCCCTCGGGGTCGCGGCGCCCGAGGACCGGCGCCTCGTGCTGACCCTGGAGCAGCCGACGCCGTACCTGCTCGAACTCCTGACTCACCAGACCTCCCTGCCCGTGCATCCGCCCTCGGTCGCCCGGCACGGCGACGCCTTCGCCCGGGCCGGCAACAGCGTGACCAACGGTCCCTACCGCCTGCGGGAGGTGGTGCCGAACGACCGCATCACCCTGGAGCGCAACCCGCATTTCCACGCCGCGGCGACGGTGGCGATCCCGCAGGTGGCCTTCCTGCCGACGCCGGACCTGTCGAGCGCGGTCCGGCGCTACGCCGCCGGCGAGATCGACTCGCTCGCCGACCTGCCCGGCGACCAGATCGCCTCGCTCAAGGCGCGCTTCGGGGCCCAGGTCGTGCTCGGCCCCTCGCTCGGCCTCTACGCCCTGGCGCTGAACACCCGGAAGGCGCCCTTCGACGACGTTCGGGTGCGGCGCGCCCTCTCCCTGGTCATCGACCGCGAGTTCCTGGCGAGCAAGCTCTGGGGCGAGACCATGGACCCGGCCTACTCCCTCTGCCCGCCCGGCCTCGATCATTACGGCCGCCCGCCCGAGACCGCCGGGCGCGAGGCCCTGCCGATCGACCGCGAGGACGAGGCCCGGGCGCTGCTGGCGGCGGCCGGCTTCGGCGAGGGACGGCCGCTCAGGCTCGAGTATCGCTTCAACACCAGCGACAACAACCGCAACACCGCGCTGGCCATCGCCGACATGTGGCGCGGCCTCGGGATCGAGACCCGCTTCGTCTACACCGACGCCAAGACACACTTCGCCTACCTGCGCGACGGCGGCGACTTCGACGTGGCCCGCATGTCCTGGATCGCCGACTACTCCGACCCGCAGAACTTCCTGTTCCTGCTGGAGACCGGCAATGACGGCCTCAACCCCGGCCACTACAGCAACCCGGCCTACGACGCCCTGATGCGGCGGGCGGCGGCGGAGCGCGACATCGCCCGGCGGGCCGAGCTCCTCTCCGCGGCCGAAACCATCGTGGTCACCGATCTGCCCTGGATCCCGGTGATGCACACCCGCTCGAAGGCCCTGATCGCCCCGCGCCTCTCCGGCTACCACCCGAACCTGCGCAACGCCGCCCCGACGCGCTTCCTGAGGCTGACCGCGTGATCGGCTTCGTCCTGCGCCGCCTGCTCCAGGCGATCCCGACGCTGTTCGCCGTGGTCACCGTGAGCTTCTTCCTGATCCGGCTCGCCCCCGGCGGGCCCTTCGACCTGGAACGGCCCCTGCCGCCGGCCGCGATGGCCAACCTCGCCCGGGTCTACGGCCTCGACCAGCCCCTCGGCGTCCAGTACCTGCGCTACCTGGGCGCCCTGCTCACCGGCGATTTCGGGCCTTCCTTCTCCTTTCGCGACCTCACGGTCGGCGACCTGTTCGCCCGGGGCCTGCCGGTCTCGATGACCCTCGGCGCCCTCGCCCTGGCGCTCGCCCTGGTGCTCGGGATCGGCCTCGGTGCGCTCGCGGCCTTCCGCCGGGGCAGCGCCCTCGACCGCCTCGTCGGCCTCAGCGCCGGCTTGACGCTCGCGATGCCGACCTTCGTGGTGGCGCCCCTGCTGCAGATCGTGTTCGGCCTGAGCCTGCGCTGGCTGCCCGTGGGCAGCTGGGAGAACGGCGCGCCGGCCAACCTCGTGCTTCCGGTGATCACCCTGGCCCTGCCGCAGGTCGGCGCCCTGGCCCGTCTCACCCGTGCCGCCCTGGCGGAGGTGCTGGCCGCGCAACCGGTCCGCACCCAGCGCGCCATGGGCCTGCCGCCGCACCGCATCGCCTGCCACGCCCTGCGCGGCGCCCTGCTGCCCGTGGTGGCGATTCTCGGGCCGACGGCGGCCTCCCTGCTCACCGGCTCCGTGGTGGTCGAGACCATCTTCGGCCTGCCCGGCATCGGCCGCTACTTCGTCGATGGGGCGCTGAACCGCGACTACACCCTGGTGATGGGCACCGTCGTGCTGGTGGCGCTGTTCGTCATCGTCCTCAACCTCGCTGCCGACCTCCTCTCCGGCTTCCTCGACCCGCGCCTGCGGGCGACCCGGTGAGGCGCGCCCTCGGGCGGCTCGCCCGCAACCGGGCCGCCCTGGCGGCCCTCGTGGTCCTGGCCCTGGTCACCCTCGCCTGCCTCGTCGGGCCCCTGCTCACCGGCCACGATCCGGGGCGGATCTACCCCGACCTCGTGCGCACCGCCCCCTCGCTGCAGGCCCATCCGCGTCCGGAGGCGATCGCCCCGGCGCTGGAGCGCCTCGCCTTCCGCATGCGGGTGACGGCCGAGGACATCCGGGTGGCGGACGGGCAGCTGCACCTGACGCTGTCGGCCCCGAACCCGATCAACGAGCGGGTGCTGAGCTACCTGCCCCGCTCCGACCTGTTCGGTCCCGCCACCATCCTGTCGCGGGAGGCGGGGGGACGCCGCCTCCTGGTCGCGGCGCCGGTGCGGCGGCTGGTGTTTCCCCTCGGCACCGACGGGCTCGGGCGCGACCTCCTCAGCCGCAGCCTCGTCGCCGGCCGGGTGTCGCTCCTCATCGGCCTCGTCGCCACCGGCGTCGCGCTCCTCATCGGCGTCACCTACGGGGCGGTGGCGGGCTATGCCGGCGGCCGGGTCGACGCGGTGATGATGCGCTTCGTCGACGTGCTCTACGCCCTCCCCTTCGTGTTCTTCGTCATCATGCTGCTGGTGTTCTTCCGGGCGGGGCTCGGGCTGATCCTGATCGCCATCGGCGCGGTGGAATGGCTCGACATGGCCCGGATCACCCGGGCGCAGACCCTGGCCCTGCGCCACCGCGACTTCGTCCGCGCCGCCGAGGCGCTGGGCCTCTCCGCCGCCGCGATCCTGCGGCGCCACATCGTGCCGAACACCCTCGGGCCGGTCACGGTGGCGGCGACCCTGCTGGTGCCGCGGGTGATCCTGTTGGAGAGCTTCCTGTCCTTCCTGGGCCTCGGCGTGCAGGAGCCGGCCACGAGCTGGGGCGCGCTCATCGCCGAGGGCGCGCGCGCCATCGAATCCGCGCCCTGGATGCTCGCGGCCCCGGCCGGATTCCTCGTCGCCACCCTGGTCGCGCTGAACCTGCTCGGCGACGGCCTCGCCGAGGCCCTCGACCCGCGCCTCAGCGCGGACCGGTGAGCCCGGGATAGACCACCCGTACCACGCGCCGCTCCTCGGGGATCTCCGAGACCGGCCGGCCCTTGGCGTCCCGCGCCGGACCCGCATCCGCCGGCACGACGTCGCTCGGCCGCAGCCGCCAGGGATCGAGGCCGTGCGCGCCGGCGCCCCGTCCCGCCTCGGAGGCGGCGGCGGGCATGGTCGCCGGGGGCGTGAGGGCGAGAAGCAGTGCGCAAGACACGCGGAACAATGCGCAGGACACGCGGAACGGGGAGGCAGGCATCGGCGAAGCGTCCGGGAGAACCTGCCGAGTTCAGCCGAGATGACTTAACCTTTGCGCGAAGCTTGGCGGAACCGCCGGGCCCCGGGCCGGATTGCCAACAACTGTCGTGCAGCACGGTTAATGAGGATTCGATGGCAACCAAGGCCGTGGCGGACCGGGGCAGCGCGAGCGCGGGACCGGCGCCGGAGCGGGTCCCGATGGGGACCGTGATCGACACCGACATCTCCGCCCGGCTCGACCGCCTGCCCTGGGGGCGCTTCCACGTCCTCGTCATCGTGGCCCTCGGCATCACCTGGGTGCTCGACGGCCTCGAGGTCACCCTCGCGGGCTCCCTGGTGGGGGCGCTGCGCGCCGAGCCCATGAGCTTCACCGAGTTCGACATCGGCCTCGCGGCGAGCTCCTACCTCGTCGGCGCCGTCACGGGGGCGCTCGGCTTCGGCTGGCTCACCGACCGCATCGGCCGCAAGAAGCTGTTCTTCATCACCCTGGCGCTCTACCTCGCCGCCACCGCCGCCACGGGCCTGTCGTGGAATATCTACAGCTTCTGCCTGTTCCGCTTCCTCACGGGGGCGGGGATCGGCGGTGAATACACCGCCATCAACTCGACGATCCAGGAACTCGTGCCGGCCCGCGTGCGCGGCTGGACCGACCTCGTCATCAACGGCTCGTTCTGGATCGGGGCCGCGTTGGGCTCGTTCCTCTCCATCGTGGTGCTGCGCCCCGGCATGATCGACCCGGCCTGGGGCTGGCGCATCGCCTTCTTCGTCGGCGGCGGCATCGGCCTCGTCATCCTGCTCCTGCGGACCTGGATTCCGGAGAGCCCGCGCTGGCTCGCCACCCACGGCTACGTCGCCGAGGCCGACCGGGTCGTCGCCGGCATCGAGAAGCGCTTCACCGACGAGGGCCACACCCTGCTGCCCATCGACGCGAACAAGCGCATGAAGCTCAGGACCCGCAGCCACACCCCCCTCAAGGAGGTGTTCGGCACCATGCTGGTCGGCCACCGCAAGCAGACCCTGGTGGGCCTCGCCCTGATGGTGGCGCAGGCGTTCTTCTACAACGCGCTGTTCTTCACCTACGCCCTGGTGCTGCAGCGGTTCTACAACGTGCCCGGCGACCACGTCGGCTGGTACCTGCTGCCGTTCGCGCTCGGTTCCTTCCTCGGGCCGCTGCTCCTCGGGCGCCTGTTCGACACCGTGGGCCGCCGGCCGATGATCGCCTTCACCTACGGCATCTCGGCGATCCTGCTGGCGATCACCGGCTACCTGTTCAAGATCGACGTCTTCGGTCCCGTGGGCCAGACGGCGGCCTGGATGGTGGTGTTCTTCTTCGCCTCCGCCGCCGCGAGCGCCGCCTACCTCACCGTGGCGGAGACCTTCCCCCTGGAGATCCGGGCCCTGGCCATCGCGGTGTTCTACGCGCTGGGCACCGGCATCGGCGGCGTCTCCGGTCCGCTGCTGTTCGGCGCCCTGGTGGAGACGGGCTCGCGGGACAACGTGCTGATCGGCTACCTCGTCGGCGCGGTCCTGATGGCGGTGGCGGCGGTGGTCGGCGGGCTGTTCGGCACCGCGGCCGAGGGCAAGTCCCTGGAAGACGTCTCGAAACCTTTGGCGGCCGCCTGATCGTCTGTCAGCGCCTGCCGGCAACGCGTGAA
The DNA here is from genome assembly GCF_002917135.1 of Methylobacterium sp. V23. Classification (NCBI taxonomy): domain Bacteria; kingdom Pseudomonadati; phylum Pseudomonadota; class Alphaproteobacteria; order Hyphomicrobiales; family Methylobacteriaceae; genus Methylobacterium; species Methylobacterium sp. V23. The sequence continues at coordinate 165,698 of NZ_PDHT01000006.1, forward strand.
AGCGCCGGGGATGGTCCGTGTGGGTGTGTGACGGACCCTGTCACGCCCATCCCCGGAAGGACCTCATGCGGAGCATCCCCACCGCGCGCACGGAGGTCTGAGCCAGCAGCCTCCTCGTTGCGGGTGTCCTGACCGGCGCCCCGGCGCTCGCCCAGGGCAACGCCCCCGCCGAGATCAAGCAGCCCGGCCCGCCGCGCATGACGGCGCCCGGGTTGGCGGGCGCACCGGTGGTCAAGCCCGGCGGCCTCGACAAGGGCGGTCCGGGCGCGATCGGCCCCGTCGCACCCGGGGCCACGGGTGCCGCCAGCGCCGCGAACACTTCCGGGTCCTCCGGCAGTGCCGGGCAGAACCAGGAGCCGATCGCCAATACGGGCGGTCAGGGCGGCGACGGGAGTTGAGCCCTCAGGGCACGCGACGCTCGGCGAAGAAGGCCCGCAACAGGTCGGCGGCCTCCCCTTCCCGCAGGCCGCCATAGACCTCCGGGCTGTGGTGGCAGGTCGGCTGGTTGAAGAAGCGTGGGCCATTCTCCACGGCGCCGCCCTTCGGGTCCGCGGCCGAGAAGTACAGGCGCCGGATCCGCGCGAAGGCGATCGCGGCCGCACACATCGCGCAGGGCTCCAGGGTGACGTAGAGGTCGCAGCCGCTGAGGCGCTCGTCGTCCAGCACTTGGCAGGCGGCCCGGATCGCCAAGATCTCCGCATGGGCGGTCGGATCGCGAAGGGCCCGCGGGCGATTGTGGGCGACCGCCACGACCACCCCATCCTTCACCACCGCCGCGCCCACCGGGACCTCCCCCTCGGACGCCGCCCGACGCGCCGCCGCGAAGGCGAGGCTCAAGGGGTCGGTGGCGAACGGGTCGGTCTCGGGCATCGGGTGGGATCCTGACGATCGGTGCCCGTTCCTTGGCCGTCGCGCCGCCGATCCGCAATGGCCTGCCCCCGGCGAGAGGCCGGCGCGGGCGTGCCCTACCCGGCGGCGCGCGCCGCATGCTCCGCCACGACGGGGTCCCACGGCGCCGGCGTCCGGAAGACACCCTTCATCTCCGGTGCCCTGGCCGACTGGCCCAGCCCCCAGGGCACCGCCGTGCTGGCGGCGGCCTCCGCTTCCATGGGGGCCTTCGCCCGGGGATTCGCGCTGGAACTGGCGCCCCTGCGCCTCAACACGCTCGCGCCCGGGCCGATCAATGCGCCGCTCCTGGCGCGGATTCGCGGGGCCCATCGCGACGCCTACGGCGCGGTTCTGTCCGAGCGCCTGACGCAGGGACGCCTCGGCACCGCGGACGAGGCGGGTGCGGCGGTCGTCTTCCTGATGCGCAACGGCTTCATGAATGGCGAGACGCTGCACGTCGACGGCGGTGCCCGCCTCGTCTGACGGCCCGACGCCAGCGCGGCCGGGCCTTGCGGAAGGCCACGCTCGCGCGAGACCATGCGCGCGGGGGGGCACCGCCGCCCAGGTCGGCGACGCGCGTGTGCCGATCACCCTCGCTGTCTCGATCCCGTGAGAGGACCAGCCCCGATGCCCGAGAATCCCGAGACCCCGCCGCAGGGGGAAATGCCGGATGTCGACGCCCTGCTGCGCGCCAACCTGGAGCGCGTCTTCAACGACCGCGCGCCGCATGCGCGTCGCGCGGCGGTGGACGCGCTCTACCGCGAGGATGCCGTCCTGTACGACCCCGCCGGTTCCGTACAGGGACGCGTCGCGATCGCGGACCTCGCCGGCCGGCTCCTGGAGCAATTCGGACCGGGCTTCCGGTTCACGCCGGTCGGAACGGCGACGGGGCATCACGGGCTGGCGGCCCTGCGCTGGCAGGCCGGGCGGGAGGAGGGTCCCGTGACCCTGACGGGGACCGACGTCGCCGCGATCTCCGATGGGAAGATCCAGACGTTGTGGGTGCTCATCGACCCGTCGCAGATCCCTGGGTGAGGGAGATCCGGTTCACGAGGATGTTAAATGGCGGAACATCGCCCCGGCGTGGCCGTTGGACACGGCAATACGGCTTGGTTGAAGCAGAACCGAGCTGTCAATCCGAAGACGAGGAGCGCACGATGAGCAGCACCACCGACAAGATCAAGGGTCTCGCGAACGAGGCCGTCGGCAACGTCAAGCAGGGCATTGGCAATGCGACCGATAATGACAAGCTGAAGGCCGAGGGCAAGGCCCAGGAACTGAAGGGCGAGACCCAGAAGACGGTTGGCGATGCCAAGGATGGCGTCAAGAACGCCGCCGACGCGGTCAAGAGCAAGCTCTAAGCCTCTCGACCCCGGAGCGTCGATTCAGACGCGACGATCTCGGAAAGGCGGCGCAAGCCGCCTTTTCGCGCGTTCGGGGCCTGCATCCACCGAACCCGCGGCCCTTGCGCGCGGGATCACTCGCAACACGGCGTCCGCTCTGTTATGGGGCAGGCATGACCGACAAGACTGACGACACCATGGGCAAGTCTGAGGACGCGCCTGCCAAGACCTCCCGTTCGAAGCCCAAGGCCTCGACAAAGCCAGCGACCAACACCGCGGCCGCGTCGCACAAGACCGCGGCACCCGAGACTGGCGAACCCAAGATTGCGGAAGCCAAGTCTGCGGGAACCAAGACTGGTGCACCGAAGACCCGCGCGCCCGCCGCAGACGCGGTCGCGGCGACCGCGAGCCGGCCCGCGAAAGCGGGCAAGGCCGGTTCTGCCGACGCTACCCCTGTAAAGTCGGGCGTTGCCAAGTCGGGTGGTTCTGAGTCCGGTGGTGCCAAGTCTGGCCCTGCCGAGGCGAAGACGTCGCGTGCGACGGCGTCGGACGCCCAGCCCTCGGACGCAAAGGCACCGAAGGGGAAGTCGGCGAAGCCGGCCTCGTCCGAGAAGACGCCCCCGGCCGCGGAGCCCGTGAAGGCCACGGCCGCGAAGGCGGCTTCCACTAAGGCGAAGTCGGAGACGGGCAAGGCCGCGACGGTCAAGGTCGAGCCGGTCTCGTCAGAGGCTGCCAAGGTCTCGCCTGCCAAGTCCCCAACTGCCAAATCTTCGCCGGCCAAATCCTCGCCGAAAGCCGAGCCCGTCGAAGCTGAGAAGCCGGCATCCGCGAAGGCCAAGGCGGCTCAGGCCCGGACCTCCCAGAACAGCTCCGAGGAAGCGTCCAAGGAAGCCTCTGAGGCGGCCCCCGCGGCTGCGCGTGCGGTGACGGAGTCGGCGGGAGCGAAGCCCAATCCGGCGAGGGCGTCCAAGGCCAAAGCGGCCGACGCCGTGCCGGCCGAGGCTGTCGCCGCCGAGACCAAGGCGCCCGCGTCCGAGCCGGACCTGTCCACCGCCAAACCGGCGTCCGAGCCCGCGGCCAAGCGCGCCAAGCCGAAGCCGGCCGAGGCGGCGCAGGCTGCCGACACCCACGGCTCCGAGCCGAAGGCTCCGGCCGAGCCCTGGGCTCCGGCCACCGATGCCGGTATTCCGGGACCTTCGGCCGAGGAGAAGCCGAAGGTCCGGCACGCCGCCATGCCCCGCGGCGGCGACGCGCCCCTGCGCCGCAAGACCGCCGTGGCGAAGCCCTCCCAGCCGAGGCCAGAGGCCGCGGCGTCCGCCGGTCCGGCCCGCGACGAGGGCACGCCCGAGGGCGACCGCATCGCCAAGGCCATCGCCCGCGCGGGCATCGCCTCGCGCCGGGACGCGGAGGCCATGATCGAACAGGGCCGCGTCACCCTCAACGGCAAGGTTCTGACCTCGCCGGCCATGAACGTGACGCCCGACGACCGCATCACCGTCGACGGCGAGCCGCTGCCGGCCCGCGAGCGCACACGCCTGTGGATCTACCACAAGCCCCGCGGCCTCGTGACCACGGCGCGCGACCCCGAGGGGCGCCAGACCGTCTTCGAGAACCTGCCCGAGGACCTGCCCCGGGTCGTCGCCATCGGCCGCCTCGACATCAATACCGAGGGGCTGCTGCTACTCACCAACGACGGCGGCCTCGCCAAGGTCATCGCCCATCCGGATACCGGTTGGCTGCGCCGCTACCGCGTACGCGCCCACGGCGACACCACCCAGGCCGAGCTCGACAAGCTGCGCCGCGGCGTCACCATCGACGGCATGGATTACGGCCCGGTGGAAGCGAGCCTCGACCGGGCCTCCGGCGACAACCTCTGGCTGACGCTCGGCCTGCGCGAGGGCAAGAATCGCGAGGTCAAGCGCATCCTCGAGCATCTCGGGCTGGCGGTGAACCGCCTGATCCGGCTCTCCTTCGGACCGTTCCAGCTCGGTGACCTCGAGGCAGGCCTGACCGAGGAGATCCGCACGAAGGTGCTCAAGGAGCAGCTCGGCCCGGCCCTTTCGGAGCAGGCCGCCGTCGATTTCGAGAGCCCGGTGCGCGAGCCGATCGCGCCCTTCGGCTCGCCGAAGCAGCAGGCCAAGCAGCCCGCCCGCAGCGCCTCGGCGGCCCAGCGCCGCGAGCCGCGGGGCTACGACGACGAGGCACCGCGCGGCGGTGGCCGTCCGATGGCACCGGCCAAGCCCGTCCGGGTCCCCACCGGCGGCAACAGCGCCGGTCCGCGCCGCTCCGTCTGGCGCGCCGAGGACGAGGCCCGTTCCGAGGACGCGCCGCGCCGGGTCAAGATCCCGCGCCGGGGAGCCGATCCGAAGGCCGAGCGTGAAGCCGCCGCCTCCCGGGGCCGCGAGCGCGTCGGCGCCATCAGCACCGGCGAGCGCCGCGTCCTGGTGGAGCGCCTGAAGTCGAGCCCGCAGGAGCCCGCCGCCGAGCCGCATCGCCGCGACAGCGCCGTGCGTCGTCGCGGGGACGAAGACGCCCCCCGCGAAGGCCGCTTCCCCCGCGCCGAGTCCCAGGCTCGCCCTTTCCGGCAATCCGACGATCGTGCCTCTGGTGCGCGTGCCTCCGGCGAGCGTGCCTTCGGAGCCCGCCCCGCCGGAGATCGGCCTGCCCGCGGCTTCGGCGGCGAAGGCCGGCCGCCGCGCCGGGACGACGACCGTCCGCGCGGAAACCTCCGTTCGCAGGACGGGGCCGAGCGCCGCGGTCCGCCGCGCGGCAGCGAGGACCGTCCGCGGGGTCCCTTCCGCAGCAACGCGAACCGCAACGAGGGCGGTGACGATCGCGGTGCCCGTCCGGCGTCCCGCGGCGCACCCGCCCGCGACGACCGCCGAGACGGCTTCCGGGGCGACAAGCCGAGCGGCTTCCGGGGTGACAAGCCGAGCGGATTCCAGGGTGACAAGCCCAGCGGCTTCCGGGGCAACGACCGCCCCGGCGCTGATCGCGGCGATCGTGGGGATCGCGGTGATCGTGGCGGCTTCAAGGGCGGTGCGGCCCGTCAGGACGGCGAGCGCGGCGGCTTTAAGGGCGCCGGAAAGCTTGGCGGCGGCTTCAAGGCCGGCGGCAAGCCGGGTGGTTTCGGCAAGCCGGGCGGGTCCGGCAAGCCCGGTGGCAAGCCGGGTGGCTTCAGCCGCGGCGGCTCCGGTGGCGGCAAGCCCGGCGGTGGCAAGCCCGGCGGCGGCGCCCGTCCGCCCCGCGGTGGCGGACGGTGAGGATCGTCGGCGGCGATCACCGCGGTCGCCGCCTAGCCACGCCGAAGACCGACGCGATCCGGCCCACCTCGGACCGGCTCCGCGAGGCGATCTTCAACGTCCTCGCGCACGCCTATGACGACGCGGTCGTCGGGGCCCGGGTCCTCGACCTGTTCGCCGGCACCGGCGCCCTCAGCTTCGAGGCGCTGTCCCGCGGTGCGGCCTATGCCCTCCTGGTCGACGAGGGCGCCGAGGCCCGGGCATTGATTCGCGAGAACATCGAATTCTTCAGCGCCGAAGGGGCGACCCGCCTGTTCCGGCGCGACGCCACCCGGCTCGGCCCGGCCGGCACCAGCGGCACCTTCACCCTCGTGTTCTGCGACCCGCCCTACAACCGCGATCTCGCCCCGGCGGCCCTGGCCAGCGCGGCGACCGGCGGCTGGCTCGCCCCCGGTGCCCTCGCGGTCATCGAGGAATCCGCGAGCGTCCATGTCGCCCTGCCGCCCGGATTCACCGAGCTTGAGCGCCGGGTCTACGGCGATACCGCTCTCGCCTACGCGCGCTACGCCGCCTGACGCGCGACCTCGACACGACCCTCCTGGTATACGGGCGCGACCCAGGCGCGCGCGGCGGACCTCTACGACGCCCGGGCGCGTTCCGATGTCATGGTCCTCGCCGAACCCCGAACCGACACTCCGGACATCGATCCGGTCGCGTCCGCGCCCTCCCCCGGCCCGCGTCCGTCCCGCCTCTGGCGCCCGCGTCGCGTCCTGGTCACCCCGGCGGCCCTGGAGCATGCGCATGGCCGCGCGATGGCGGCCCGCGCCGAAGCCCTCGGCCTGCCGGTCGAGTACCTGGCGGCCAACCGCCTGACAGGGTTGCGAAATCCGGATCCGCGCATCGCCTATCGCGAGGCCAAGGCGACCCTCGCCATCGTCGTCGCACCGCCGACCAAGCTGAGGCTTCAGCCGATACCGCCGAGCGCCGACTGGCGCTTCGACCTCGCCGAGGGCTGTCCGGCCCATTGCCAGTACTGCTATCTCGCGGGCTCGCTGTCCGGCCCCCCCGTGACGCGGGCCTACGCGAATCTCGACGCGATTCTCGACAACCTGCCCGCCTATCTCGGCCAGGGCGCCATCACCTCGACCCAGGCCGATCGTGCTCACGAAGGCACCACCTTCGAGGCCTCCTGCTATACCGATCCCCTCGGTATCGAACATCTGACCGGCTCGCTCTCGGCAGCCATCACCCGTTTCGGCGCGTGGGACGCGCCGGTCCAACTCCGTTTCACCACCAAGTTCGCGGCGGTGAAGCCCCTGCTCGGCCTCGCGCACAATGGACGGACCCGCATCCGATTCTCGGTCAACGCGCGCTCAGCTTCGCGCTACGAGGGCGGAACGGCGAGCTTGGACGCGCGTCTGGCGGCTCTCAGGGCCGTCGCGGAGGCCGGTTATCCGGTCGGCCTCACCATCGCGCCGATCCTACCCGTGCCGGATTGGCAGGACGCTTATGCCGGCTTGATACGAGACGTCTCCGGAGCGCTTGCCGGCGTGACGGACATCGATCTCACCGTTGAACTCATCACCCACCGCTTCACGCCTGGTTCGAAGAACGTGCTGCAGGGCTGGTATCCCGGTTCGGATCTGCCGATGACAGAAACGGAGCGAAGCCGAAAGCTGACGAAATTCGGATCCGTCAAGTACGTGTTTCCACGAGACCTGATGCAAAGCATGCGCACTGACTTAACTGAAGAGATCCGGAGAAGCTTGCCGCAGGCGCGCATTCTTTACTGGACTTGAGCTCTCATCCCGATTTCACGTCGGCGAGGCTTCATCGAAGCGACTGCGCGCTTCCTGGATCGCTGGAAGATTCGAGAATGCCCAAGCTCCCAGGGCCTGGACGGGATCCTGCAGGGATCGTCCGAGATCCGTGAGTGCGTATTCCACCCGCGGCGGAACGGTGGGATACACGGTCCGGGAGACGAGGCCGTCGCGCTCGAGACCCCGGAGCGTGAAGGTCAGCATCCGCTGGGACACGCCGCCGACCAGTCGCTTCAACTCGTTGAAGCGCCGCGGTCCATCCGTCAGCATCATCACCACGAGGATGGTCCACTTGTCGCCGATCCGCGACAGGACCGTGCCGACGACGCGGCAATCGCCCAGGTTGTGCGGTGTACGCGTCTCGGTTCCCTCGTTGTGCCCCGGTTCCACGAATGTGCCTCCTTGCGCGTAAGCGCGTCTGGTCCTCTATACCGCCTCGGTACACTTCTGATACCGGGAATCGAAGATGAAACTCCTGCACGTCGACGGAAGCATTCTGGGTGAGCATTCGGTCAGCCGCGCGGTTTCGGCCGCGATCGTCACGCATTTGAAGGCGGGGACACCGGATCTTGATGTCACTTATCGCGATCTCGCCGCCACACCGATTCCGCACCTTTCGGGCGCCTACCTGGCAGGCCACCAGCCGAATGCGACGAACACACCCGACATCCAGAACGATGTCGAGCTCGGCCGGACCGTCCTCGCCGAGTTCCTCGCCGCCGACATCGTGGTGATCGGCGCGCCGTTGTATAACTTCACGATTTCGTCGCAGCTCAAGGCCTGGATCGATCGCATCCTCGTGGCCGGCCAGACCTTCAAGTACACCGAGAGCGGTGCTGTGGGCCTTGTTCCGCAGAAGCGGGTCATCGTCGCCGTTGCCCGGGGTGGTCTCTATGGAGCCGGAACACCGAACGCGGCGGCGGAGCATGCTGAGACCTACCTGCGCGTGGTCCTGGGCTTCATCGGCATCACGAATCCGGAGATCATCGTCGCCGAGGGCATCGCGCTCGGTCCGGACGCCCGTCAAAAGGCCCTCGACGCTGCTCTGAAGGCCGCCTCGAACCTGCCTGCGGCCTAGCGCCGTCCGAAGAGCCGCTCGATGTCGTGGAGCTTCAGCTCTACGAAGGTCGGGCGGCCATGGTTGCAGGTGCCGGCAAGCGGCGTCGCTTCCATCTCGCGCAGGAGTGCGTTCATTTCCTCCGGGCGCAGGCGCCGGCCCGCGCGGATCGAGCCGTGACAACTCATCCGCGACAGGATCGCGTCCAGGCGGCGTCCGAGGGGGCCTGCACCTTCGTCGGTGCCGTCGGGGCTCTCGTCTTCGAGACCGCTCTGGCTGAGCGCATCGAGGATATCGGTGACGAGGTTTCGGATCGAGGCGTTGGCGAGAGCGGCCGGCACCTCCCGTACCAGGACCGCGCCCGAGCCGAACGGCTCGAGCGTCAGGCCCAGCCGGTCGAGATCGGGGGCCGCGGCCACGAGGCGCTCCGCCTCGCCGGGTGCCAGCTCTACCACGTCCGGAATCAGCAAGCCTTGGCGGGCGATGCCGCCCCGGGCGCGTTCGCGTTTCAGGCGCTCGTAGACCAGGCGCTCATGTGCGGCATGCTGATCAACGAGGACGAGACCGTCGACTGTCTGGGCGACGATGTAGGTTTCATGCAACTGCGCCCGCGCGGCTCCGAGGGGGTGATCCTGTTCCTCCACTGGCTCCGGAGCCGGGCGCAGATCCGCTGCCGGGGGCGCAAAATCGTGTTCAAAGCGGGCCTGATGAGCCTCGGCCAGACCTGTGAACGCTGGCGACCGCGGAACCGCCTGGCGATAGGCATAGGGCGCGGCGACGGACGGCAGCGCGCGCGGTAGGTTCGGCGAGGGGATCGGGTAGGCACTGGTGCCGGAATGAACGGCAAGACCCGTTGGCCGCAACGCGTCCAGCGTACGGGTGGTGCCCGTGGTGGAGCCACGCAGACCGGCTTGGCGCAGCGTCTCGTGGATCGCGCTGACGATCAGGCTCCGGACCAGACCAGGATCGCGAAAGCGTACTTCGGTCTTGGCTGGGTGTACGTTGACGTCCACCAGCGCTGGGTCGCACAGGATTGCCAGCGCCAGGACCGGATGGCGGTCGGAACTCATCGTATCGGCATAGGCGCCCCTGACTGCGCCGAGCAGGAGGCGGTCACGAACCGGGCGGCCATTGACTGTGAAGTGGATCTGGCTGGCAGCGCCTCGATGGAAGCTCGGCAGGCCGATATGACCCGCAAGCCCGAAGCCCTCGCGGGCCATCTCGAGGGCCAGCGAATTCGATCCGAATTCGGCGCCGAAGACGCCGGTCAGCCGGCGGAGCGTCGCGGAAGAACCTGTCTCTGTCTCGGCCGGGAAAACCAGCGGAGTTCCGCTTTCGGATCGCAGCACGAGCCGGATTTGGGGCTGCGCGACTGCGAGCCGGCGCAGGATATCGCCGATCGCTGCGGCTTCGGCCCGGTCGGACTTGAGAAATTTCAGCCGTGCAGGAGTGGCAGCGAAGAGATCGGAAACCTCGATCCGCGTGCCGCGCGCGCTGGGTGCTGGGCGGACCTCGCCCTTGATGCCTGCATCTACCGTGAGGGTTACGCCAGTCTCGGCCTCGGCCGTACGGCTGGTAAGGGTCAGGCGGGCGACCGCGCCGATCGAGGGCAAGGCCTCGCCGCGAAAGCCCAACGTTTCGATGCAGGTAAGATCCCCGCTCGGGAGCTTTGAGGTGGCATGCCGCTCAACTGCAAGCGCTAGATCATCCGCATCCATGCCGGCCCCATCATCGACCACACGGATTAAGCGTCGTCCGCCTCCTTCGATCGTGACTTCGATGCTGCGTGCGCCGGCATCGATAGCGTTCTCAACGAGTTCCTTGACCGCCGAGGCGGGCCGCTCGACGACTTCGCCGGCGGCGATACGGTCGACGAGGATCGGATCGAGGCGACGGACGGGGCGAGGTGGCGTGGACATGCGGAGGAAACTATAGGTGCCCTTGGACCCAGCCGAAAGGCCACGCTGGAAACGTTGGTTCCTGCCACAGCCGCTGCCACTTCCACTCACGCACACACCACCGAAAACAAAATCAACGGAATGAAGATCTTGCGATTCCATCTCGAAGGGCTTGTCCACGCGTGAGGGCCAAGCTGCAGCGCTGTCGCACCGTATGGGGCCGCACCGAACAGCGCGATTCACTTCCAGGGCTGCGTACAGTCACCAACGCCGTTTACCAGCCGGCGACTCCGGACGGGAGCTGGGCACTGTGCGATGCTGATGGGACCATCATCGAATTCGGCGCCAATCCGATGCTCACGGACGTCGTCGACGAGGCGGACGATCGCCCGATGCTCTTCATCGGTCCACTCATTACTCATTACGGCCATTTCCTTCTCGGCACTTTCGCGCGCCTCTGGCCTCTCCTCTCCTGGATGGGGCCGAAGCCGCGTCTCGTCTGCTACGCGGAAGGGCCGCTGGATGCGCTGCACGCGGAATGGGCGACTCTACCGTTCCTCGCCGATATTCTCGCCCGCTTCGATCTGACCGTCGAAGACCTCGTCACCTTCCAGAACGTGACCCGCATTCCAAAGCTGCTGGTTCCGGAGCCGAGCGTGAAGGAGCAGGACTTCACCCATGCGATCTACGGCTCGCTGACGCACTATACCGGCGAAGCATTCTACGAACCGGCCGCCGTCGACCGGGAAACGCGGCCGATCTACCTGTCGAAAGCGAGATTGGGATCGGGGATCTCACGGCTGCGCAACGAGGATGCGCTGTGCGAGGCTCTGGCGCGGCAGGGGGTGGACATCGTCTTCCCGGAGACCCTGCGGTTTCCCGAACTGGTTCGACTGTTTTCGGAGCGGACAATGGTTCTTGGAACGGCAGGTTCGGCGTTTCACACGGCCGTCTTCGCAGCCCCGAACCGTCGGATCCTGGCCTTGAATTGGACACCCCCGGTTCACGCCAACTTTCCGCTGCTGGATGCGCTCAATGGCACGCAGGCGCGGTACTACTTCGTTCCTGGGAGTACGATCGGAGAGGAGCCGGGATTCCATTTCGGCTGGTCGATCCCAGACCCCCAGGCGGTCGCCACCGAGATGCTGGAGCGCGCCGGGGCCTTCGACAGCCTCGACGCTCGCGATGCTGCCGAGGACGCGGCGCGGTGGCGAGCCAAGTGGATCCCCGGCTGGAAACCGGTCCAGCGCTGGCTCGATTGCCGCCTCTAAAGACTCAGGCGACGCCCGAGCGGAGCAGATCGTGATAGTGCACGAGCCCGACGGGGCGATCGTCCTCGACGACGATCAGCGCCGTGATCTTCATCGATTCCTGGATTTCCAGAGCCTTCGCCAGCAACGTTTCGGGGGCTACCGTCCTTGGCTTGCCGCTCATCAACGCCTCGACCGCGAGGCTATCGAGATCCGTGCGGAAGACGTTGCGGCGCAGATCGCCGTCCGTGAGAATACCCGCGAGGCGTCCATCGGCGTCTACGACGACCACCGAGCCAAACCCTTTCGCATCGATCTCGGCGATGGCCGCGCGCATCGGAGTTCCGCATGGGACCACGGGAAGCTGAGACCCAGTATGCATCACTTCGCGAACCTGACGCAGCGAGGCGCCGAGGCGCCCGCCTGGGTGGTAGATGCTGAATTCCCGGGCGGAGAACCCGCGCGCTTCGAGGAGCGCAATGGAAAGCGCGTCGCCGAGGGCGAGCTGCATTGCCGTGGACGTCGTGGGCGCCAAACCGTTCGGGCAGGCCTCGCGCGCCTTGGGGAGGGTCAGGCAGATGTCGGCTTCGCGGCCGAGCGTCGATGTGCTGTTGGACGTGATGGCGATCAGGCCGACGCGGTAGCGACGGGCGTAGCCGATGATATCGGCAAGCTCCGTCGTTTCACCTGACCAGGACAATGCCACCACGACGTCCTCGGGCTGGATCATGCCCAGATCGCCGTGGCTCGCCTCGGCGGGATGAACGTACAGGGCGGGCGTCCCCGTCGAGGCCAGTGTCGCAGCAATCTTGCGCCCGATATGGCCCGATTTGCCCATGCCCGTGAGAATGGCGCGACCTTTGGCGCGGGCGATGCGCGACACCGCATCGGTGAACGCCGCGCCGAGCCCGTTGCCGATGGATTCCATCAAGCAGGCGAGTCCGTCACGTTCCGTCTCGATCGTCCGCAGGGCAGACGCGACGGCCGGCGAGAGCGTCGAGTCCGAGGGGATGAAGGCGGGGCGCAAGGCCTGGGCGCTGTCTGCTGGAGCCATACCGGCCCGTATCCTTCTGGTAAGATCGCGTGCGCGTGAGCCGCCACGGTCGCCTGCCTATGAAGACCGATTGTGGTCGGATGGCGACTCCCCCGCCCCTCCAGATATCATCCGGCACCGTTGACGCCCCATTAACCGTGCCGGTTGTAGGCCTGTTAACCATGAGGTCGGGGCGTCTTCCGTTGGGAGGTGATCTGGCGTCGTCCGCCTCGCGCATCCGCAGGCGGTCCATGTCTCGAAGCGCCGATATCGGCGTTCAGGTCAGCGGAAAGACGTCGATCCGTGACACGCGCAGGGCCGATTGCAGGATGGCGCAGCCAAGGCCTTCGCGGCTTTGCTCTAATCGCGGCTCTCACGCTCCCGTCCTACGCCGAGGCTCAGGCTCTCCCATCCGGTGCCCCTGATAATGCCCTTGGAACGCCGGCCGTGGGCGATGTCCAGCCGCTGAGCGCGGGCCTGCGAGGCAGCGCCGTCTCGGGCAGCGGCGTCCTGAACAGCAACGGCTCTGCGACCGGCGGAGAGACGGCCGGCAACGGGGGGCTGGCCACGCGTGCCCTGGCCGGAAGCCGGTCCGGGAGCGCCCTCGCCTCCGGCGGAACGAATGGACCCAACAATCGCGGGCTCACGAATCTTCTGCGGCTCCGGGCGATCCCGCCCCGGCGTTTCGGGAACGCCACGGTCCGGCCGGTCCGCTCGATCACGCAAGTTCCCTCGTACGATCTACGTCTGACGCCGGTGGTGCGCAGTGCCGTGAGCGGCGTCCCGCTGCCGACGGTGCTGCCGCTTGCCGGCGTCCAGACGCCGGGCTTCTTTCTCTCGACGGCGCTGCGGCGGCCGATCACGATCGACGAGGCCTACGCCCCGCTCGGGATCAAGGTCGGGACCTTCACGATCCTGCCTGCGATCCAGCAGAGCATCGGCTACGACACCAACCCCGACCAGATCACCAATCGGCTGGCCAAGCCGTCGCTGGCGCTGCGGACGGACGGCGAATTGAGCTTTCGGAGCGACTGGTCGTCGAGCGAGCTCACCGGTGATTTGCGGGGCGGCTACGTCGATTATCCGGACAATCAGGGGGCCAGTCGTCCCAACGGAGCGGGCGTGACCCGGCTGCGGATCGACGCGAACCGCGATACCCGGATCGATGTCGAAGGCCGATTTCTCCTGGAAACACAACGCACTGGCACGCCGGACCTGGCGGCCGCCACGGCAACCCGACCGCTGATCGCGAGCTATGGCACGACGATCGGCGTCACAGAGCGCTTCAACCGGGTCCAGGTGTCGCTGCGGGGATTGCTCGACCGCTCCGAGTTCGAGGATGCACAGCTCTCCGATGGCACCATCCTGCGCCAGAGCGATCGCAACCTGAATCAGTATGGCCTGCAACTTCGGGCCGGATACGAGATCTCGCCCGTCATCACGCCCTTCGTCGATGTCCTGGCCGACACGCGGGTCTACGATCTGCGCGTCGACTCATCGGGAATACGACGCGATTCCGATGGCATCACGCTCTCGGGCGGCGCGACCTTTGCGCTGACGCGCTTCGTCACCGGCGAAATCTCGGCGGGTCTTCAGCATCGCAGCTACGTCGACCCGGCTCTGCGCGATCTGACGGCGCCCGTCATCACGGCGGCGCTGATCTGGAGCGCGAGCCCGCTCACCACGGTCCGCCTGAATGGTGCGACGGGGGTGATCGAGACGTCGGTGCCCGGATCGAGCGGTGTCCTGACACAGACCGCGACGCTGGAAGTTCAGCACGACCTGCTGCGCAATCTCTCGCTGACCGGCGGCATCAGCTACCTGTCGAACGACTATGACCGGGTGAACATCACCGAGCGCGGATTCTCGGCGACGGCGCGGATCGACTATCGCTTCAACCGCTGGCTGGCGATGCGGGGGAGCTACATCTACCAGCGCCTCGACAGCACCTCGGCCGGTTCGAGCTTCCACGCCAACACGTTCCTGCTCGGGCTGCGCGTCAATCCGTGACGCGCAGACCCGATGTCCGCTCGCGGTATACCGAGAGGGTCGTGTCGAGGTCGCGCGGTTCTCAACGCACCATCGCGAGCGACGCGCCGGATTTCGACAGCGCACCATCGAGAGCCCCGCCGCCCTGGCGCAGCCGGGCCGCGACGGTCCCGCCGGGCTGGTAGAGGTAGACCTCGCCGTCGCGGTAGTCCCAGGCCGTGACCTTGGAGAGGTCCTTGTTCGGGCAGCCGGAGGCGCTGGCCTTGTAGAGGTCCAGGGCCGGGGCGCTCGACAAGGAGACCTTGCAGCTCGCTCCGGTGGCGTCCTTGGCATTCCAGGACCCGACGACGGACGAGCGGCCGCTCGCCACCACCGGCGGCGGGGCCGGAGCGACGGGGGGCGCCTCCGGGGCGATGACCGGGGTCGACGGGGCGACGGCGACGTTGACGCCCACCGGAGGCGGCAGGTCGGACGGGGCCGCGGTGGCGCCCGGAGGCGGGGCCAGCGGCTCCGAGGTGACCGGGCCGGACGGCATGGCGGGGACGACCGGCTCCAGGGCCGCCTGGGGTCCGGGGGCGATCCGGCTGCGGCTGGGCCCCTCGAGGCGCTGCGAGGCGCAGGCGCCGAGGCTGGCGGCGAGCGCGAGGACGGCGACTGTCGACAGGAGCGAACGCGGCATCGATGTCAGGTTCCGAATGGGAGCGGGCGCGGAGCCCGGGAGCTTCACGTTTCGGCCTGCGTCACCGGCAATTGCGCTGGCGGCAAGGCACCGGCGTCCGGCGGTGCGGGATTTGCCGGGACCACGCGATGTTTGGCGGCGGGTGTGGCGTTCGTGCCTCAGGGCCCGGGTCCGAGCCCTCGGCCCGTCTCACCAGCGGGCCGCGCGGCCACCCGCCCCTGTCCCGCCGGGCCGATTCGGATCCCGGCGCGACACGCGACGAACCGCGCAGACAATCGCGGCCCGGACGGAAATGTGGCGACACGGGTTCGACAGTCTCGCGCCTGCCGTCGGGCAGATCCCATCAGTAGAGCGTTCCAGGCCGCAAGACGTTGTCCAGTTTCGGCACAATCCTGCCTCAGAAACGCCGAGCCGACCGAGTGGGATAGCCCCGTGACGGACAGCGCGGTCTCGTGCCCGTCACCCGCGCCCGGACGGGCCCGGAACGAAGGCCCGGCACGTGCGCCGGCCCATGCAGGGATGGATCGACCATGGCTGAAGCTGCCGAGCGTTCCCTGTCGGTCGGACCGGGGCGCGCCGCCCGCGGCCTCGGGATCGCGGTCCTCCTCCTCGGGGGCGGTGCTGCGGGGTTCGTTGCCTGGACCCGTGCCCCAGCCGAGAGCCCCCTCCGTGTGACGCCGATGGCCCATACGGTGTCCGAACCCGTCGGTCCCGACGCGTCCCCCGCCTCGGCGGTCGCCGGCCTGCGATCCGACGACCCGGTTCCCGCGGCGTCGAGCGACCCCTCGCCCGGGAGCGTCGCCGAGGCCGCAGCGCCCGCCGCCGAGATCACGCCCGAGACCAGGCCCGAGACCGCAGCCACGACCGCGGCGGAGACGCCGGCCGCACCGCCTGCCCTGGTGGCACGCTGGGTGCCGCTGCCGGTGCCGCGGCCCCCGGAATTCCGCGCCGGGCGCCTCGCCGCACGGGCGGCGCGCACGGCGCCCGCCCGGACCGCCGCTGCGGTGGCACCGCCGCCGGAGGACAACCGCTCCTTCATCGAGAAGCTGTTCGGGGTCGAGAGCCCCGAGCCGCCGCGGCTCGCCTACGCGGCCCTGGAGACGAAACCGGTCGACAACGTCTTCCGGCGCGCCCTCAGCGCCGTGCCGACCAGCCCGACCGGCGGCGTCGCGGTCTACGACATCCGCGCCAGGGTCGTGACCCTGCCGAACGGGGAGAAGCTCGAGGCGCATTCGGGGCTGGGGGAGAGCATGGACAATCCCGGCCACGTCCACGTCCGGATGAAGGGGCCGACGCCCCTCGGCACCTACGACATCCGTGAGCGCGAGCAGCCGTTCCACGGCGTGCGCGCCCTGCGTCTCACCCCCGTCGGCGGCCCCGAGACCATCCACGGCCGGGTCGGTCTCCTCGCCCACACCTACATGCTGGGCGCGAGCGGCGCCTCGAACGGCTGCGTCTCCTTCCGGGACTACGACAGGTTCCTGCAGGCCTACCTGCGCGGCGAGGTCCAGCGCCTCGTCGTCGTCGCGGGCGGCTAGGCTTGCGCGGCCTCTCGACACCGGGTCGCGAGGTCCGGGCGCGCGCCGGGTTCATCCAAGCTGCTGAGACCCGCTCGCAGGGGCCGCGCGCCGCGCGTCCTCGGCCGTGACGGCGAGAAGATCCGTTTCCGAAATCGACGGTATCGGTCGCGTCTCGCGTCGCGGTCGCAGGTCCTCGCGCCGTGAAAGGCGCGTTCGCCCCCAAGTGAGTCTGGTGCCTCGATGGTGTTCGGGGCGGCATGACCGATCGACGACGCGCCGACGACTTGAGGCGATCCGTCTGCGTGGCACCGACGCGCCTCAGTTGCCGTCCGACGTCGTCGAGCGCTCCAAACTATTGCGACGAAGACTGGCGCATGTCGATCGTGTCTCTATTGATCGAGATTGGGTCTCGGCAGATTTCAGGATGGCGCCGCTTGGAGATATTCTGATAAAGCCCGCTCGGAGGTCGGCTCGACGACCGGGCGAAAGGTTCAGGATGCGGCGGCGGACATTCGTAGCGACTCTCGCGGGGCTGATCGGCTCCCGATCGGCCTCGGCGCAGATGATGCACGACATGGGCACGATGGCGGGCGAAGGCGCCCCTCCATCCCCGAAGCCGGCGGTGCCCGTCCTGCCGCAGGGGCAACCCTTGCGCGACCTGCCGCGCCTGCCGAACGAGTCGACCGTGCCCGGTCGCTTCAGCGCGACGATCACGGCGGGCCCGGGCGTGGTGCGCTACGCCGAGGGGCTCGCGACGCCCGTCCTGCTCTATGGCGGCGTCGAGCCCGTGATCGAGGCAACGGAAGGCGACCGCATCGCGATCCGGTTCCGGAACGGCATTCCCGGGCAGCCCTCCACGATCCACTGGCACGGGATGCCGGTCCCGTCCGATCAGGACGGCAATCCCATGAATCCGGTCGCCTCGGGCGACGAGCGCCTCTACGCCTTCGATCTCCCCGAAGGCAGCGCCGCGACCTACTTGTTTCATCCGCACCCGCACAATTTCACGGCCGAGCAGGTCTATCGCGGCCTCGCGGGCGTGTTCCTGGTCAAGCCGAAGGTCGATCCCATTCCGGCCGCCTACGGCGACACCCTCCTGATGTTCACCGATCTGCGCATCGCCGCCGATGGAACGATGCCCCCGAGCACCATGGCCGACGCCATGAACGGCCGCGTCGGCGACCATGTGCTGGTCAACGGACAGAAGAACCCGATCCTGTCCGTGGCGCCGGGAGAGAAGCGCCGCATCCGCCTCGTCAACGCGACGAATGCCCGGTACCTGCGCCTCGGCTTCGCGGGCGCGCGCATGCTCCTCGTCGGCACTGATGGCGGCCTCGTCGAGACCCCGGTTGCGGTGGACGAGGTGATGATCGTGCCGGGCGAGCGCGTGGAACTCATCGTCGCCTTCGACCGGCCCGGGGAGGCCCGGCTGACGACGCGCGCCTATGCCCGGGGCTGGATGGGGCCGGACGAACCGAAGGAGGCCGGACTGGTCCTACTCACGGCCCGGGTCTCGGGACGAGCGGCCGCTGCCCCCCCGCCCCTGCCGCAGGTCCTGAGGCGGGTCGTAGCGCTCGGCGAGCCGGTCGTCTCCCGGCGCCTCGTCTTCACGGAAGCCATGTCGCGCGGGGGTGGCATGGAAGGCTCCCACGGCCTGCAGGACCCGAAGGGCATGCAGGACATGAAGGGCATGCGAGACACAGGAGGCATGGCCGGCATGGGAAGGCCGGACGGCATGGAAGGCATGGCAGGTATGGACATGGGCGCGACGGCGCGGTCCGCGCCCAGCCCGTCCACACCGCCCGGCGGCAAGGGCATGCGCTTCCTGATCAATGGCCGGAGCTTCGCGATGGGACGCATCGACGAGGTCTCGAAGGTCGGCCAGCTCGAGTCGTGGTCCATCGTCAACGGGTCGGACATGGACCATCCGTTCCACATCCACGGAACCCAGTTCCAGGTCGTGGACATCGCCAAGGCCGGTGCGATCCGGACGCCGGCCATCCGGTGCTGGAAGGACACCGTCAACGTCGCGGTCGGCGAAACGGTCCGCATCCGCCTGCGCCAGGATCTCCCGGGGCCGCGGATGTACCATTGCCACATCCTCGAACACGAGGAGCTCGGCATGATGGGCACGCTCGACGTCCGGGCCTGAGCCGAGACGCCCCGGACGCGGCGCCGCCTTCGGGGTCCGCGGGGGGCCGCGCAAGGGCGCGGCCGCGGGACGAACCACCCCGCCGCCGCGCCCGGCTGCAATCAGGCGGCCCGGATGGCGTCGAGGAAGACCTCGACCTCGCGCTGCACGGCCACGGCCTGGGTCGAGAGCTCGCCGGCCGCCATCATCACCTGCTGGGCGGCGCTGCCGGTCTCGCCGGCCGAGGCCAGGACCTCGGCCACGTTCACCGAGACGTCCTGGGTGCCGCGCGCGGCCGCGATGGCGTTGCGGGAGATTTCCCCGGTCGCCGCCGTCTGCTCGATCACGGTCGCCGTGATGGTCTCCGTGATGGTGTTGACCGACCCGATGGTCTGGCTGATCTGCCGGATCGCCGTGACGGCCTGGGCGGTCGCCTGCTGGATCGCCGCGATGTGTTCACCGATCTCGCCCGTGGCCCGCGCCGTCTGGCTGGCCAGTTCCTTGACCTCCGTGGCCACCACCGCGAAGCCCCGGCCGGCCTCGCCGGCCCGCGCCGCCTCGATCGTGGCGTTGAGGGCGAGCAGGTTGGTCTGGCCCGCGATGCTGGAGATCATCGTCACGGCGTCGCCGATCTGCTCGGCCGCCGCCGACAGGGAGGCCATCGCCACGTCGGTGGCCTGGGCTTCCCGGGTGGCCGTGGCCGCCACCGTGTTCGACTGCTGCACCTGGCGCTCGATCTCGCGCAGGGAGGCGACCATTTCCTCGGCCGCCGAGGCGACCGTCTGGACGTTGGCGGAGGTCTCTTCGGCCGCCGTCCGGGAGGCCTGTGCCTGGTGGCTGGTCGCGTCGGCCACGCCCGTCATGGAGCGGGCGGTGGCGTCGAGTTCGGTGGCGGCCGAGGTGACGATGCCGATGGCCCCGCCGATCGTGCGCTCGAACCCTTTGACCAGGTCGTCGACGCGGTCGGCGCGGCGCTGGCGGGCGGAGCGCTCCGCGACTTGCTGCGCCTCCAGTTCGATGCGGGCGATGGCATTCTGGCGGAAGACCTCGACGGCCTGGGCCATCGCACCGATCTCGTCGGTCGCATCCTGTGACGGCACCGTGATCGCGGTTTCCCCCGCGGCCAGGCGGGTCATGGCCTCCGTCATTCCGGCGATGGGCCGGATCAGGCTGCGGGCGATCAGGAAGGCCAGCGTGCCGCTCAGGATCAGCGCCAGGGCGATGAGGCCCTGCTGCAGGCGCTCGCTGCCCTGCACGCTGGCCTGGGTCGCCGCCGAAATCTCGCCCATCCGCGCCTCGGCCATGGCCTGTGCCTTGGCGGCGATGGACAGGATGGTCGCCAGCTTCGGCTTGATGTCATCCTCGAACACCACGCGGCTCTCCTCCAGGGCCTTCGCGGCGTCCTGGAAGGCCGTGCCGTAGACCTGGAGGGCATCGTCGGCCAGCTTCAGCGCGACGCCGAATTGCCGGGCGGGATCGAGCTCGCGCAGGGCCTTGGCGGCGGCGGCCGCCTTGCGGTTGTTCTCCGCGAAGGTGGCCGGCCCACTGGGGTCCATCGTGGCCAGGAAGCGCCAACCGGCCACCCGCACCAGAAGCATCGCACTCTCGACCGCCTGGGCTTGGCTGAGCTGTGCCTCGTTCCCCTTCGACCGGATCTCCGCGATCAGGGCGCCGGTCAGGCGGGTCAGTTCGTTTCCGCCCCCGAACAGGCGCGTGCGGGCCGTGGCCACGGTGGCGCTGCTGGTGCCGAAGCGGACGACGTCCTCCCGCAGATCCTCGCCCCGGTCGCGCAGTTCGGCGTAGAGCTTCCGGCGCTCCTCGGAAATCGTGTTGTTCGTGACGCTCGTGCTGATGCCGACGATCCGGCGGCGGGTCTCTTCGAGTGTCGTCAAGGTCTCGGGCTTCGCCGAGCTCTTGTACTCGAGCGCCTGGGCCGCGAAGCGATCGGTCAAACCCACGACGGTGATGATGTTCCGCGTGTTGAGTTCGATCCGATTGCGTTGCTCGAACCGGCCGAGAAGATCCTCGAACTGGTACTGGGCCGCTCCACCGATCCCGGCCGTGAGGAGCATCAACGTGCCGAAACCGGCATACAGGCGCCTGCGGATACCGAACTTCATGATGGCGTCTCGAACAGATGTGTTGCGACGCCGACTCTTCAAGACAACCTATAAATCCCGGTTAAGAACACAGTATTTGTTGCGAAAAGTCTGCAGCATTCTGGCTCATGGCTCCCAATCGACTGGACTAAATTGGTTCTTAGCCTGCGGACGATGCCCGGGGCGCGATCCCGTCGATGACGAGGCGCAGGTGCTTGGGACCGCGCAGGGCGGAGCCGGGCCGGTAGGGCGGCGGATCGATCGAGAGGCGGGGGTTCTTCAGGCGCTGGGCCAGCGCCACCAGGGCGGCCTCGACCTCGAAGCGGGCCAGGGGTGCGCCGACGCAGTAATGCAGGCTGCCGCCGAAGCCGAGATGGCGGTTGTCGGCCCGGTCGGGATCGAAGCGGTCGGGCTCGGCATAGACCGCGGGATCGCGGTTGCCGGAGGCCAGCAGCAGCACCAGGGGGGCACCTTCCGGGATGGTGACGCCGTTCTGGCTGATCGGGCACAGGGTCTTGCGGGTGCGGAACTGGACCGGGGGCTCGTAGCGCAGCAGCTCCTCGACGACCCGGGGCGCACGGGCCGGGTCCTCGCGCAGGCGCCGCAGCTCGTCCGGGTGGCGGAGCAGGGTCAGCATGCCGCTGGTGATGAGGTTCACCGTGGTCTCGTGGCCGGCCACCAGCATCAGGATCGCGGTGGCGATGAGGTCGAAGTCGCTCATGCGTCCGCGGCCGTCGACGCTTTCGGTGGCGAGACCCGACAGCATGTCGTCCTGCGGGTCCTTGCGCTTCTGCGCGATCAGGCCCTGCATGTACTCCGAGATCGCATCGAAGGTGCGGCTGTTCTCGGCGCGCAGGTCGTCGTCCTGCAGGGTGTCGGGTTCGAGGGCCGTGGCGAGCTGCGTCGCCCAGCCGTGAAACTGCGCCTCGTCCGCCGGCGGGATGCCGAGGAGTTCGCAGATCACCGTGACGGGGAGCGGATAGGCGAGGTCGTCGACGATATCGATGGCCGTCGCATCGCCGAGCTTGTCGAGGATCTCGTCCACGAGGATGTGCGAGCGGGCCCGCAGGGCCTGGACCCGCTGCGGCGTGAACTGCTGCATCACGGCGGCGCGCAGGTCGTCGTGGTCCGGTGGATCGCGGAAGATGAAGGGCCGGTGGGTGTCGGTGATGTGGTCGCGCACCGGCTTCACCAACCAGTCCTTGAGCGGATTGCCGGTTTTCGGCCGGTCGGCCGGCGGCAGGGTCTCGGAGCTGACCCGCGGGTCGTGCAGCAGGCTCGCGATCGCCGCGTGGGAGGCGGCCACGTAGGTGCCGTCCTCCTGGCGCGAGACGGGGCATTCCCGCAGGCGGGCGAAGAGCGGGTACGGATCCGGCCGGGCGGCCTCGTCCTTGATCTGCGCGAACAGGGTGTGGTCGCTCATGCCTCGTCCTTGTGGGCAGGGTCTGGGAAGGCCGGCGGCAGCACCGTGAAGGGGCCGGCATCGACGCCGCCGGTCTCCGGCGGGAACGGCGCCCCCGCGGCGATGTGCTCGGCATAGGTCGGGAGCCAGCGGCCGCAATCGAAGGCCACGGCGGCGATGCAGCGGCCCGCCTGGCCGTAGACCGCCACGAAGCGTCCCGCCTTCAGGCTGCCCCGGGCCACGACGAAGCCGTCGGCGCCCGTGGTTAGGCCCACCGACTTGATGGTGATGCCGCCCTGGCTTGACCAGAAGGCCGGCACCGCGCGGTAGGGCTCCGGCGCACGGCCCGCGAGGAGCCGGCCGGCATGCTGGCCCTGCGCCACGGCGTGGCCCCAATGTTCCAGGGCGATGCGGTGGCCGGGATAGAGCGGGTGCGGAAACCGCGCGACATCGCCGGCGGCCGCGATTCGCGTGTCGGGCCGCTCGGACTCGTCGAGGACGTAGCCCTGCGCGTCGCAGTCGATCCCGCCTTCGTCGAACGCGAGGCCCGAGCCGGCGAGCCAGCCGGTGTTGCGCACGGCGCCGAGGGCCACCACCACGACGTCGGCCGGCAGGACCGTGCCGTCGGCGAGACGGACCCGCGCCACGCGGCTGGCGCCGTCATCCTCCAGGGCCGCCACCTTCACGCCGCTGCGGATGGTGGTGCCGAGGCTGGCATGCAGGGCCTCCACCACGGAGCCCAGATGCTGCCCGAGCACCTTGGCGAGCAGGGTCGGGCCGGTTTCCACCAGGGTGACGCTGAGGTCGAGGGCCCGGGCCGAGGCGGCGACCTCGCAGCCGATGAAGCCGCCGCCGATGATGACCACGTGGGCCGGGCCGGCGGCGAGGTCGCGCCGCAGGGCCTCGGCCTCGTCGCGACCGCGCAGGGTATGCACCCCGGCGAGCGTCGCCTCGGCGGGGTTCGGCCAGGCCCGCGCCGAGGCCCCGGTGGCGATGAGCAGCCGGTCGTAGGGCACCGCCTCGCCGCTCGCGAGGCTCACGGTCCGCCGGGTGCGGTCGAGGCCCGTGGCCGGGTCGCCGAAGCGCCAGTCGGCCTCCAGGTCGACGCGGCTCGGCAGCGTCGTGGCGTCGGCCGCGACCTCGCCCGTCAGCACCGCCTTCGAGAGGGGCGGCCGGTCGTAGGGGCGATGGGGCTCGGCCCCGATGATGGTCAGGGGACCGCGGAAGCCCGCCTGCCGCAGGCTCTCGGCGCCGCGCAGGCCGGCCAGCGAGGCCCCCACCACCACGACCCGCGTCTCGGCGTCGCTCATCGCGGGTCGGCCCCGGCATCCTCGACGCGGATGGCCTGGACCGGACAGGCGATCCGGGCGCGCTCGATGTCGTCGCGGGCGGCGGCCGAGGGGGCCGGGTCGTAGTGCAGGGCCTCGCGGCCCTTCAGGACGAAGTGGTCGGGCGCCGCGTAGCAGCACTGGGCGTAGGCCTGGCAGAGGTTCAGGTCGACGGTGACCCGCAGGCCCCCGGCGGCGCGCCGCCCGTCGGCGCTCGGCCGGTCGTGATGGTTCAAGTCGGACATGCTTGCGCAATGTGCCCAGCCCGCACAGGGTTCCGCGTCGCCCGCGCGGTACGGAGACGCGGTTCGAGATGCGGCCACGCCCGCGATCCTCTGCGACGCCGACGAACAGCGGTGATGCGCCCGGGCCACAGGCGGGCGCGAAGCGGGGCCCGGCCGCGAACAGCGCTTGTCATACAATAACATCCGTATCATGAAACATTATAACATTGAGTGATGGGGTGAGCGGGTGCGGCGATCGCGGATGGTGTGGGCCGGCGCGGCCCTGGCGGGGGCCGGTCTCGGGGCGAATGCCGGCGCGGCGCAGCAGGCCCAGGCAACCTTGGACGAGCTCAGCGTCACCTCGCCGAGCCCGATCCAGCCCGTTCGCGGGGCAGGCGGCGGCGCGGGCGAGCCCGGCGCGTCGTTCCCGGTGGGCGTGCTCCCGGTGGTGACCAGCACCTACTCGCCCGTCACCGTGGTGACGCAGCAGCAGATCGCCCGTGACCAGCCGCGGACCCTTGGGGACGCCCTGTTCGACCGCCCGGGCATCTCCTCCTCGACCTACGCGCCCGGCGCCGCCAGCCGGCCCATCATCCGCGGCCTCGACAATGCCCGCGTGCGCATCCAGGAGAACGGCGTCATCAACAACGGCGTGTCGGACCTCGGCGAGGACCACACCGTCCCGGTGAACCCCCTGGTCAGCGACCGGATCGAGGTGATCCGCGGACCCGCCACCCTGCGCTACGGCTCCGGGGCGATCGGCGGCGTCGTCTCGGCCGAGAACAACCGCGTCCCGACCTTCATCCCGGCGAACGGGGTCTCGGGTCAGGTCACGACCGGTTTCTCCAGCGTCGACAACGGGCGCCTCGGCGCCGCGACCGTGGATGCCGGCAAGGACGGCATCGCGGTCCATGCCGACGGCTTCCGCAGCGCCACGGACAGCTACGCCGTTCCGGGCGGGATCCAGCGCAACTCGGCCACCGAATCCCAGGGCGGCTCCGTCGGCATCTCGGCCATCGGCGACCGCAGCTTCCTCGGCATCTCTTTCAGCCACTACGATGCGCTCTACCAGATCCCCGGCGGGGAAGCGGCCGAGAGCCGGACCCGCCTCGACCCGCGCCAGGACCGGGTGGTCGCCCGCGGCGAGTACCGTCCGCTCGACGGTCCCCTCGAGGTGATCCGGTTCTGGGCCGGCGGCTCGGTCTACCGGCACGACGAGCGCGGCATCGGCGAGACCGGGATCGACGGCATCCAGGCCACCTTCAAGAGCCGGGAGGCCGAGGGCCGCATCGAGGCCCAGCACGTGCCGGTCTTCAGCGCGCTCGGCACGCTCACCGGCGCCCTCGGCGTGCAGACCGGACGGCGCGTGCTCAACACGCAGGGCGAGAGCTTCCTGCCGCCGACGGAATCGCGCTCGAACGCGGTCTACCTCTTCGAGCAGCTCGATGTCGGCCACGGCCTGCGCTTCCAGGCGGCGGGCCGCATCGAGGGTACCCGCTCCTCCAGCACCGCGGTCGAGTTTCCGAGCGACTACCTGCCGGTCGAGGGGCAGGACCCGGCCTCCTTCGCCCTGAAGCGGCGGTTCGCCCCCAAGAGCGCGAGCTTCGGCGCCCTGCAGGACCTGCCCTACGGCTTCGTGGCGAGCGTGAACGGCTCCTACGTGGAGCGGGCGCCCACGGCCTACGAGCTGTTCTCGCAGGGACCGCACGACGCGACCGCGACCTTCGAGATCGGCGATCCGCGGCTGAAGCTCGAGCGCGCCCGCACGGTGGAGATGAGCATCCGCCGGGCGCAGGGCCCGCTGCGCCTCGACGCGACCGGCTACTACACCCGCTATACCGGCTTCATCTACAAGCGCGACACCGGCAACCGCTGCGACGACGACTTCGCCTCCTGCGGCGGCGGGGATGAGCTTCGGCAGATCGTCTACTCGCAGCAGAACGCCACCTTCTACGGCGCCGAGATCGCCGCGCAGCTCGACGTGATCCCGGTGGGCAACGGCTGGGCCGGCCTCGAGGCGCAGTACGATTTCGTCCGCGCGCAGTTCGACAACGGCGCCTACGTGCCGCGCATTCCCCCCCATCGCCTGGGCGGCGGCGTGTTCCTGGCGACCGATGGCTGGTTCGCCCGGGTGAACCTGCTGCACGCCTTCGACCACGTGGAGATCGCCCCGTTCGAGACGGTCACGCCCGGCTGGAACGACCTGCGCGCCGAGGTGAGCTACACCAAGGCCGTCGATCCGGCCCTCTACGGCGCGAGCGAAGTCACCCTCGGGCTGCAGGGCCGCAACCTGCTCGACGACGACATCCGCAACTCGGCCTCGTTCAAGAAGGACGAGGTCCTGCTGCCTGGCCGCAACGTCCGACTTTTCCTGACGGCGCGCTTCTGAGCCGCGGCGCGTCCTCTCAGCGCCGTGAAGATAAAAGCCGACGCGGGGCCCCAACCGTGCTACACGGAGCCAACCCCGCACGACTCCGTGCCCTGGGCAACCCCATGAGGCCCAAGTGGCAAATGCGTTCAAGAGCGGTGCGTCGCAGTCGCGATCGACCAATGATTTCAACGAGCGCGCGAAGCTCCTGTCCGAGCGCCTGGGTGCAATCGAGAAGCCGGTCCAGATGAAGCGCGGAAACGCGCCGCGTCGCACCTTCAAGGCAGGCCCGCGTCCTGAAGAGGAGACGGCAGAGCCGGCCGAGGCTCACAACGAGGCTCAAGACTCCGCCGAGGGTCAAGACGCCGCTGAGGGCCACGAGGGCGAGGACGGCGAGTCCGAGACGCGCTCCGAGGCCTGAGGACACACCGGGTTCGCCCGATCGTCCCATACGCCTGATCGTCCAACGAGAAAGGGCCGACGCACCGCGTCGGCCCTTTTTCATGTTCGGTGCTGTTCCGTCCGGGTCCGGGCTCTGCCGAAGCGGCCCGTCCAGCCCGTCAGCGACGTGCCTTGGCCTTGCGGGCCGCGTAGCGGGCATCGCGGGCCGCCTTCTTGGCGGCGAGCTCGGCGGCCTTCGCCTCGGACGCGGCCAGGGCCTCGGCCTCTTCGCGTGCGATCTGCGCAGCGAGCTCGGCTTCCTCACGGGCACGCTTGGCTTCCGCTGCGGCCTTCTCGGCGGCAATCCGGGCAGCCTCGCGCTCACGGGCGCGCTCGTCTCGGGCGCGGGCGACCTCGGCGCGGGCCTGCGCCTTGGCGATCATCTCCGGGTCGTCGGCCGGAGGACGGGCCTTGAATTTTTCCAGCAGCATCTGCTTGGCGCTGAGGGAGTTCTTACGGCGGTCGTCGAAATTCCGATAGTCGAAGGCGCCCATCTGACCTTTCTCATGTGGTGAGTCGCCCGCATCCGGCGTGGAGCACGCGCGGCATGGGGCCGTGAAAAAACCGGTTTTCAGCTAGTCTTGCACTGCAACAGCCCCATGCCCGACTGCCTGCCGGGAATCAACAGAAGCCGCCCGTCGGAAAGCGGCTTCTGACAGGTTGTTGAAACGAGGCCTCAGCATTCGGGCCTCGTCGGGCCGGTCAGGGGCGCCCGAACGGGGCGACCCGGACCGGCGGACCGCGATCAGGCGGCCTGGAGGTTGCCGGCCGACTGCTTGCCGGTGCGGCGGTCGTTCTCGATCTCGTAGGAGACCTTCTGACCTTCGATCAGGTTGCGCATCCCGGCGCGCTCCACGGCGGAGATGTGAACGAACACGTCCTTGCCGCCGTCATCCGGCTGGATGAAGCCATAACCCTTGGTCTCATTGAACCATTTCACGGTGCCCGTGCTCATGGTGCTGTTCTCCTGAAGCGTTGTTTTGCCTGCCATCGGCTGCCCGGTACCCGCGTAAGCGCGCGCGGGCACCCGAGGCGCAGGGTCGTCGGATGGGATGTGAGATCGAAGCGGCACCCGCGGACAGGGCTGGCGAGCAGTCCTGGAAAAATGGGCGGGTGCGCTACCCGGAATGAGCCGGCCATGGAGCGATGGTTACAAAGTTAGGAAGCCTGCGACGCAAGGACAAGGCGCCAGCCAAAGCCGGGTTCCCTGCCCGCTTGCGGAAAGCCCTGGCGGGGCCGCCCCTGCGGCGAACCGCGCAACCGTCACTGTGCCTGGGGGTGGCGGGGCCCGCCACGGTTGCTGCACTGCCCCCGGACCGGTACTCTGGCGATCAAGGGATGGGGCCCCGAAAGGCCCCGGGACGAGACGGCGATGCGGGACCAGCGGCAGGGCCGCGGCCTGGAAGGGGATGGAATGGCAGGGCCTGCGACGCATCGACGAGAGCCGGGAGCGCCTGCGCCCCGGGCTCGCCGGAACGGCCATTCGTGACGCGAATTCGGGGGCGGATTCGTCGTATGTCGGTCTGGCGGCTCGCCTGTGCCGCCTGGCCGCTGGTCCTCGGTACCACCGGGGCCGGGCTCGCCGTAGGGCCGGCCCGGGCCTTCGACCTGTTCGGCCTGTTCGGCTCCGAGGAGGAGCCGCCGGCCCCGAGCGCCGGCGCCCTGCCCTACACGGTGAAGTTCTCCGGCATCGATGACGACGACGTCCTGCGCGCGCTGCAGGACACCTCGTCCCTGTATCGCCTGCGCCAGGAGGCACCGCCGGATGGCGAGGGCCTGGTGCGCCGGGCGGAGGCCGACCAGCGCCGTCTCGCCGACGTGCTCTCGGGCTACGGCTACTACCAGGGCACCGTCGCGATCCGCATCGACGGCGTCGCCCTGGCCGGCGAGTCCACCGTGGTGTCGGCGGCCCGTGCCGCCGAGGCGTCGCGCTCCCGTGCCCTGGTGCCGGTCAAGGTCGTGGTCGATCCCGGCCCGCTCTACACCCTGCGCTCGATCCGCGCCCGCGACACCCGGGGCAATCCGTTTCCCGAGGAAGTCCTGCCGGAGCGCTTCAGCCGCGTCGGGGACGACGTGCCGGCCCGCTCGGCGACGGTGCTGGCCCGCGAGGCCAAGATCGTCGATCGCTTCCGCGCCCTGGGCCATCCCTTTGCCAAGGCTGTCGCCCGCGATCCCGTGGTGGACGATGCCGCCCACGTCATGGACGTGACCTACACGATCGATCCGGGGCCGATCGCCGGGCTCGGCGAGGTCGCGGTGCGGGGCACCAAGGACCTCGATCCGGCGGTGGTCCGCTCGTTCATCTACGCCGAGCCGGGCGACCCCTATTCGCCGAAGGCCGTGTCGGATATCCGGCGCTCGGTGGCCAAGGTCGAGGGGCTGGGCTCGATCCGGGTGCGCGAGGGCGAGACCCTCGATCCGTCCGGCAACCTGCCGATCTTCGTCGACGTCACCGAGCGTGAGAAGAACCTGATCGGCGTCGCGGCCCGCTACTCCACCGTCGACGGGCCGGGCATCCGGGCCTACTACGCCAACCGCAACCTGTTCGGCGGCGGCGAGACCTTCCGGGTCGATGCCGACATCTATTATCTGGGCAACGATCTCTACGCCAAGCAGCGCAAGGCCGCCGGCATCGACTCGAACGGCCTGGGCGGCCGGCTCTCCGCCACCTTCGTCAAGCCGGCCCTCTGGGGCACCCGCAACGACTTCATCGCCAACGTCTTCGCGGGCCGCGAGGCGCAGCAATCCTACGTCAGCGACGCGGCCGGCGGCACCGTCGCCCTGCGCCACCGCTTCTCCGACACCTTCTTCGCCCAGGTCGGCCTCGACGGGCAGGCGGGGCGCGCGCAGGACGCGCTCGGGAAGGTCGATTACCGCCTCGTCGGCGTGCCGCTCTCGGTGAACTACGATTCCACCGACAACCTGCTCGATCCGACCGAGGGCGTGCGCCTCACCGCCTCGGCCACGCCCTATGCGGGCTTCCTCGGCTCCGACCCGTCGATCTTCGTCGCCAAGGCGCAGGGCTCGACCTACTACGCCTTCGACGACGAGGCCCGCTACATCCTGGCCGGCCGCATCGGCTTCGGCTCGATCTCGGGGGCGAACCTCGAGGACATCCCGGCCAACATCCGGTTCTTCGCCGGCGGCGGCGGCTCGGTGCGCGGCTTCCCCTACCGGACGCTGGGACCGCGCGGGCCCTTCAACCTGCCCATCGGCGGGCGCAGCCTGCTCGAGGCCTCGGTGGAGGCGCGCATCAAGGTCACCGACACGATCGGCGTGGTGCCCTTCATCGACGCCGGCACCGCCTTCGCCGGCAGCCTGCCCGATTTCGACGAGCGCATCCGCTACGCGGTCGGCCTCGGCCTGCGCTACTACACCGGCATCGGCCCGATCCGGGTCGACGTCGCCTTCCCGATGGACCGCATCAAGGGCAACCACGAGCGCCCGGTGGCCCTGTATATCAGCCTGGGGCAGTCCTTCTGATGGCCTTCTGGACCGCACGGACCGCTCGGAGAGCGACCCTTCCGCCCGCGCCGCAGCCACCCTCCCGCGCGAAGGGGAGAACAACCGTCCGCCTCGCGGCCGCGGCCCTGTGCGTCGCGGTGTTCGCCACCAGCCCGGCCACCCGCACCCGCGCCGACGAGGGCGAGAAGACCGTCCTGGGCGGGCTCCTGTCGAAGGCCCTGTCGACGCCGGGATCGCGCGTCGCCATCGGGGCCGTCGACGGCGCCCTGTCCTCCGACGCCACCATCCGCGACGTGGCGATCAGCGACGCCAACGGCGTCTGGCTGAAGCTCGACCGGGCCCGGCTGGTCTGGCGCCGTCTCGCCCTGCTCTCCGGCCGCCTGGAGGTGGAAACCCTGGAGATCGGGCGCCTCGAGGTCCTGCGTCGTCCCCTGCCTGCCCCGGTCTCGGCGACGCCGGAGCCCGACGGATCGCTGCTGCCCGACCTGCCGGTGAAGGTGGAGGTCAAGGCCTTCACGCTGGCCGAACTCGTCCTCGGCGAGGCCCTGGCCGGACAGCCGGCCCGCCTGACCGCGCAGGGCCGGGCCAAGCTCGGCGCCCCGTCCGAGGGCCTCGACCTCGATGTCGCGGTGCGCCGCCTCGATGCCGAGGGGCGCTTCGGCGCGCGGCTGCTGTTCGTGCCGAAGGGCGAGACCCTCGAGCTCAAGACCACCCTGGTGGAGCCGGCCGGCGGCCTCCTCTCCAAGGCCGCCAACCTGCCCGGCACGCCGCCGATCAACCTCGACCTCGACGGGCGGGGCACCCTGGATGCCTGGAACGCGCGCCTCGACTTCGATGCCGGGCCGGACCTCGGCGCCCGCGGCACCGCACGCATCTCCCGCATCGGCGCCGAGCGGCGTCTCGCCCTCGACCTGGCCTCGCGGATCGAGGGCCTGCTGCCCGGCCCGGCCGCGGCGATCTTCTCGGGCACGACCAAGCTCGATGGCGGCCTGCGCTTCGCCGATAGCGGCGCCTTCGGCATCGACCGCCTGGAACTGACCTCGCGCACCGCCCGGCTCGAGGCCCGCGGGACCCTCACCGCCGACCGAGTGGCCGACTTCCTCGTCTCCGCCCGGGCCGTGCCCACCGAGGGCGGCGTCACCAAGGCGGCGGAGGCCGAGCTCGACACCCTGGTCTTCGACGGCAGCCTGAAGGGCGCCATCGCGCGGCCCACCGTGAACGGCACGCTGAAGGCTGCGGGCCTGCGCGCCGGCGGCTCGGCCCTGGAGCGGGTCGACGCCACCCTGTCGATGCTGCCGGCCGGACCCGACCCGTCCGCGGCCCGCTTCGCTCTCGCGGCCGACGCCCGGGTCGACGGCCTGCGCCTCGCCGATCCGGCCCTGCGCCGGGCGATCGGAGCGCGGGCCGCGCTGACCTTCCGCGGCACCCTGCAGCCCGACGGCATCCTCGATGTCGCCCAGCTGACCCTCGACGGGCCGACCGCGAAGGCCGCCTATGCGGGCCGGGTCGGCCAGAACACCCTCACGGGCACCGTCGACGCGGCCCTGTCCGACCTCGCGGCCTTCTCGGAGGTCGCCGGACGGCCCCTCGCCGGGACCCTGACGGCCCGCGCGGCCCTGACCGGCGACCCCGCCCGCAAGGCGGTCAGCGCCGATGTCGACCTGCGCACCAGCGGCCTCGTCCTCTCGCTCCCGGCCCTCGACCGCACCCTCGGCGCCGCGCCGCGCTTCAGCGGCCGGCTCTCGCAGGTCTATGACGGCTACGCCTTCGAGGGCGCCCGCCTCGAGGGGGCCGAGATCGTCGGACGCCTCGACGGCCGGGCCACCGCGCGCCTCGCCGACGCCAAGCTGGTGGTGGACCTGAAGGACCTGTCCACCCTCGACCCGAAGCTCGCCGGGCGCGCCCTCCTCGACGGGCGGCTCAGCGGCACGCTGGAGACCCCCGACCTCACCGCCACCCTGACGGCGGGCGAGGCCCGCGCCCTCGGCCGGCCGCTCCGCGACCTGCGGGTCGAGACCGCCCTGAAGGACCTCACCGGCGCCCTGGACGGCACCCTGCGCCTGTCCGGCGACGTCGCCGGCAAGGCCCTGCGCGGCGACGCGCACCTGGCCCGGCCCACGCCGGACGCCTGGACCCTCGACCGCCTCGCCTTCCGGCTGGGCTCCGTCGCCCTCGACGGCCGCGCCGCCATCGACGCCCATAGCCTGCTCACCGAGGGGGCGCTCACCCTCGCGGCCGGCAACCTCGACGACCTCGCGCCCCTCGCGCTGACGCCGATGGCGGGCAACCTCGACGCCGCCGTCACCCTGTCCCGGGCGGGGGGGCGCCAGGATGCCGCCGTGAAGGCGACCGGAGCCGCGTTGCGCTTCGGCGCGATCGGCCTGTCGCGCCTGGACGCCGACCTCACCGGGCGCGACCTGCTGGCCCGGCCCGTGGTCGACGGGCGGGTGAACGCCGACCGCATCGTCGCCGCCGGCCAGAGCCTGGACACCGTCCGCCTCGTGGCGGTCGGTGCGCCGAATGCCAGCGACATCACCCTGAGCGCGAAGGCGCGCGGCTTCGATCTCGACGGTGCCGCCCGGCTCGTGCCGGGGGAGCGGACCCGCATCGACCTGTCGCGCTTCTCCGCGGTGCGCGGCGGTGACCGCCTGGCTTTGGCCGGGCCGGCGAGCGTCACCCTCGACGGCGGCTCGGCCGTGATCGACACGCTCGTGGTGGCGGCCGGAAGCGGACGTCTCAGCCTCTCCGGCCGGGTCGGCCAGACCCTCGACCTCAAGCTCGGCCTCCGCAGCATGCCCCTGGCCCTGGCCCGGATCGCTTCGCCCAGCCTCACCCTGTCCGGCACCCTGGACGGCGAAGCCGACCTGCGCGGCTCGGCCAGCCGGCCCGAGGGGCGCTACGCCCTCACGGTCGCTCGCCTCGTCACGCCCGAGACCCGCAAGGCCGGCCTCCCGCCCATCGACGCCCGGGCGAGCGGAACGCTGAGCGACGGACGCGCCGGCATCGACGGACGGGTCTCCGCCGGGCGCGGGGCCGAGATGACGGTGACCGGGTCCCTGCCGGTGGCCCCCGGCGAGGCCCTCGCGGTGAAGCTGCGCGGCACCCTCGACGCGGCGCTCGCCAACAGCCTCCTCAGCGTCGGCGGCCAGCGCGTCGCGGGACGGATCGCCCTCGATGCCGGGGTGACCGGCACCCTGGCCGCGCCCCGGGCCGAGGGCGCCGCCAC
The DNA here is from genome assembly GCF_002917135.1 of Methylobacterium sp. V23. Taxonomy (NCBI): domain Bacteria; kingdom Pseudomonadati; phylum Pseudomonadota; class Alphaproteobacteria; order Hyphomicrobiales; family Methylobacteriaceae; genus Methylobacterium; species Methylobacterium sp. V23. The sequence continues at coordinate 199,101 of NZ_PDHT01000006.1, forward strand.
CCTCACGGGCGGGTCCTTCAACGATCCGCTCCAGGGCATCCGCCTCACCAACATCGAGGGCCGCGTCACCGGCCGCGGCGACACCCTGGTGGTGGAACGCCTCACGGCCCAGACCCGCAATGGCGGAACCCTGCGCGGCGACGGCCGGGTGGCCCTGGAGCCCGCCGCCGGCTTTCCGGGCTCGCTCCGGGTCTCGGCCGAGCGGGCGGAGCTCGTCTCCAGCCCGCTCATGACCGCGGTGGCGAGCCTCAACCTCGCCCTCACCGGGCCCCTCGCCCGGACCCCGAAGATCGCCGGCCGGATCGACCTCGTCTCGGTCGACGTCTCGGTGCCGGACCGCCTGCCCGCCACGGTGCAGCCCCTGCCGGAGATCCGCCGGGTGAACACGCCGCCGGAGGTGCGCGCGCGCCTCGCCGCGCGGGCCGACCGCCGGGCCAAGGTCGCGGCCCTCGGCAAGCGCGGCAAGGTCGCCCCGCCCTTCGACGCCACCCTCGACGTCGCGGTGAACGCCCCGAACCGCATCTTCGTGCGCGGCCGCGGCATCGACGCCGAGCTCGGCGGCGCGCTCCGGATCACCGGCTCGTCGCGGGACCCCGTGGCCACCGGCGATTTCGAGATGCGCCGTGGCCGCCTCAGCGTCGTCGGCCAGCGCCTCGACTTCACCCGCGGGCGCCTCACCTTCGGCGGCGAGATCGCCACGCCCGACCTCGACTTCGTGGCCGAGACCAAGGCGGCCGAGGTGACGGCGCGGATCGCCGTGACGGGCCCGGCCAACCAGCCGAGCTTCCTCCTCACCTCCGACCCGAGCCTGCCCCAGGACGAGGTGCTGTCGCGCCTGCTGTTCAAGAAGGCGTCGGGGGGGCTGTCGCCGTTCCAGGCCCTGCAGCTGGCGCAGGCCGTGGCGCAGTTCTCCGGCGGGGCCGGCGGCGTCGACGTGTTCGAGCAGGCGCGCAAGGGCCTGGGGCTCGACAGTCTCGACGTCTCCACCGGCGCCAGCGGCGGACCGGCGCTCGGGGCCTCGCGCTATCTCAGCGACCGCCTCAGCGTCGGCGTGAAGGCGGGCGCCAAGCCCGCCGACACGGCGGCGACGGTGGATTACGACGTGACCCGGCGGGTCAAGATCCAGGGCGAGGCCGGCAGTGACGGCCGCACCGCGGTGGGCGTCGGGGCCGAGTGGGAATATTGAGCCTCAGCGCGTCAGCCAGAAGGACTGGCCGATGCCGCTGAGCGACGCGTGGAAATGCGTGACCAGGACGATCGCCCAGAGCATGCCGAGGATCGTGGTCAGGGCGACGAGGATGACCTCGCCGGAATCGCGCAGCCGCAGGAAGCGGTGGGCTGCTCGGGGGGATTGGGTCTCGCCGCGTTGTCGTGCCATTCCGTCTCCGGGTCGGGCCTGGGGTCCGGCCTGAAGGCCGCAAGGCACGGGCCAGCAACCCGCTTCCCGGCCGCCCTCGCGCAACCGTGACGTCCCACCCCGCACCGGAATCGCCCTCGTGTCCGCCCCGTCCCTGCTGATCTATCCCGATCCCCGCCTGCGGCGCGTGGCGACCCCGGTCACCGCGTTCGACGAGGCCCTGCGCGACTCGGCCCGCGCCCTCGAGGCGGTAATGCTGGCGGTCTCCGCCCTCGGGCTCACCCTGCCGCATATCGGCCGAGCGCAGCGCCTGGTGCTGCTGCGGATGGAGCCCGGCGAGCCGGTGACCGCCTACGTGAACCCGGAGATCGTCTGGGCTTCGCCCGAGCGCGGACCGCAGCAGGAGGGTAGCGTCTCGATGCCGGGGGTGATGGACGTGGTCGACCGGGCCGTGCGGGTCCGGGTGCGCTACCGCGACCTCGACGGCGCCGAGCACGTGGAGGAGGCCGAGGGCTTCCGGGCGGCCTGCCTGCAGCACGAGATCGACCAGCTCGACGGGATCTTCTGGATCGAGCGGCTCTCCCGCCTGCGCCGGGACCGGGCGATCAAGCGCTTCGGCAAGCTGCGCCGGCCCGGTGCCTGAGCGGGTGTGGGACCTGCGACGGATTTGCCGCCATGCGGCGGAATGGCCGCGAGCGCGTTATAGCGTGGCGGTCCGACCCGCTTCCGAGAGCCGACTCCCGGAGGGCGTCCCGCCGCTTGCGCTCGTTCCCGCCGAGATCCTCCCGATGCGTTCGATCCGCCCCCTCCTGCTCGTCCTGGCGATCGCCGGCGCGCTGCAGGCGACCGCGCATGCGGCCACCGTTGCGCCGGCCGCCGCCGCGCCGGCGCCCGCGCCGGTTCCGGCGATCGGATGCGCCTCCCTGGCGAACCTGCGGCTGCTCCTGCGTGAGAGCAAGGACGTGGTGGCCACCGTCGTGGCGCGCCTCAACGACGACAAGGCCGACCATCTCGGCTGCCAGATCGTTCCGCGCGACGCGGTGGCGGGCATCGCCGAGCACCTCACCCTCAACGGCAGCGCCTACGATTGCCTGACCCTGCGCAGCACGAGCGTTTGCCAATGGGTCGTCGCCGGCACCGTCAAGCCCGCCGGGGCCACGGCGAAGCCGCGGACGGGCGAGAAAACCAAGGCGTCCGACAAGGCCTCGAGCTCCGACAAGACATCGAATTCCGAAAAGACATCGAGCTCCGACAAACCAGCCCCGTCCGACAGATCCGCCGCACCGGAGAAGAGCCGCCGATGACCCGACCATTGCGCGCCGGCCTCCTGGCCCTCCTGCTCGGGCTCACCGCCGGCACCCGTGCCCACGCACAGCCGGCCGAATCCACCGACGTCGTCGCCTGCAAGACCCTTGTGGCGCTGCGGGTCCTGATGGCCGCGGGTGATCGGGCTGCCACGGAGGCGGCCCTGCCGCAGCATCCGGAGTGCCGCCGGATCGCACGCGCACGCATCGGCGCCGCGGAGCACCGCGCCATGATCGGCGGCGCTCCGTTCGAGTGCCTCAGCGTGGCGAACGAGACGGCGTGTGCCTGGGTGCTGCCCTGAGTGGCACACCGAGCGATTTCACCATCACGACAACGGGGGCAACAGGATGCGGAAGACAGGGATGTGGCGTGGGCCGGCGCTGGGATTGACGCTCTCGGCCATCGCCTCGGCGGCGCTGGCGCAGGGGGAATCCACACCGATCCAGAGTCCGCAGGATGCGGCCTGCCGCACGGAGGCGCGCAACCGGGTGTTCTCGACACCCGATCCGAAGGGGCTCGGCCTCTACGCGATCGGCCGCCAGATCTACTTCGCGTGCATGAAGCGGGCGCAGCCGGGCACGCGTGGCCGGGAGCGGGCGCGCGCCTCGTAGGCGGCGCAATCAGACGCTGAGGGGGGCGCCGATCCGGGCACGGAGGACGTGCCGAAGGTTCTCGTTGTCGTTGGTGTCCGCGTCGAGGGCGGCCATCAGGCGGAGCAGTCGGCTGATCGGCGTGGTGCGGTCCTGGACCGCCGCGTCGATGAGCGCCCGAAGGGGAGCCGGCTCGCTGGCCGGGATCGTTTTCAGGTTCGTCTGGGCCGGCTGGGGCATGGTCCGCGGATCCGTGGCGTGATCAGGCGCGATCACGGGCGGCTCGCTACGCCATCAACGCACCCGGCGCCAGGGTTTTTTGCCATCTATCCATAGCCGGCACGCAATCCTGCCCTGCAGGACGGAACAAACCGGGATTAGGCGGGAAATGTGTGGATCGATGCAGATCCCACGCGTCGCGTGGCGGGGTTGTCACCGGGCCTGTCCGAATCGACAGGTCCGGGGCCGGGATCGGGTGCGAACAGCACCGGGCCTCGATACCCGGCTCGGTTCAGAACGCCCGGATCACCCCCTTCCCGTCACCGGGCCAGCGGCGAGGCAGCGTAGCCGTCGAGGAGATCCTGCGGGTCCTTGTAGAGGGCGATGCAGCCGGCTCCCTTCAGATCCGCCTCCGGGAAACCGCCGCAGAGCACCCCGATGGTCGGCAGGCCGGCCTTCTGCGCGGCGTCCGCGTCGTAAGGCGTGTCGCCGATCACCACGGCCTCGGCCGCCGTGATGGGGGCAAGCTTCTCGAGGGCGGCCTGGAAGATGTCGGGGAAGGGCTTCGAGCGCTCGACGTCGTCGGAGCTCACGACCACGTCGGTGAGGTCCTCGACCTTCATCAAGCTCTGGTAATGCTCCACCTCCTTGGCCTTGCCGGAGGAGGCCAGGGCGATCGTCAGGCCCTGGTCCTTCAGGTGCTCGAACAGGGCCCGGACGCCGGGAAAGGGTTTCACCTTCGCGAGATAGTTGCGCTTGAACAGGTCCGAGCGGTAGGCCTCGATCGTCTCGCCTTCGCGCTCGATCCGCTCCGCGTCCAGGAAGACCGGCAGCAGCTGGTCGCCGCCCTTGCCGATCTGGCTGCGGGCCTGGTCGTGGCTGACGGTCACGCCGAAATGCGCGAAGGCATCGACCCAGGCCTGGGCATGGAGGTCGACGCTGTCGAGCAGGGTCCCGTCGATATCGAAGATCACCGCCCGTACGGTCTTGGTCATCGCGTCATCCCGCCTACACAGCGCGCCGGCGAACAAGCCGGCGCTCCGTGGGCGAACGGATGGCTCCCCGGGCTGTTCCGCGGGACGGCGCGATTCGGCGCCGGATCAGCGCGGGAAGATCTGCAGGCCGTCGTCGGGCAGGAGGTTGCGGGCCGGGCCGCCGGTCTGCTGGCCCCGGCCCTGCTGGTAATAGGGCAGCTCGGGACGGCGGTCGTTGTCGCCGCCGGAATCATACTCGTAGGGCCGGCTCCAGGGGGCGCGTCCGCCGACGCCGCCGGTGCTGTCGACGTCGATCACGGCCGGGCCCCCGCGCAGGATGACCGGACCCGCCAGGGCGGCGAGCGGCAGGCCGGCCATGCCGAGGGCCAGAAGGGTCGCGATCGTCGTCTTCATGGAAGCCTCGCCTGGGGATGCGCGCGGTTCCGGGGCCGCGGCCACGGGACCAGATCTGGCCAGACAACGGTCAAGGTTGTGCTTCGTTCCGGCTTCGCCCTGGCGGGGGTCGCCGCGGCGACCAGCAGAAAGCCCGCCCCACCGGTCCGGTGAAGCGGGCTCTGAGTCGTCCGGTGGCGGGGCCGGAAAGCTCCGGCCCGCGTGCCTCAGTGAACGGTGGCGACGCTTTCGACGGCGCGGCCGCGAGCCGGGGCCCGCGGAGCCTTTGCGACGGCAGACTTGGCGACGGCGGCCTTGGCCACAGCGGCCTTGGCCACGGTGGCCTTCTCGGCGGCGGGCACCTTGGCAGCGGCGGTCTTGGTCACGGCGGTCTTGGCAGTTGCGGTCTTGGACGCGGTCGTCTTGGCGGCGACGCTCTTCACGGCGGCCGGCTTGGCGGCCTTCGTGTCGGCAGCGGCCTTCGCCTTGGTCTCGACCTTGGCGCCCGCGCTGCGACTGCGGCTCGGCTTGGCCTTCAGGGTCTCGGCGAGCACGGCGGCCGGGCTGGCCAAGAGGGTCACGTCCGCGGTGGCGGCCTGGATCACCTCGACGCCCATCCGCGACGGGGTCAGGAGCTCGATCTCGGCGCGCAGCCAGTGCGCCTCCGCCTGGCCGAACACGCGGCCCTCGTCTTCCCAGATGTAATAGGCGCGCTCGCGCACCTGCTGCTCGAAGGGCTTCATGGTCTCTCCTCGTCCGATCGGTCCGACGTCCCGGGCGAGGATGAAACCGGATGGTTAAGCGGGCGTTAATCGCCCCGGCTCGGCGCAACTGCGTGATCCTGGGGGCTCAGCACTTGGCGATCCTGGGGGCTCAGCCCTTGGCGATCCTGGGGGCTCAGCCCTTGGACAGCCGCCGGGCATTGGCCCGGACCTTCCGCCGGTAGCCGGCCACGACCCCAGCCGTGGAGCCGCCGGTGGCGATCAGCAGGGCGGCCTCGTTGGCGGCCATGATCTTCTCGGTGACCATGCGTTGGGCCTCGGCCTGCGCCGCGGCGCCGCCCAGGGACAGCTTGGCGAGACGCAGACCGATGACCTGCTGCGACTCCATGGCGAGCAGGGTCGCGTCCATGCCGAGCTTCCACCAGGAACCGAACATCTGCATCCACTCTCGAAACCGGTCGCGCCGAGCCACCGGAGCGGCTCGGCCTCAGGGAAAGGGTCCCACCCCCCGGATGGGGGATGCGGGCACCCTCAGGCTCAGTCGAAGAGGCGGTTCTTCGCGCCGGAGCCGCCGAGGCTGATCTTTTTGGTGCCCGATCCGCCGAGGCTGATCTTCTTCGGTGGGGCCGCGGCCGGGCTCGGCGTCGCCGGGCGGGCCGGCTTCAGGCGCGACTGGCCGTAGACTACGGACCCGATCTCGTCGGCGACGCGCACGAGATCCTCGCGCTCGCAGGCCCGGGCGACCCGCAGGCCGAGCTGGTGCATGTGGCTCTTGCCGTAGAGGTAGACCGCGAGGCGCGCGCGCGTCGTCGTGGACATCGCCTCCAGGATTTCCGGTAGGTCGTCCTCGTCCGCCCGATAGACCTGGCCGAGGAGTTCGAGGGACACCGGGCAATCCGGATCGGGGACGGCGCCGCTGGTCGGGTGAGCCTGCGTCATGGGGCATCTGCCTGTGCTAGGGGCGGAGGGGGAACGGCCGGTGAATCGGCCGCGAGGGGCGTGAGGCCGCCCGCGTCGGGGCGGACGGGCGGTGCCGCGATCGGCACCGTGGACGGTGGCACGGCCGCGAGGCAGCCGCTGCAGACGGAGGCGATGGCGATGCGGGACCGTGCCTCGGCCCGCTGCCAGACCGCTTCGCTGCGGGCCCGCGCCGCCTGGGCCGCGGTGTCGTCGAACGCGTCGGCCCCGCCGGCGCCGAGGCGTGCCTCGCCGCCGGGGCGGATACGGATGAACAGCGGTTCCTGCCGAAGTTCCTGAGACCGAAGTTCCTGAGCCCGAACCGACCCCGCCGTCGAAACCCCGATAGCAGGCGCGAGGGCTGTCAGGCTACCCGCGATCGCCAGGGTTGCGGGAAGGTATCGGTGCATCGGCTCCTCGGTGGGACATGCGAGCGCTGGAATCCGCCATGCCGGCTGCCATCGTTCGACCGAACATGGTTAACGTTGTCTGAAGCGAACCGGATGCCGCAGCGGCAGCGCGTCCGCTCGACCGTCGGCGCCCGGGCGGCCTAACAGGACGCCATGGAACCGAACGTCTACCTCCTGATGGCCGCAGCCCTCCTGTATTCCGGCTACATGGTCATCGCCATGCGCTCATAGGCGCGCCTCGCGGGCGCGTCCTAGCGGCGCTCGTCGCGCTCGATCACCGCGCAGGCGGTGACGGGCGCTTCGCGCGTTCCCGAGAGCGAGCAGGTGACGAGGACCTTTCCGGCATCGACGTTGCTGTGCCGGGTCGTGGCGGCGGCGGTGCGGGCGGTGCGGGCCGCCTGCGCCAGCTCGTCCGCCGCCAAGCCCGTGACGGCGTGTCCGGCGCGTCCGAACAGCTCGAAGTAGCCTGCGGGCAGCGGCGTGCCCCGGAACTGGACGCCCGTGGCCGAGAGCTCGCCGCAGGCCAGCGTCATGCCGATCCCGTCGGGGGCGCTGAACTCCGCAAAATCCGCCGTCCGCTTGACCAGGGTGGCCTGGGTCTCGGCCACCACCCGATCGATGAGGTCGCCGCAGGAATCCGCCGCGGCAGGTCCGGCGAGGGCGAGGAGGCCGAGGGTCGCGGTCAGGGTGGGGAAGCGTGCGCGCATGCCCCTCACCTAAGGGCGGCCCGGCGGTTGTCGAGCGCTGCGCCTACAGCCGCTTGCGGGGCGGGCGCGGACGGCGGAACACCCCGACCATCTCGAGATGTCCCGAATAGGCGAACTGGTCGACCGGGATCACCCGCTCCAGGGTGTAGCCGCCCGCCACCAAGGTCGCGGCATCCCGCGCGAAGGTGCCGGTGTCGCAGGCGACGCCGATCACTAGCGGGACCTTCGATTCGGCGATCCGGGCCGCCTGCGCCCCGGCGCCCGCCCGCGGCGGATCGAAGACCACGGCGTCGTAGGTGTCGAGTTCGAGGGGCAGCAGCGGCCGGCGGAACAGGTCGCGGCGCTCGGTGGTGACCCGGCGCAGGCCCGGCACCGCCCGCACCGCCCGGTCGAGGCTGGCCAGGGCCGCCGCCTCGCCCTCCACGGCGTGGACGTCCCGGGTGCGCGCCATCGCGAGGCTGAACGGCCCGCTGCCGGAGAACAAGTCGACCACCCGCTTCGTCTTCTTGTCGAGGGCCGCGACCACGGCCGCGGTCAGCACGGCCTCGCCGGCCTCCGTGGCCTGGAGGAACCCGCCGGCGGGCGGCACCAGCCGGAGGCCCGAGGTGGTGACCGCCGGGGCCCGGCGCTCCACCAGCACCTCCCCGTGCAGCGAGAGGCGGGCCAGGTCGAGTTCGCCCGCGAGGCGCACCAGCGCAGCCCGAACCCCCTCGGCGGCGGGGCCGTGCCCGCGGATATCGACGTCGAGGCCGGCCTCGGTGGCGGCGAAGGCGACGTCGAGGGGCTTGCGGCCGTGCCCGAGCGGCGCACTCAGGGCCATCGCCACCTGGGGCGCCCGGTGCAGCGCCGGCACCGTGATCGGGCAATGGTCGATGGCGACGAGGTCGTGGCTCCGCGCGGCCATCAGCCCGGCCTGCGCCTGGCCCTCGATGGCCCGAACATGCAGGGTGAGCCGCCGCCGCCCGGCCCCGCGGGCATCGATCAGGGGTTCCGGCGTACCATCGAGCCCGGCATGGGACAGCGCCTGGACCAGATGATCGTGCTTCCAGGCGGCGTAGGGCTCGGGGGCGAGGTGCTGCACGGTGCAGCCGCCGCAGGTGCCGAAATACGGGCAGAACGGCGCGATCCGATCCGGGGAGGCGTGCAGGAGGTCGACGAGCGTCCCGCGCGTTCCCGCGCGCAGCACCGTGACGCGCTCCCCCGGCAGGGCCAGGGCGACGGCGGTGCCGTCCTCCGCCAGCCCGTCGCCGCGCGCGCCGAGGCGGCGGATCTCCAGGGTCTCGGTGTTCGGCTCGGTCATGGTCGTGGGTCCAGGCGCGCCCCGATCAGGAACTCGCGGTTGCCGTCGCCGCCGGCGACGGGTGACGGGATGAGGCCGAGGATCTCCAGGCCCGCGGCCTCGAGGGCGGCGCGGATCTCGGCGCAGACGGCGTCGTGGATCGCGGGGTCGCGGACGATGCCGCCGCGCCCGACCCGGTCGCGCCCGGCCTCGAATTGCGGCTTGATCAGCGCGGCGAGGGCGGCACCGGGGGCCAGCAGCGGCAGGAGCGCCGGCAGGATCAGCCGGAGGGAGATGAAGCTGACATCGATGGCGCAGAGGTCCGGGGCCTGCGGGATCGCGGCGCGGTCGAGGCTGCGGGCATCGGTGCCCTCCAGGCTGGTGACGCGGGTGTCGGCCCGGAGGGAGGCGTGGAGCTGGTCGCGCCCCACGTCGACGGCGTAGACGTGCGCGGCGCCCCGCGCCAGCAGCGCGTCGGTGAAGCCGCCGGTCGAGGCCCCGACGTCGAGGCAGACGCGCCCCGCCGGGTCGAAGCCGAAGGCGTCGAGGGCGGCGTCGAGCTTCAGCCCGCCGCGGGACACAAAGGGATGGGGCGCGGACGCCTCGAGGCGCGCGTCGCGGTCGAGGAGGTCGGAGGCCCGCGTCACCGGCTGGTCGTCCGCCCGCACGAGGCCCGCCGCGATGGCGGCCTGTGCCCGGGCCCGGCTCTCGAAGTGACCTCGCTCCACCAGCAGGCGGTCGGCTCTCAGCCGCTCCCGAATCATCACCACGCCCAACGAGTCTCGTTCCCGCCGGCCCCGGCCGGTTCCTCCCGCTACACCACTCGGCGTCGGGGGCGAATGAAAATCGTCACGATTTCAGTCGCGCGTCCGGGTCGCCCTGCGCCATAACCGACGCCGGTGGCTGCTGATTCCGCACGGAACGGTTGCTGCGGGCCGGGCTTGTCCCGATCGGTAGGGGCCCGCCGCCCCGTCGCGGACGACGGGTCGGGGCCGAAACTTGGGACACATCATGGTCGCGCCGCGTGAGATCGAGTTGAAGCTGGAATGCGAGGGCAGCGACCTCGCGGAACTGAGCCGCCACCCGTTCCTGCAGGCGGAAGCCTCGGAGGAGTCTCGCTTCCTCACCTCGACCTACTTCGACACGGAGGCCGGCGACTTGCGCGCGGCCGGGCTGACCCTGCGCGTCCGCCGTGACGGCGAGGCGTTCGTCCAGACCGTGAAGGTCGCCGCCGCCACCGCTGGCCTGTTCGACCGCGCGGAATGGGAGGCGCCCGTTGCCGGGAACGTGCCCGACCTCGCGCAGGTCTCCGAGACGCCGGTGCCGGACGTGCTGGCAGCTGCCGAGGCGCCCGAGCTGTCCCCCGCCTTCGCCACCCTGGTGGAGCGGCGCAGCCGGATGGTGCGCTACGGGGCCTCCCGCATCGAAGTCGCCTTCGACGAGGGTCGGATCGAGACCCCGAACGGCGACGCGCCCCTGTGGGAGCTCGAACTGGAGCTGAAGGAGGGCCGGCCCGAGGACCTGTTCACCCTGGCCCAGGCCCTGGCCGAGACCGTGCCGCTCCGCCTCGGGGCGCTGAGCAAGTCGGCCCGGGGCTTCAGCCTGCGCGACGGAACCCTGCGGCGCCCGAGCAAGGCGCGCCCGGTCACGCTGGCGCCGGACGGCACGGCGGGCGAGGCCTTCCGCGCCATCGCCTTCGCCTGCCTGTCCCACCTGCGCCGCAACGAGGACGTCTTCCTGCACAACCGGGATGTGGAGGCCCTGCACCAGCTGCGGGTCGCCCTGCGCCGCCTGCGCTCGGCCTTCACCCTGTTCAAGCCGGTCCTGGCACAGGACACGATGGCCGCGACCCTGCGCGACGAGATCAAGCGCATCACCGAGCCCTTCGGCCACGCCCGGAACCTCGACGTCTTCCTGGCCGAGACCCTGCCGGCCGAGATGGCCCGTCGCCCGGACGAGGCCGGCCTCGACGACCTGCGCCGGCGCCTCGAAGCGGAGCGGGACCGCGCCTATGACGGCGTCCTCGCCACCCTCGAATCGCAGGAATGGCGCGGCCTCGTCCTCGACGTCGCGGCCTGGCTCGAGACCGGCGGGTGGCGCACTGGACCGGCCGCCGCGGACCGCGACGGGCCGGCCGGCGCCTTCGCCGCCCAGGTGCTCGACAAGGCCCTGCGCCGCATCCGCAAGCGCGGACGCCACCTCGACCGCCTGGAGCCCGAGGAGCGCCACCGGGTCCGGATCGAGGCGAAGAAGCTGCGCTACGGCGCGGAGTTCTTCGCGAGCCTCTTCCCCGAGAAGAAGCGGCGCAAGCGCCACAAGGCCTTCGTCTCGGCCCTGTCCGACCTGCAGGACCATCTCGGCAGCCTGAACGATCAGGCCACCGCCCACACGGTCCTGGCCAGCCTCGTGGCGGTGCCCGATCCGCAGGAGCTTCCCGGCGAGACGGCCTTCGCGGCCGGCCTCGCCGCGGGCGACAACGAGGCCGACGGCAAGACGCTGCTGAAGGCGGCCGCCGAGGCGCACGCGGATCTCGTGGCGGTCAAGCCGTTCTGGCGCTGAGTCGCGCGCCTCATATCCTCGCCGGTTGGTTCCTCCGCCGCCTTTCGCGCGGGTCCCCTCGCCTGGCGGGTCTCGACTCCGGGCGGCCCCCTTCTCCCGTTGGAAGAGGGGGGCGTTCCGACCGGACCGATCGAAGCGCTTCACCGGTCGCCGGATCGGCCGCCGCCGTGAGGGGGCCTTAGCCGCGGGGACTGAGGGCGTAGAGCGTGATGGCCGCGGCGTTCGAGACGTTGATGCTGCGGATCTCGCCGCTGAACGGGATGCGGGCCAGCACGTCGCAATTCTCGCGGGTGCGCTGGCGCAGGCCCTTGCCCTCGGCCCCGAGCACGATCACGGCCGGACGCTTCGGGCCGATGCTGTCCAGGGCGGTCTCGGCGTCGGAATCGAGGCCGATCCGGGTGAAGCCGCGCTTGCCGAGGTCGACCAGGGCGTCCGACAGGTTGCGGACCACGATCAGGGGCACGTGTTCCAGCCCGCCGGAGGCGGATTTCGCCAGCACGCCGGTGGCGTTGGGCGAGTGCCGCGCGGTGGTGATGATGCCCGCCACCCCGAAGGCGGCGGCGGTGCGCACGATGGCGCCGACATTGTGCGGATCGGTGATCTGGTCGAGGGCGAGGAGCAGCACGTCGTCGCCGAGCTCGTCGAGGTCCGGCCCCGGCAGCGGGTCGGCCTCGAGGTAGAGGCCCTGGTGCACGGCATCGGGGCCGAGCAGCGCGTTGATGGCGCTGGGGCGCACCAGCTCGGGATCGATCCGGAGGGTCCCGATCTCCTCGGTGAGCCGGATCATCGCGTTCTCGGTGGCGAGCAGCCGGTGCAGCTTGCGGCCCGCGTTGGCCAGGGCTTGGGCCACCGGGTGCCAGCCGTAGAGCACGACGTGGTCGCCGGAGGCCGCCGCGACGCTCGCCGCGCCCCGCTGGTTCTGCGGCGGTCCCCGCCGGAAGGGACCCCGCGAGAAGCCGGGCTTGGTCGTCCTCGGCCCCGGCGGGCCGTCGCGTCGCGTGGTCATGCAGTCAGGTCCGCTCTCCGGCCGCCTCAGGGGGCGGTCCGCGTGTCTCCCCGACAAACCGGCCGGGGCCGCATTCGTCAAGCCGCAAACCCGCGGCGATTCCCCCGTTGCCCCCGCGCCCGAAGCCGCATATAGAACCGCTCACCGCAGCGGCGCCCTTCGTCTAGCGGTCTAGGACGTCGCCCTTTCACGGCGAAAACACGGGTTCGATTCCCGTAGGGCGCGCCAGCGATTGTTACGGCTTAGCTTGTGCTTCAGCCCGGTGACCTGCGCTTGATCCCAATGTGTGTCGATGATGCCGTCGTGAGAGCGCTTGCTCTCGATCGGGCTCGTCGAAGCCGCTGATTGTCGCGTTCAGAGCAATTTCCCCCAATTCGTCGGTCGTCGTGGCGGCATGAGAGCGTCGTTCTCGTCCTCCGACGGCTCGCACCATCGGATCTCCGGCTCGTCCGTGCCGTTGAAGCGCTTCTTCCAGCAGCAAGACGTCGGCGTGAATACGCCCCTCTCGCCGCGCAGACCTCGTGCACCGTCGCGCGGTTCTGAAGCCTCCCACCGGACAAACGCGATCCGTCGATTCGAGACGCGATTGCGAGGCAGGGCACCCCCCCCGCCTTTGAGATGCCCGTGAAACCCGACGCGCGGCATGGGCCGGTTTGGTGGGTCGGGATCCGGTTCGTCTGATGTGCCGAACACGCGCCACCGGATTCGGCGAGGTTCGGCCCGACGTCAGCATGGATCGATACGGCCGCTCGAATCGCCGGGTCACAGCCGCTCCAGGAGCATTTCGATCTCCTGCCGGATGTCGGCACCCGAAATCGGATGACCGTCCCGAAGCAAGCCGGGCCGCATTTGGGCCGAGGTCATTCCGTGGAGATCCCGGAGCGCCCGGCGCAGCACGCGTGCATCCGTGAACCCGCTCGCGCGCGCCACCGCCTCGACCGAGCGCCCCGACCACGCCGGATCGCGAAGCAACCGCACGGCCCGGTCCGCCCGCCATCGGCGGATCGCCGCCGCCACGCCGCCCTTGGAGCGGAACGCGCGATACAGTCCGGCGCGCGACAATCCGAACTCCGCCGCCAGCCGCGCCGGGTCGAAGGCCGGGTCCATCGCGTGGCGCTCCAGATGCCGCCGAAGCTGCACGGCATTCGCATCCGCAGCCGGACGCCCTGCCCCACCCGGAGCCTCATCCGCGGTCCGAGCGGCCACGCAGGCCGCGATCACGCCGGCGACGCCGAGGCCCAGCGCCGCGCCGCCCGCCTCCGTCAGGCGCGGCGCCTGCGCCACGAGCTCGCTCAGCGTCGCCGACAGGAGGCGCGCCTCCGGGCTCCCGGCCGGGAACACCAGGCCGTCCACCGGACCCAGCGCGCCGACCCGCGTCGCCAGGAGGCGCCGCGGCAGGATGAGCGCCAGCAGGCGAAACGCCGAGATCCGGAGATGCATCGTCCGCTTGAGATCGAACATCACGCAGTCGCCCGCCTCGATCGCCAACGGGCGCCCCCCGGCATGCCCGCGGGCGCTGCCTTCGAGGAAGAGGTCGAAGATGAGGTGGTCGTAGGTCAGGCGCGACAGCAGCGCCCGGTCGCGCACCAGCGTCTGGGGCGAAGCTGCGATCTGAACGAGAACCACCTGGCCCAGCGGGTGCAGGTCGAGGCGGCCGGACAGCGTCCGGGTCTGCTCGGGGGTCAGGACTGGGACGGCGGAAGGGGCGAAGGCGTCGTGCCACGCCTCGGCCCGGGCGAGTGGGTCGGGATACGTCTCAGGGTCGAAGCGCAGGTGGCGGACGGTGGGCATCGTGGTCCTCGGCGGGCGAGGCCGGTGAGGGGCGCGCCGCGCGAAATGAATCCGTGTCGTCCGCGGCGAGAGCGGTCGATGCGTCTCGAAACCGTCGATTTCCGAGACGCATCGACCGACTCGGCTCCCCGCGACGTCGACTTATGTTGACATGGAACGGCACACCCTGCGAACTCTGCGATAGGGATGTACTGATATTGCGATCGTAAGATTATCGATATCGCAAATTCCAGGCTATAGCAATTTTTCCTATTCAGTCGATGTCCGGACGTTTTTACGCCGAGAACATGGATCAAGAAAATCAGAGGTCTTGGGAGTTCCGGGAATCATCAAATCCGGTCCGTCGTTGAACAAGGAGCGTGATGAACGCCGGTCATCGCGGGATCTACTGCGTCGAGGTTGCTTGGTGTCGAGAAGGCTTGGTCATGCGTCATCGCGTTGGAAGGTTCCTCGATCGCAGCCTGATCTCGATCGCGGTCGTGTGCGGACCGGGCGAGTGCTGAAGGGAAACGCTGCTGCCATGCCCAGCGCACGTCGCGCCCGCCTCGCGCTCGCCGCCCTGTGCGTCGCCGGAGGGCCGTTCACCGGATTCGCCCAGGCCCAGACCGCCTCGCAGATCACCCCGCCGTCGTTCAGCCCGTCCCTCCAGCGCAGCGGTGGCGGTCTCGCCATTCCCGAGGGCGTCGGGCCCACCGCGCCGGAGGGCGCCGAACGGCTCTCGCTGCGGGTCGGGCGCCTGCGCATCGAGGGCGGCACCGAGGCTCCTGACGCGCGCGCGGCCGAGCTCGCCGCGCGCCTGTCCGGCCGCACGGTCACCGTCGCCGACCTGTTCGCCGCCGCCCGCGACCTCGAACAGGCCTATGCCGCGCAGGGCTTGGCTCTGGTCCGCGTCGTCCTGCCGGCGCAGCGACTGCGCGACGGCGGCGCCGTGCGCCTGCGCGTCATCGACGGGCAGATCGAGCGCATCGACACCGCCGCCCTGCCGGGCGAGATCCGCGCCCGGGTCGCCGCCGTGCTGGCGCCACTGGTGGGACGCCCGGGCCTGACGCTCGCCGAGATCGAGCGCCGCGTGCTCATCGCCGGCGACACCCCCGGCACCGTGCTGCGCTCGACGCTGGCCGCCGGGTCGCGGGCCGGTGCCACCGTGCTGGCGGTCGAGGCGCGCTACAAGCCCGTCACCGGTCTCGTCTCCACCGACAACGTCCTGGCAGCGAGCCTCGGCACCTATACGCTGGGCACCGGCCTCGACCTCAACTCGCCCACCGGGAACGGCGAGAGCCTGTATGTCCGCGCCTCGGGTGCGCCCTACACCGGCGGCGCGCGCAGCTTCCTCGGCGGCGAGCCGCGCAACCGCGCGCTCTCCGTCGTGCTGATCCTGCCGCTGGGGATCGACGGGCTGACCCTGACCCTGGAGACCACCGACGCCCGCACCGCGCCGCGGGCGCGGCCCGGCACCCTCGGCATCGCCTCGGACTTCTCGCGCGCTTCGGCCCGGCTGCGCGCCCCCCTGATCCGCGCGCGCGCCGTCACCCTGAACTGGGAGGCCGCCTTCGACGCGCAGGCGGAGCGCGTCGATGTGATCACCCCGGTGGAGGCGCCGTTCAGCCTCGACCGCCTGCGCATCGCCCGCACCGGCGCCGACCTGGTCTGGTTGTCCCCCACCGAAGCCGTGGTCACCGCCCGGCTGTCCGCCGCGTTCGGCCTCGACGGTCTCGGCGCCCGCGCCGCGCCGCCGCCGGGCTCGGGCCGGGCCCCGTTGTCGCGCCAGGGCGTGCGGCCGGAGTTCCAGAAGCTGGAGGCGGCGCTGGCCCTGACCCAGCCCCTGGCCGAGCACCTCGCCCTCGACCTGCGCGCCCGCGCCCAGACCGCGTTCAACCAGGCGCTGCCGCGCTCCGAGCAGATCGGCCTGGCCAACCTTGCGGGGCTGTCGAGCTTCGATGCCGGCCTGTTCCAGGGCGACGAGGGGTTCGTCGTGCGCGCCGAGTTGCAGGCGCCGTTCGTCGTGCCGGTCACCCTGCCGTTCGGGCTGCCCTCGATCCCGGCCCAGCTCGGCAGCGGTCTCCCCTCGGGCGACACCACGCCCGGCGCCGTGGTGATCGCGCCCTACGCCTTCGGTGCCTTCGGCCTGACGCGCCAGCAGCGCCCCACCGCGCTGGAACGGGCGATGGTACGGGGCACGGCCTACGGCGCCGGCCTGCGGCTGGCCGCGGCCCCGGGCCTGAGCTTCACCCAGGCGGCGCTGAGCCTCGAACTCGGCCGGGCCGAGCGCTCGGACGGGCTGCCCGACGACACCCGCCTGACCTTCACCACCGCCCTGCAGTTCTGAGGCACCGATCGCCATGGCCCCTTCCGCCGCGCCCTGTGCCCGCGCCCTCACCCGCGCGCTGCTGGCCTCGACCGCCCTGGTCGGCGTCGGCCTTCCGCTCGGCCTGTCGCTCGGCCCTGGGCCGTTGCGGGCCGAGCCGCTGCCGCGCGGCGGGCAGGTGATCTCCGGCGGGGTGACGATCGGCACGCCCCAGGGTGGCGCCCTGGCGATCACGCAGTCGAGCCAGACCGCGATCGTCGACTGGCAGGGCTTCTCCGTCGGCCAGGGCCACTGCGTCGACATCCGCCAGCCGGGCGCGAACGCGGCGCTCCTGAACCGGGTGACCGGCGCCACGCCCTCGACCATCGCCGGGCAGCTCAACGCCACCGGACAGGTCTATCTCGTCAACCCCAACGGCGTGACGATCACCCGTTCGGGGCAGGTCAATGCGGCCGGCTTCGTCGCCTCCTCGCTCGGCATCTCGGATGAGGACTTCAAGGGGGGGCGGCGGCAGTTCCGCGGCTCGGGCGCCTCGGCGCCGGTGACGAACCACGGAGCGATCACCATCAGGCGCGGCGGCTACGCCGCGCTGATCGGCGGCAGCGTGAGCAATACCGGCACGATCTCGGTGCCGCTGGGCCGGGTCGGGCTCGGCGCGGGCGAGCGGGCGACGCTCGACCTGTCGGGGGACGGCTTCCTGCAGGTGGCGGTACCGACGCGGGGTCGGGGCCGCGGCGCGCTGGTCACGCATTCGGGCACGATCGCGGCCGACGGCGGCTCGGTGACGCTGTCGGCGGCGGCGGCACGGGACATGGCGCGGCAGGCGGTGAACCTGTCGGGCACGATCGAGGCGCGCTCGGTCTCGGGGACGAACGGCCGCATCACCCTGTCGGGGGGCGAGGGCCGCGTGGTCGTGGGCCCGACGGCGCGGCTCGACGCCTCGGTGGCCGGCGCCGAGGCGGGCGGGCGGGTGCGGGTCGCCGGGCGCCACGTCACGGTGGCCGGCACGGTGGACGTGTCGGGCGCGACCGGCGGGCGGGCGCGGCTGAAGGCGTCGGAGCATCTCGCGCTGTCGGGCCGGCTCCTGGCGGAGGGCCGCACCGGCCGGGGCGGACGCGTGGTGGCCACGGCGCCCGAGATCGCCACGCAGGCCGCGCGGATCGAGGCCTCGGGCGCGGCGGGCGGCGGCGTGGTGCGGGTCGGCGGCGGCCGGATGGGCCAGGGACCGCTGGCGCGGGCCGAGCGGGTGAGCGTGGACGCGGCGAGCGTGATCCGCGCGGACGCGACGCGGGCTGGCGTCGGCGGCGACGTCGTGGTGTGGTCGGACGGCGCGACGCGCTTCTCCGGCACGATCACGGCGCGCGGCGGGGCGGCGGGGGGCGACGGCGGCCAGACGGAGGTGTCGTCGAAGGGCGTCCTGTCCTACGAGGGCCGGACGGACCTGACCGCCGCGAAAGGCGCCTTCGGCACGCTGCTGCTCGATCCCTACGACGTCACCATCACGTCGGGCGCGCAGACCACCGGCGGCGGCTTCACCGCCACCGCCAACGGCTCGGTGATCAACGCCACGACGCTGCTGACGGCTTTGGGCTCGGCCAACGTGACGGTCTCGACCGGTTCGGGCGGCGGCCAGACCGGCGCCATCACCCTGGCGGCCTCCACGCCGCTGGCCTGGAACACCGGGGCGACGCTGACCCTGCAGGCGGCGGGCGCGGTGACGCTGAACAGCGCGATCACCGCGCCGGCAGGCGGGCTAACCATCGCGGCGGGCACTGGCACCTCCACGGCCACCACCGGCATCTCGGTGGCGCACTTCACTTGGGCCTCGGGCGACTGGGTGCAGAACGCTGCGACCCTGCCGGGCTTCGCGGCGGGCGACTTCCAGGTCGACGGCGGCTCGTTCCTGCGGGCTGCGGGCGGGGCGGGCACATCGGCAAGCCCGTACCGGCTGACCGACATCTACGGCGTGCAGGGGATGGGCACGTCACCGGCCTACCGGGCGGCGAACTACCGGCTCGCCGGCGACATCGACGCCGCGGGCACCGCGGCCTGGAACGGCGGCGCGGGCTTCGCGCCGGTGGGCGACGCCCGCGCCGCCCCGTTCACGGGCTCGTTCGACGGGGCGGGGTTCACCGTCACCGGACTGACGATCGCCCGGCCGAGCCAGAACTATGTCGGTCTGATCGGCAATCTCGACGGTGGCACGGTGACGAACCTCGGCCTGGAGGGCGGCCGTATCGCCGGCGGCTCCAACGTGGGCGGGTTGGTTGGCCGCAACGCCGGCACGGTGAGCGACGCCTACGCCACCGGAGCCGTCACCGGCCGCGGCGGAGTAGGCGGGCTGGTTGGCCTCAATGACGGCACGATGAGCAACGCCTCCGCCACGGGAGCCGTCACCGGCGGCGACAACGGAGTAGGCGGGCTGGTCGGCTTCAACTATGGCACGGTGAACAACGCCTACGCCACCGGGGCCGTCACCGGCAGAAGCTCCAACGTGGGCGGGCTGATCGGCGTCAATGCCCGCCAGGTGAGCAACGCCTACGCGACCGGGGCCGTCGCCAGCAGCGGCTCCTACCTGGGCGGGCTGATCGGCTTTAATGCCGGCACGCTGACGAACACCTACTGGGACACGGACAGCACCGGGACGATGAGCGGCGTCGGCAGCAGCTCGTCCCCGGGCGCGATCGGGCTGACCACGGCGCAGGCGCGCGCCGCCTCGAACTACGGTGGCTTCGACTTCTCCACCGTCTGGTACCAGGCCGGGGACCTGCGCCCGATCCTGCGCTCGGAAGCCGCGCCGGCGGTCGGCGGCGTGAGCGCGGTGTCGAACCTGCACCAGCTGCAGCTGATGGGGGCCAACCTCGCGGGCCGCTACCGGCTCACCGCGAACATCGACGCGGTCGCGACCAGCACCACGGCGGCCTCGTCGGGCATCTGGGGCACCGGCGGCTTCGTGCCGGTGGGGGAGAGCACGAGCAACCCGTTCACCGGAAGTCTGGACGGGGCGGGCTACACGATCACCGGGCTGACCATCACCCGGCCGAGCCAGAGCTACGTCGGACTGTTCGGCATCATCGGCAGCGGCGGCCGTGTCGGAGACTTCGGACTTGTCGGCGGCAGCGTCTCGGGCAACTCCGCCGTGGGCGGCCTCGTCGGCCAGAACGGCGGCACGGTGATCCAGTCCTACGCCACCGGAAGCGTTACGGGCGGAGCGAAAGCCCCCAGCGTGGGCGGCCTCGTCGGCGTGAACGACAGCGGCGGCACGGTGGCGCAGTCCTACGCAACCGGAAGCGTCTCGGGATCCGGTGACTACGTGGGCGGCCTCGTCGGCCACAACAGCGGCACGATAAGCCAGTCCTACGCCACCGGCAGCGTCACGGGCTCCTTCTACGTGGGCGGCCTCGTCGGCTACCACAGGGGCACGGTGAGTGAGGTCTACGCCACCGGCCGCGTCACAGGCTCCTCCTTCGTCGGCGGCCTCTTCGGCGGCAGCATCGGCGCGCTGACGAACGCCTACTGGGACACGGACAGTACCGGGATGACGAGCAGCGGCGCCGGCTCGTCCCCGGGCACGACCGGGCTGACCACGGCGCAGGCGCGCGTCGCCTCGAACTACGGTGGCTTCGACTTCTCCACCGTCTGGTACTAGGCCGGGGACATGCGGCCGATCCTGCGCTCGGAGGCCGCGCCGGCGGACACCAGCGGCGTGGTCGCGGTCTCGAACCTGCACCAGCTGCAGCTGATGGGGGCCAACCTCGCGGGCCGCTACCGGCTCACCGCGAACATCGACGCGGTCGCGACCAGCACCACGGCGGCCTCGTCGGGCATCTGGGGCACCGGCGGCTTCGTGCCGGTGGGGGAGAGCACGAGCAACCCGTTCACCGGAAG